>JAUXOM010000015.1 GCA_030682175.1 Rhodocyclaceae bacterium
ACGTCGCAGGAGGCGATGATGGCGTACTGCGGCGAAGTTGAGGTATGCATCAGGTAGGCTTCGTTGAACACGTCGCGGTCGAGCTTCTGGTGCGCCGCGTCCTGCACCAGGATCTGTGACGCCTGGCTCAAGCCGGCCAGCAGTTTGTGCGTGGATTGCGTCGAGAAGATCATCGATTCCTGGCAGCGCGGCCGGTCGGCGCCAATGGCATGGTAGTCGCCATAAAAATCGTGGAAGGCGGCGTGTGGCAACCAGGCTTCGTCGAAGTGCAGGGTGTCGATGTGACCGTCGAGCATCTGCTTGATGTCCTCGACGTTGTACATGATGCCGTCGTAGGTGCTCTGGGTGATGGTCAGCACGCGCGGCTGGGCGTTCTTGTCGGTGGCGAAGGGATGGGCGGCGATCTTCTTCTGGATGTTCTCCCAGAGGAATTCCTCGCGCGGAATCGGCCCGATGATGCCGTAATTGTTGCGCGTCGGCATCAGGAAGACAGGAATCGCCCCGGTCATCATGATGGCGTGGAGGATCGACTTGTGGCAGTTGCGGTCCACCACCACGACGTCGCCGGGCGCCACGGTGGAGTGCCAGACAATCTTGTTCGAGGTCGACGTGCCGTTGGTGACGAAGAACAGATGGTCGGCGTTGAAAATGCGCGCGGCATTGCGCTCGGAGGCCGCCACCGGACCGGTATGGTCGAGCAACTGACCAAGCTCCTCGACGGCATTGCAGACGTCGGCGCGCAGCATGTTTTCGCCGAAAAACTGGTGGAACATCTGGCCGACCGGGCTCTTGAGGAAAGCCACACCGCCGGAGTGGCCGGGGCAGTGCCACGAATACGAGCCGTCGGCGGCGTAATGCGTCAGCGCGCGGAAGAAGGGCGGCGGCAGCGAGTCGAGGTAGCTCTTCGCTTCACGCACGACATGGCGGGCGATGAATTCCGGCGTGTCTTCATACATGTGGATGAAACCATGCAGTTCGCGCAGGATGTCATTCGGAATGTGCCGGCTGGTGCGTGTTTCACCGTGGAGGAAGATCGGGATCTCGGCGTTCTTGTAGCGAATCTTCTCGACGAAGGCGCGCAGTTCGGCGATGGTTTTCACTTCGTCATTGGCCAGTTCCTCGTCATCCAGCGACAGGATGAAGGCCGAGGCCCGGCTCTGTTGCTGGGCGAATGAGGTGAGGTCGCCATAGCTGGTCACGCCCAGCACATCCATGCCTTCCTTTTCAATGGCGTCGGCCAGCACACGGATGCCGAGGCCGGAGGCATTCTCGGAACGGAAATCCTCGTCGATGATGATGATGGGAAAGTGGAAACGCATGGATAACTCCAAAATCAATTAACCACGGAGAGCACGGAGAGAAGACCCAATATGTCTTTCTCCGTGCTCTCCGTGTCCTCCGTGGTGAAAGCCCTTAGATCTTGGGCAAGGTTACTCCAACCTGCCCCTGATACTTGCCGCCGCGGTCCTTGTAGGAGGTCTCGCAGACTTCGTCGGCCTCGAAGAAGATCACCTGTGCGCAACCTTCACCGGCGTAGATCTTGGCCGGCAGGGGCGTAGTGTTGGAAAATTCCAGCGTCACATAACCTTCCCATTCGGGCTCGAAGGGCGTGACATTGACGATGATGCCGCAGCGAGCGTAGGTGCTCTTGCCGAGACAAACGGTCAGGACACTGCGCGGGATGCGGAAGTATTCGAGGGTGCGGGCCAAGGCGAAGGAGTTCGGCGGAATCACGCAATAACCCTTGCCCGAAACCTCGACAAAGGAGTTCGGGTCGAAGTTCTTGGGATCGACGATGGTCGAGTTGATGTTGGTAAAGACGCGGAATTCATCGGCGCAGCGGATATCGTAGCCGTAGCTCGACGTGCCGTAGGAAACGATTTTCTCGCCATTCACCTCACGCACCAGATCGGGCGAGAAGGGCTCGATCATGCCGTGCTCAGCCGCCATGCGGCGAATCCATTTGTCAGACTTGATGCTCATTGCCAGCCGCCAAAAAAGGGAAAGAGCGGATTATCCGCTCTTTCGGGGGGGGGTCAATACGCGTCAGGGCGGCGCAAGTCCGCCCCGCAGCTGCAGGTCAGGTGTTCTGAATCACGATACTCGGGAATTTCGCGCTGTGATCCTTGGCCTGGTCGGCGATCTTGACGGCGATGCGGCGGGCGATGCCTTTGTAGATTTCCGCCACGCGGCCAGCGGGTTCGGCAACGACGGTCGGCTTGCCGCCATCGACCTGCACCCGGATCGACATGTCGAGCGGCAAGGCGCCAAGCATTTCGACTTCGTAGTCCTTGCACATCTTGTCGCCACCGCCGGAACCGAAGATGTGCTCCTCGTGGCCGCACTTCGAGCAGATGTGGATGCTCATGTTCTCGACGATGCCGAGGATCGGAATGCCGACCTTCTCGAACATCTTCAGCCCCTTGCGCGCATCGAGCAGGGCGATGTCCTGCGGCGTGGTGACGATCACCGCGCCGGTCACCGGCACCTGCTGCGCCAGGGTCAGCTGGATGTCGCCCGTGCCGGGCGGCAGATCAACCACGAGGTAATCGAGGTCCTGCCAGTTCGTGTCGCCGAGCAACTGGTTCAGCGCCTGCGTCACCATCGGGCCGCGCCAGACCATCGGCTGTTCGGGATCGATCAGGAAGCCGATCGACATGGCCTGGATGCCGTGCGCCGTGAGCGGCTGGAGTTTCTTGCCGTCGGTGGATTCGGGTTGCTTGTCGGCGATGCCGAGCATTTGCGGCTGCGACGGGCCGTAGATATCGGCGTCGAGGATGCCGACGCTGGCGCCTTCGGCCGCGAGCGCCAGCGCCAGGTTCACGGCGGTGGTCGATTTGCCGACGCCACCCTTGCCGGAGGCGACAGCGATGATGTTCTTCACGCCCGGCACCAGCTTGACGCCTTTTTGCACGGCATGCGAAACAATCTTCTGATACACGTTGACCGCGACATTGCCGACGCCGGCCACGCCCTTGATGGCCGCGATCACGGCCTGCCGGATCGGCTCGATCTGGCTCTTGGCGGGGTAACCCAGTTCGACGTCGACTGAAACATCCGCGCCGCTGATCTTGATGTTCTTGGCGCTGCGGGTAGTGACGAGATCCTTGCCGGTATTGGGATCGACCACCGTTTGCAGGGCCGTCTGGATGGATTGTTCGGTGAGAGACATGTAAAAAACCTCTTGGTGGACGTGGTGGGAAATTGCCTGAGCGATTTTATCAGGCGCGAATTGCCACCAATTGGGGGCGTCAGTCGCAACATTCAAGACTGGCATCTATCTGCCCGGGGAGAGACAATGGCGCCATGCAATCCGGTCATCTGATAAAAGTCGGCTCTGGCGATACGGCGTTGGCCTGTCGACCAGGCTGTGCAGCGTGCTGCATCGCCCCGTCGATCTCGTCGCTGGACAAGCCGGCCGGGGTCGCCTGCCGCCACCTGACCGGTGAACTTCTCTGTGGATTGTTTGGCCGGCCGGAACGGCCCACCTGTTGTGCGGGACTGCAGCCGTCTGCAGAAATGTGCGGCGCAACGCGCGAACAAGCACTAGCGTGGCTGGCTGCGCTCGAAAACGCAACCTGCCCGACCTGACCGGCAGCCTTGCGGCTGCACTGGGTCAGGGTCAGGCTAAATAGCGGGAAACTCAGTTGGTCGGTGCGGTGGCCGGAACGTGAATCCGGTCACGGTCGCGGTCGCGTGTCTGTGTCGGCTGTCCGGTTGTGTTGCCCACCTGGTCGCGCGTCTGGGTGCGGGTTTGCGTGCCCTGACCGCTGCCTTGACCCTTTTGGTTACGGTACTGATTTTCATATTGGGATTGCGACTGCGTGGCCTGACCAGAACCTTGGCCCATGCCGCCGCCGCCCATGCCACCGCCACCGCCACCGCCGCCACCACCGCCCCGGGCAAAAGCCGCCGTGGCCACGCTGGCGGAAACCAGCACGATTGCCAATGTTTTCAATGAATTCATGATGTTTCTCCTCTGGATTGAATGAAATGTCGTCACCGCCCACGGCCACCACCGCCACCACCGCCACCACCCCTGCCACCGCCGCCGCCACTGCCGCTGGCGCTGCTGCCGCCACCGCCACTGCTGCCAGCGCCTGAGCCTCTGCCGCGCTCACCGTTGCCCCAGCCCGCGCCGTCCCCCGATTTCTTTTCACGCTGGCGAGCTTCGTAACCGCTGCCGTAGGGTAGACGCCCAGATTCCGGTCGCAGATTGCGTGCCACCGTGTCATCCACCACTTCGCCCATGAAGGGGGCAGGGGTCGAGCGGATGACATCCTTTGGCAGTGAAAGATTCAAGGGACGTGCAGCCGGGGCCTCGGTCGCCGCCGGGGAATCCTGTCCCCAGGCGGGCAGCGTCAGCGCCAGCAGCAATAGTTGAAGGGTGAAAGTTCTGGTATTCATGGTGTCCGTGTTCCGGTGTTCTCATCATCTGTGCGGTGCGTAACAGTGCCATGTCTCGCCCGTCTCTGACTGTTTCCGTTTGTTTCCATGGGTATCGCTGCGTATCCGGCTGATCTGGCCGGCCAGCCCAGGCGTTACACTTGGCCGCATGGCCACTCCAGAGCTTCCGCGCATTCTCATCGTCGACGACGACCCGGCCCTGCGGGAATTGTTGAGCACCTATCTGGTCGCGAACGGTTTTGACGTCGCGGCGGTCGGCGATGGTACGGCAATGCGTGCCGCGCTGGCCGAGGGCATGCCCGACGCCATGGTCCTCGACCTGATGCTGCCGGGCGAGGATGGGCTGGCGCTGACGCGCCTGCTGCGCGCCCAGTCGACGGTGCCGATCCTGATGCTGTCGGCGCGCGGCGAAGAAGTGGATCGGGTGATCGGCCTCGAAGTCGGCGCCGACGACTATCTGGCCAAGCCGTTCGGCCCGCGCGAATTGCTGGCCCGCCTGCGCGCCCTGTTGCGGCGCGGCCAGTCCGTGCCCGCCGCACCAACCGCAGACGCGGCACCACAAGCCCAACAGAAGTTCGGCCCATTCAGCCTCGACCTCGCCAGTCGCCGCCTGCTGAAGGACGGCGTGGAAATCCGGCTGACGGGCGCCGAATTCGACCTGCTCGCCGCCTTCCTCGCCCGACCCAACCGCGTGCTCTCGCGCGACACGCTGGTCGACCTGCTGAAGGGCTATGACCGCGACCCCTTCGACCGCAGCATCGACATCCGCGTCACGCGCCTGCGCCGCAAGATCGAAGCCGATCCGTCCGCGCCCGCCTACATCCGCACCGTGCGTGGCGAGGGCTATCTGTTCACGCCGCGCGGCGATCAACCAGGGTCATGAACAGGCCAACCAGCCTGGCACGACAGAACACGCTGCTGCTCGCTGCTGCTTTCATATTGATCGAGTTGCTGGCCGCACTCGCCCTGTCGGTGTACCTGATTTTGCCGCTGGCGCGGCGTTCGGCCGACGACCTGGCGAGCCTGATGATCCTGTCGGCGCAGACCTGGGCCGAATTACCGCCACAAACACGGGTCGATTTCGAGTTCGAACTGCTGGCCAACCACGCGCTGGCGCTACGCGCCGAGTCACCTGGCGTGGGAATCGATGAATGGCACCCACCTTACTTCTATCTGCTGGAAGATGCGCTGGCACACCGCAGCGGCACGCGACAGCATCTGGTGCGCGAAAACGTCGGCGACGCAACTTGGTACTGGGCATACCTGCCGGCGGGCCACGGTCATCTGGCGGTAGGTCTGTCGCAGCAACGCATCGGCGCCCAGCCGTGGGCCGCCCTGCTGATTGCACTGCTCGGCGGATTGGCGTTGGCCAGCGGTGTTGCCGTTTGGCTGGCGCGTCGCATCACGGCGCCGCTGGCGCGGCTGGAAGAAGCGGCCAAGCGCATCGGCCAGGGTGAAAGTCCGGAATTGCTGCCGGAAACCGGTCCGACGGAATTGGCGGCGCTGGCCGACCGCTTCAACGCCATGGCACGTCAGGTGCGCGAACTGCTGCAGGCCCGCACCACCTTGCTGGTCGGCGTCTCGCATGATCTGCGCACACCGCTGGCGCGCATGCGCCTGGCGCTGGAACTGCTGAAGCTCGCCCCGACGCCGGCGCCAAGAAACTCGCCGGGCCGCCCCAAGAGCTTCTTGCCCCTTGAGGGGGGAACCGAGCGCAGCGAGGGTTTGCGGGGTGGGCTCATTACGCAACTGGAAAACGACATCGACGAAATGAACGGGTTGATCGGTTCCTTGCTCGATCTGGCGCGGGGACTGGAGCGCGAACCGCCAGTCACGCTTGATCTCGTCGAGTGGTTGAGCGATCTCGCCGCCGACTTTTCAACGCCAGAGCGCGCTGTCTCGGTACACTGTCCGCCCTGCCAGCGTGCCGTACCGCCACGGGCCTTGCGGCGCGCCATAGGCAACCTGCTGCAAAATGCGCTGCGCCATGCTCCCGCTGCACCGGTGGAACTGGTCTGCGAAGCCGATGACACACAATGCCGCATCGGCGTGCTCGACCGTGGCCCGGGCATCCCGCCCGACCAGATCGAGGCGATGTTCCAACCCTTCCACCGCCTCGATCCGTCACGCAACCCGGCCACCGGCGGCGCCGGACTCGGACTCGCCATCGTGCGCGAACTGGCGCGCGCCAACCACTGGGAGGTCCGGCTTGAACCACGGCCGGGCGGCGGTCTGGCGGCATGGCTGTGTATGTAAAAGTCGGCGCTGGCGGGACGGCGTCAGCCGTTGCGCAGCTCACACAAGGGCCGCGCCAGCCCGGCCCCGCTGCTAGAATTGCCCCATAAATTCACCATCCCGCTGCCATGAACCCCCGCCAGATTCTCGTCACCTCCGCCCTGCCCTACGCCAATGGCGCCATCCACCTCGGCCACCTCGTCGAATACATCCAGACCGACATCTGGGTGCGCTTTCAGAAGCTGCGCGGCCATGAATGCTGGTATGTCTGCGCCGACGACACGCATGGCACGCCGATCATGCTGCGCGCCGAGAAGGAAGGCATTTCGCCGGAGGCATTGATCCGCCGCGTGCATGGCGAACACCTGCGCGACTTCACCGGCTTTCATGTCGCCTTCGACAACTACCATTCGACGCACTCGGACGAGACGCGCTTCTATGCCGAAGACATTTACCGGAAGCTGCAGGCGGCCGGCCTCATCGAGGTGCGCTCCATCGAACAGTTTTACGACCCGGTCAAGAAGATGTTCCTGCCGGATCGCTACATCAAGGGCGAATGCCCGAAATGCGGCGCGGCGGATCAGTACGGCGACAGTTGCGAAGCCTGCGGCGCCGCCTATGCGCCCACCGACCTGAAGAATCCACTCTCGGCCGTTTCCGGCGCCAAGCCCGAACTCAAGTCGTCCGACCACTATTTCTTCAAGCTCTCCGACCCGCGCTGCCAGACGTTCTTGCGGCAATGGACGCAGCAGGGCCGCCTGCAAAGCGAGGCCTCCAACAAGCTGCAGGAGTGGTTGGGGGTCGAAGGTGAAAACAAGCTCACCGACTGGGACATCTCGCGCGACGCGCCCTATTTCGGCTTCGAGATTCCCGACGCGCCGGGCAAGTATTTTTACGTCTGGCTCGATGCACCGATCGGCTACATGGGCTCGTTCAAAAATCTCTGCGAGCAGAAGGGGCTGGATTTCGACGCCTGGTGGAAGCCCGATTCCAGCGCCGAGCTGTACCACTTCATCGGCAAGGACATCCTCTACTTCCACGCCCTGTTCTGGCCGGCCGAGCTGCAGCACGCCGGCTACCGCACGCCGACCAACGTGTTCGCCCACGGCTTTCTGACCGTCGATGGCGCCAAGATGTCGAAGTCGCGCGGCACCTTCATCACCGCCGAGTCTTACCTCGCCCAGGGCCTGAATCCAGAATGGCTGCGTTACTACTTCGCCGCCAAGCTCAACGGCTCGATGGAAGACCTCGACCTCAATCTCGACGACTTCGTCAGCCGCGTCAATTCCGACCTCGTCGGCAAATACATCAACATCGCCAGCCGCGCCGCCGGCTTCATCCAGAAACGCTTTGCCGGCAAGCTGCTGCATGCGCACCTGAATGACGCATTCGCCACCGACTTGCCCGGCCTCAGGGAAGCCGCCGAGGAAATCGCCGGCTACTACGAAGCGCGCGATTACGCCCGCGCCCTGCGCCGCACCATGGCGCTGGCCGACCAGGTCAACCAGTACGTCGACCAGAACCAACCCTGGGTTTTGGCCAAGGCGCCGGAGAATGAAGAGCGGCTGCACCATGTCTGCACCGTGCTGATCAGCGCCTTCCGCCTGCTGACGCTGTATCTCAAGCCGGTGCTTCCCAAGCTCGCCCAGCGCGCCGAGGAGTTTCTCAACGTCGCGCCGCTGCACTGGGCCGACGCCGTTCACCTGCTGCCGCCCGGCCATCTCATCAACGCGTATGAACACCTGATGACGCGCATCGAGGCCAAGCAGATCGAAGCGCTGCTCGCCGCTAATCGCGAATCATTGGGCGCAACTGGGGCAACCCCAGCGGCACCCGCCACAGCGACCCCTAAACCGCAGTCGGAGCAGCGCCACGCCCAGCATCAACAGCAGGCCGAGGACAAGGCGCAACAATCTGCCGCGCACATCTCCATCGACGACTTCGCCAAGGTCGACCTGCGCATCGCGCGGATCGCCGACGCCAGCCACGTCGAAGGCGCCGAGAAGCTCCTGAAGCTCACCCTCGACCTCGGCCCGCTCGGCACCCGCCAGGTATTCGCCGGCATCAAGTCAGCCTACGACCCGGCCACGCTGGTCGGTCGCCTCACCGTGATGGTTGCCAACCTCGCACCGCGCAAGATGAAATTCGGCATGTCCGAAGGCATGGTGCTCGCCGCCTCCGACCCGATCGGCGCAACGCCGGGCCTGTTCCTCCTGTCGCCGGACAGCGGTGCGACGCCCGGCATGAAAGTCAAATGAGCGAAGTACGCCACCTCGTCATCACCGGCCGCGTGCAAGGCGTCTGGTACCGCGCCAGCATGGCGCAGGAAGCCGAGCGCCTGGGCGTCACCGGCTGGGTGAAGAACCGCAGCGACGGCAGCGTCGAAGCCATGGTCGCCGGCACCCCCGAACAGGTGGCCGCCATCATGAACTGGGCGCGGCGCGGCCCGCCTGCGGCGCAAGTGGCGCATGTCGCCGTCGAGATCGGCAGCGCCCAGGAGGTAGCCGGGCTCAGCGGATTCGAGCAGCGCCGCTAAGAATAAAAGTCGGCGCTGGCGGGACGGCGATTCGGGGAGTTGAGGGAAGGGATTCCGGGGTCTGAGCCCTATTTATGCCCCATTTATGACCCCCCGCTTGGTAAGCCCCAGCAGCAATTCCTCACTTGGCCACAACGGATGCCACGGCCTCATTCAGGTCATCGCCTGCCATCCCCATCACCTCGGCGATGGTGCCACCGAACATCATGCCCAGAAGTCCGACATTGAGTTGTGAGACAAATACCTGCCCTTTCTTGTCTTCGTAGACCCCTATAGCTAACGGCATCAATGACGTAACCCCGCGGTCAGCATCGTTGGCCAGGATTTTTGAGGCGTAGCGCGGATTGCAGATATTCATACTGCCAACTCGCTCCATGTCGCCGAAAGCTGCCGTAGCCTTCTGATAGTCATTCACTGTCAGCACCCGCCAGTCCTGTTTCTTCGCCAGAGCATCACTTATCGCCGCATCGGTGTCATCGTAGCTTCGATTGCTCTTCTGCTCGATCAGCATAAGCGAGGGCATCGTAAACCATACCAACAACCCCATCAGAAGCATCCCAACAACAATCCAGCCAGCTGCATAAAATACGTTTGTTTTCATGGCGGCCGCCTCTTGAGAGTAATGATTGGCTATAACCCTATCCCAATATAGGCTAATAACATTGCAGGGGCCGCTAGTTTGCAGCGTAGCTGCTCGATAGCGAACCTCCCACCACATTCAGGAGTCGTCTAGTCCAAGTTCATTGCATCCATCGCCGGCGCCAGTGGCTGCAGGCTGCTCCTGATCCCCGACCCCGTCCAGCTCTTGATTCCGGGTTTATCGGCCGCATCTACTCTGCAAGCAGACAACGGAGTTACGCCATGAATGTCCTCTTCAACAACCCGCTACTTTACGTGATCGATTACCCGGGGCTTGACGCCCTGGAGATTCTCGACAAGCGCCATGGACGGATGGGTTTGTTGCGTGGCGCGACAGCCGACCGCATGCGCGGTGAATTCGAAACTTTCCTGACGCAAGAACACAATCAGGAGGAATTCGAAGACTTCATTGATTCCTACAAGGCCATCCTTGATCATTCGGTCATGCAGCACTGATCCTGCCCGGGTGGTCCCGGCAAGAAATGACAAGCTGCTTGTCTGGCGGCCACAAAAGACTATGTCATGCAGACGCCAAGGGCGCTGGCTGGAGCTTGCCGTAGGCTGATGGCGTCGATCAGTTGGGGATTTCGCGGCAACCGCGAATCCGCCACTCAAGGAGACACTCAAGGAGCCACATCATGGGCGCCAGCGAAGAACCCGGCCTGCAAATTCCCGCCAAGCGCACCGACCCCGGCCGTGGGGAAAAATGGACCATCGAGCGCATCATGTCGATCCGCTACTGGACGTCGAGCCTGGTGTCCTTCCGCACCACGCGCTATCGCAGCTTCCGCTTCACGCCGGGGCACTACACGCGGCTCGGGCTGGGCGCGGCAGACGACCTGGTCTGGCGCCCCTTCTCCGTGGCCTCGGCGGCCTATGACGACTTCCTCGAATTCATCGCCGTGCTGGTGCCGGGCGGCGCGTTCTCGGAACAACTGAAGCACTTGCGCATCGGCGACGCGCTGTGCGTCGAGAAGGGCAGCTATGGCTTCCTCACCGTCGATCAGCTGGCTCCCGGCAAGAACCTCTGGCTGCTGTCCAGCGGCACCGGGCTCGGGCCCTTCCTGTCGATACTCCAGGATCCGGCCGTCTGGCAGAACTACGAACGCCTGATCGTGGCACACAGCGCGCGCCACTCGTCCGAACTGGCCTGGCGCGACGAAATTGCCGGCATACCGCAGCGCGAACTGTTCGCCGACGCGAAAGCCACCCTCACCTATCTGCCGATCGTCACCCGTGAGCCGGGCGCGACCCCGCTCGCCGAACGCATCCCGCTGTTGCTCGCCGATGGCCGCCTCGAAGCTGCGGCCGCCTGCCCACTCGACGTCGCCACGTCGCGCGTGCTGGTCTGCGGCAATCCAGAAATGGCCCGCGCGTTGCGCCAATCGCTGGCGGCGCGAGGTTTCGCTACCAACCGCCGCGGCATTCCGGGCCAGATGGCCTTCGAAAAATACTGGTAAGCCAAGTTCTTTCGCTTCAACTCACGGCTGACCCACCGAACCCGGCGCGCGCGGAACGGCCCGCCCCCAGCGCAGGTCGAGCATGTCCTCGTAGAGACCGGCAGCGGTGAATTCAACGGATTTGAACACCACCGGAAAGAATCAAAGTCGGCGCTGGCGGGACGGCGATTCGGGAAGTTGAGGGACGGGTAGTCGGCCTTTTGCGGCCGGTCGTCATTTTCAGATCGATATCCGCTTTCCTAAACCGTTGTTGCCCTTCGTGCCGTCACCAGCTGAAAGACAGGTATTGTTTAGGGTTGTGCGATGCCTGCCATCACGCGCATGTGATGCAGGGCGTGACGCGGCCTGAGGCTGGCGTCGCACAACCCTCGGGGGAGGAAACCGCGGAATGCATCGTGGCGGCTGATCAGGCCGGCCAGGCTATGGGGATTTGAGGTTTTGTGATCGTCCGGGTGACACGGTGTGGACCACCCAGCGGGAAGCGAAGCGTCGCCTGCACGCGAAAGCGACGCGCATTGAAGCGTTGTTGCAGGAAATCGGCAATGGGGAAACCGGGCTCTGGCGGTGATAGGCACAAGCGTCCCCTATCGGCGCGACGTGCCGCATAGCCGACAGAAGTTGATGGATGGAATGGCGAATGACACTCATGTGGCACCGCGCTGCTGGGGTGGTCCGCGGATGCAATGGCCACGCACGAAGGTCTCCACCACAATCATTGCCGCGCCACAGGCGGGACAGACGAAGCTTGGCGGCACGCTGGTCGCCACCTCGGCAGGCGCGGGCTCTGCGTCGGGTACAACATTCAGCAACGCGCGCACGCGTGCCAGATTCTCCCGGCGCCCGGCATTGGCGAACAACCCGTAGTGGCGAATGCGGTGGAATCCGCCGGGCAGTACATGCAGGAGAAATCGGCGCATGAACTCGTCGGCCGCGAGCGTCATCGCCTTGTGGCGTGTCCGTCCCTTCGCCCGATAGTCCTTCCAGCGGAAGGTCACACCCCGCGCATCCATCGATACGAGGCGCCGGTTCGAGATCGCCACACGATGGGTGTAGCGCGACAGATAGGCCAGCACCGCCTTTGGCCCGGCAAACGGGCGCTTGGCATAGACCACCCACTCGCACTTGCGCAGCGGTGCCAGCCACTTGGCGAAAGCCACTGAATCGGCAAGCTGCTCATACTCGCCGAAGAACCGCAACTGCCCGAGTTGATGCAGCCGGGCCAGCTCCGCCAGGAACCGCCGTCGGAACAGTCTTGAGAGTACCCGCACCGGCAGGAAGAAACCCGGCTTGCAAGCAACCCACCGCTCCCCATCGGGCGACAGCCCGCCACCCGGAATGATTCCATGCACGTGCGGATGATGTGTCAGCGCGGAACCCCAGGTATGCAGTACCAGCGTGCTCCCGATCTGCGCGCCCAGATGCTTCGGGTCACCAGCAATGGTCCGCAGGGTCTCGGCGGCCACATTGAACAGCAGATCGTAGATGGCGGCCTTGTTGTAATACGCGATGGCACTGATCGGCGCCGGCAGGGTGAAGACGACGTGGTAATACGCCACCGGCAGCAGATCCGCCTGCCGGGCATCCAGCCAGCGTTGCGCAGCCTTGGCCTGGCATTTCGGGCAATGCCGGTTGCGGCAGGAGTTGTAACTGATCTCCTGGTGGTCGCAGGCATTGCAACGCAGCGCATGTCCTCCCAGCGCTGCGCTGCGGCACTGTTCGATGGCCGACATGACCTTGAGTTGGCCCAGGCTCAAGGGTTGTGACTGACGCCACGCGGGTCCGTGGCTGCGGAAGATGTCGGCGACTTCCAGGGCGGAGCGCCCCATGAAAGGCTACGCCGGGTGCAGATTCTCCAGAGGGCTGACGACTTCGCGCAGGATGTCGGTGGCGACCTGCGCATAGAGTGCCGTGGTATCCAGTTTCTTGTGGCCGAGCAAGACCTGGATGACGCGAATGTCGACCTTCTGCTCGAGCAGGTGAGTGGCAAAGCTGTGCCGCAGGGTGTGCATCGAGACGCGCTTGTCGATCTTTGCATCCGCCGCTGCGGCATGGATGGCGCGGTTGAGTTGGCGGGTACTCAATGGCTCGACCGGGTTCAGTCCGGGAAACAGCCAGCCACCGTCGAGCATCTTGCCCTGCGCATGCGCGACGCGCCACCAGACGCGCAGGCGTTCCAGCAGCACCGGTGACAGCATCGCGTAGCGATCCTTCTGCCCCTTGCCCTGTTCGATGCGCAGGGTCATGCGCTGGCTGTCGATGTCGCCGACCTTCAGCGTAGCGACTTCGCTGGCGCGCAAGCCGGCACCGTAGGCCACCGAGAGTGCCGTCTGGTGCTTGAGATTCCCGGAGGCAGCAATCAACCGTGCAACTTCTTCACGGCTCAATATCACTGGCAGGGTGCGCGGCACGCGCACCGGTTGCATCTTCGCCATGAGTTTGGGTTGATCGAGCGTGACGTCGCAGAAGAACTTGAGCCCAGTAATGGCCGCGTTGAGCGAGACCGGCGAGATGCCGTGATCGACCAGGTGCAACTGGTAGTTGCGCAGGTCCTCGACGCTGGCGGTGTCGGGCGAACGGCCCAGATACTTGGCGAACTGTCGTACCGCCCGCAGGTAATGGGTCTGGGTCTTGTCGCACAGCTTGCGCATCCGCATGTCGTCGATCATGCGTTGACGCAACGGGGTGATGACTGGGGTCGTGGTAGCCATGGCTTGCTCCTGTCAAAGTCGAGGCGGATTGCCTCGTCTCCAACATCGGCAGTTTCATGGCCTGTGCAAAACTACCACCGCTTCCGTCACCCACCTCTGCCTGCACTTCCTTACCGCGCGAGCGGTTTAGTCCCCTGGCCGGGGGCAGAAGTCGATCTTGATATAGCCAGCGACCGCAACGACCGAAAATCGGCCGGACAGCATCAATCCACAAAAAGCGCTTCAGAATCACTTGCCGCCGCCGGCGACCCCCAGCCTCGTTGCTGGCGGTATTCTTGGTGTTCTGAATAGCTGCTTTGGCAACGGCACGTTGAATAAGCAATCATCGGCCGCACTTGAAAGTTTGCGCCCATGCCGCATGGACGATCTATCCCACACCTCAACCCGACGGGAATTCAAACGATGACCAATTTGTTCAGCGAACTTCGCCTGGGTGCGATTACGACACCCAACCGGATCTTCATGGCGCCATTGACCCGCTGCCGCGCCGGTAGTGAGCACGTCGCCAATGACCTGATGGCGGAGTATTACGCGCAGCGCGCCAGTGCTGGCCTGATCATTGCCGAAGCAACCATGGCGATGGCGGGTAACTCGGCCTTCTGGATGGAGCCCGGCATCCATTCACCGGCCCAGGTTGCTGGATGGAAGCTGGTTACCGACGCGGTCCATGCGGCGGGTGGCCGCATCTTCCTGCAGATCTGGCATGGCGGGCGTGCCTGCCATCCACTGCTGAATGGTGGTGCTCAGCCGGTCAGCGCCAGTGCCATCGCCATCACCGGCGATGAGGTGCTTACCCCGGAGGGGAAAAGGCCTTATGTGATGCCGCGCGCGCTGCGCGATGATGAAATTCCCGGCATTGTCGCGGGCTTCAGGCAGGCGGCTGAGAATGCCAAGGCGGCCGGCTTTGATGGTGTCGAGATTCATGGTGCGAATGGTTATCTGCTTGACCAGTTTCTGCGCGACGGCAGCAACCAGCGTAACGGTGCCTATGGCGGCAGCCTGGAAAATCGTGCGCGCCTGTTGTTCGAGGTTGTCGCGGCGACGTGCGAGGTCTGGGGCAGCGACCGCGTGGGTCTGCGGATATCGCCCCTGAATAGCTACAACGACATGATCGACAGCGATCCCATCGGCCTGGCGACATGGCTTGCAGGTGAGCTGAACCGCTTCGATCTGGCCTATCTGCACCTGATGCGTGCGGACTTCTTCGGAAAACAGCAGGGTGATGTCGTCACTCCGGTGCGGGCCAACTACAAGGGTGTGTTGATCGGCAACATGGGCTATACGCCCGAGGAAGCCGCAGCGGCGGTCGCAGCGGGCACGCTCGATGCCGTTGCCTTTGGTACCGGCTTTCTCGCCAACCCTGACCTGCCGGCCCGGATCAAAGCCAAGGCGCCACTGAATCAGGCGAATCCGGCAACGTTCTACACACCCGGTCCCGAGGGCTATACGGACTATCCCGTTCTGACAAAGTAGGGAACGAGATTGTCCGCAAGGTGGCAGCTTGGTCTATTCAAGGCCAGACTTGCACTCCCGGCCAGGGCTGGTCGGGTTAATCCGGTACCGCGGTAGAAGCAGAAGGCACAAGGCGAATCAATTTGCCGTTGGCACTATCGGTAACAACATAGATGAAGCCATCCGGCCCCTGGCGTACATCACGAATCCGTTCACCGAGCGCTTCGAGCAGGCGGGTTTCCTTGACGACCTTGCCGGCAAAGGGGCGCTCCAATTCGAGGCGTGCCAGGTGGGTGAATTTCAACGAGCCGACCAGCAGATTGCCCAGCCAGGCTTTACCGTATTTTTCGGTGGTCACGAATGTCATGCCTGAAGGCGCAATCGACGGCGTCCATTGATGCAGTGGCTGTTCAGTGCCGGCTTTGGCGGAGCTGCCGTCGCCCACGGCCGTGAGGTCATAATTCCTGCCGAAGCTGACCAGCGGCCAGCCGTAGTTGCCGCCGGGCTGGGGCAGGTTGATTTCGTCACCGCCACGCGGACCATGCTCGTGCATCCAGAGCACGCCTTGCGGACTCAGCGTTGCCCCTTGCGGGTTGCGATGCCCGAAGCTCCAGATTTCGGTGAGCGCACCGGGGCGGCCAACGAAAGGGTTGTCCGCTGGAACGCTGCCATCCTTGTTGATGCGGATGACTTTGCCGTGGTGGTTATCCAGTGTCTGGGCATCATCACGCCGGTTGAAACGTTCGCCCAGGGTCAGGAACAGTTTGCCATCGGCCTGCCCCTGGGCATTTTTGCTTTCGACGATGCGGCAGCCAAAATGCAGTTCGCTGGCTGTTTTGGGACGCTGGGAAAACAGGAGGCGCAGCCCCTCAAGCTGGCGCAGGTCGGCAGACAGTCTGGCGCTGGCCAGGGCGGTGCTGTTGCCATTGCCCCGGCTGGCCGGTTCGGCATAACAGAAGTAGAGCGTGCGGTTACGCAGGAAATCACTGTCGAGCACCACATCCAGCAGGCCACCCTGGCCACCCACGGCAATGGCCGGGAGCCCGCCGACCGGCGGGCCGATCTTTCCGTCAGGCGCCACCACCCGAAACGCAGCGGCGCGCTCGGATACCAGGAAATGGCCGTTCGGCAGAAAAGCCACCGCCCAAGGATGGTTGAGTCCCTGGGCAATCGTTAGCGGAACGATTTGCTGGCCCAGGGCGAGTGCCGAAACTCCGGACAGGAGCAGCGCACAAAGAAAGCGTGTCGGCCAGAGCCGGCAAACCGGATCAGCCCAGGCGGCGGCTTTGCTGTTCCTCAACCGCGTGTTGGCGATCCGGGGCGGCGATCCCCTTGAGTTCATCGGCTTCACCAAACTGATCTCCTTCCTGGCGACAGCTTGCTGCAATGGCCGTGCTGCGTTGCACACCGCATCTGCCGCTCTTGCAACTGCCCGGGGCAGCCACTTCCACGCCGTCCTGCCCCATGCTTTTCAAAAGGAAATAGATGGCACCGACAGCAGCAATCAGCACAACGAGGGTTACCAGCGCAACTAGCATGATTTGGGTTGAGGACTGTTGAAGCGACAACTATAGCCTACCGGCTGCCCTTTGTCGTTTGCAGTCTGCTGTGGTCGAGAACCCGACGCACGCAGCCATCGTGCAAACCATGAACGATCATGCCTTGAGCGCTGAACTTGGACAGGAATTGTCGTCCCGCGGCGCAACCACGGGCTTATTTTGGACTGATGCCGAGGCTTAGCCAGACCATCGGCGAGGTCTGGTTGACGGGGGTATTGCCATGCAGGGACTGTTCCGCCCGGTCGGCGATTTCCTGATGGCGGCCGCCAAGATTGGTCGCCGTCAATGCCACGGTGACCGCCGAGGCGCCGAAGCTCATGCCGCGGGCCAAACGCACATCGAACGTCGTATAGGGTCTGGATACATAGGTGCTGGTCGGCACGAAACCCGACCCCCCGGCCAGCGGGCCCATGTGCAGCGCGGTCAGCGTGCTCGACCAGTTGCCGCCCCAGTCCTGAATCCAGCTCAGGCTGGCGGTATAGGGCGCGGTCATCTGGCGGACCGACCGCTCGCTGGAGCCGCGATCGATCAGCGTGTGGCTGAAGAGCAGGCGCGTGCCGGCACGCGGGCTGCTGTCCACCTGGTATTCGATCCCGCGCAGGTTCACGGCGGAGTTCAGGTTTTCATAGCGGGCCGAGGGCAAGCTGCCGGATAGCAGCGGGGCGGTATCTTCGGGATGCGAAACCCGCGTGATGTAGTCGGCGATGCGTTCCATGAACAGCCGCACATCAAGGCGTGTGCGCCAGGTCGGGAATTGGCCCAGGTAGCCCAATTCCAGGCTGTCCATGCGCGGCGCCCGCAAGTCGGGATTGGGCAGATAGGGATGGACCAGCAATACCCCCTGATAGATGGCACGCACATCGCCATTGCGCTCGAACATAGTGGGTTGCCGCCAGGCGCGGGCATAGCCGAAACGCAAGGTATCCGCGGGACTCACCTGCCAGTTGGCGAACATGCGCGGCGAGAACCTGGGGGTATCGCTGTCGAATTTTTCGATCAGGGCATTGGCGTTGAGGCTCCAGTCCGGCTTGAACCGCCACTCCAGCAGACCGAAAGCGCGCGTCATGCTGGAGTGCTGATGCGCCGCCCCGTAGTAGAGAAATGCCGAATCCATCTGGTCATGGCGTGCCTCCAGGCCCCAGACGGCGCGGAGTGAATCCGTCAGCGCAAGGCGATGCTGCAATTCGATATTGTCGCGGACGCTGCTGCGATTGCGGTCGAGCGGCACCTGGTAATTGAGCGGGGACGGTGCGGTCGCAAACCAGGCTTCGTCGGTACGGTCCTGGTTGCGGTAATAGTGCAGCAGCCATTCCTCGTTGGGCCCGGGCGTATGCCGCCATTGCAGGTGCAGGGCGGCATTGGTGCTGTCGGCAAGGCGCTCGGCATTGTTGCCGAAGATGGAGTCGGGATAGCCCAGGCCGCGCCTGCCGTCGCTGGCGGCCAGCCGGAACATCAGCTCGTCGTTATTGCTCAGGCGCTGGTCGCCCCGCAGGGAAAAGACGTTGTAGCGCATGGCGTCATGCAGGCCGGCAAAGCCTTGGTCGCCCCTGGTCTCGGCATTGAGGCGCAGGCTGCCGGCACCCGCGCTACCGCCCAGCTCCAGACTGAGATCGCGGATGCCCCGCGTGCCGGCATCCACTGCCAGCCTCTTGCCCGGGCTGTCGGTGCTGTCCCGCGTGATGATGTTGATCACCCCGAGAAAGGCATTGGCGCCGTAAGCGGCGGAATTGGTGCCGCGCACGACCTCGATGCGCTCGATTTCCTCGATGGTGATCGGCAAGGCGCTCCAGTCAACGCCATCCATGTTTCCGGGAGAATAGACGGAGCGGCCATCGATCAGCACCTGCATCCATGACGGATAATCGTTGCCCATGCCATGGTAGGTCACCCAGTGGCGGCTGCCCCGTTCCTGGCCAATTTGCATGCCGGGCACCAGCCTGAGCAGGCGTGGTATGTCGCGATAGCCGGTGGCCTTGATCAGTGCGCGATCGATGACCGTCACTGCCGCCGGCGCCTCGTTTTGCGGCTGCTGCAGGCGTGAGGGAGTCAGGACGATGGGCAAGTCGGCCAGGAAGGGATCTTCCCCGGCTGCGGCGACATGTGGCCCCAGGCAGAAGAGCGCGCAGCCACCCAAGGCCATGAGGAAGCGTTTCATAGCCTCCCGGCCTAGCATCTCAGGGGCGAAACCAAGCATCACCGCGAACATGCGCTGGCATATCAGGCGACTCATCATTGGAAGGCATGGGAAAGCCGGTCTGCGCGGCGATTGTTATTGTGGTGAGGAAACAGGAATTATTCTAACCAAACAGCCAAGTAGTGACATGCTATTCGTCGGAGGCCAGTGTTTTGGCGAATCCGGCCATTAAATTCTGGCGCGTTCGTTGCCATGGAAAAGCATCCGATTGCCGACAGGGGGATAATGGCCGCACACATTACCGACCAAGTATTTTCAGGCGATAGACATGAAGGAAACCATCTCCACCCGACAAATCGAACAGGGCATGTTCGTGACTGAACTGGATCGCCCCTGGCTGGAAACGCCTTTCCTGCTCCAGGGCTTTCTGGTCAATGACGCTGCGCAGATCGCCGAGCTGCAGAAATACTGTGCCACCGTGACCATCGTTATTGCGCCATGCTGCGCCAGCGTGCCTATTCTTCAGCCGTTTCCAGCCAACAGGCGCTGGAGCAACTGATGGCGATGCGCGACAGGAAGTTCCGCGCGCCGCTGGTCGATCAACTGATCCAGTGTATCGGCCTTTATCCGATCGGCACGCTCGTTGAACTGAACAGCGGCGAGGTCGGCGTGGTGATCCAGCAGAACCAGGTGCGCCGGCTGAAACCGCGCGTCATGATCGTGCTCGGCCCCGACAAATCCATCGAACGCCGGCCCCGCACGCTTGACTTGATCATGGAACCCGCCACCGGCACCGGTGCGCCATACCACATCGTCCGGTCATTGCCGATGGATGCCTACGGGATCAATCCGGCCGACTTCTATCTTGGCTGACGTGGCGACGAAATCATTGACCGGGTTTGACGACCAGCGCGTCGTCGATCATGTCACCGGGCTGCCCCGCCTGCCTGCCGCGCGGGTCGACATCGCGCAGCAGGCAAAACAACTCGCGCCCCGGCGCTGCATCGGCATTATCAGTTTTGCCATTCTTCCCGATCCGACCCTGTTCCGTCTTGCGCCCGAAGCCGACCGCAGCCTGCGCGTCGAGATCACGCGGCAGCTGGCCAACGCGCTGCGGCCGCAAGACAAGCTATATGCGGCAGACCATTGGGAATGGCTGATCATCCTTCCCGACCTGCCCAGCGGCGCGCCGCTGCTGCTGGGGATGATGAAGTTCGAGGCCCTGTTTGCCCATCCCCTGCCTTTCGGCGTCGACAGTTTCATGGTGCTGCGGGTCGTCTGCGGCGGTGCCCTGCTTCCCGACGACGGGGAGGACCCGAGACATCTCATCCAGTCATCCCGCATCGCCTGCCTGAGCGCCAAGCGCGCCGGCAGCGGGCACGCCACATTCGACCCGGCCATGGAGCATATCGACAAAGCCCAGCAGCAACTGCTTGTCGAACTGCCGCGGGCGCTAACAGGTGCGCCGGGGCTTGCGCTCTACCTGCAACCGCAGATCGATTTGTCCGACGGCAGCTGCATCGGTTGCGAAGCGCTGCTGCGCTGGCAGTCGCAGTCCGGTGAGCAGATCCCGCCCGATCGTACCCTGGCCGCCGTGGAACACCTTGGGCTACGCAGCACATTCAACCGCTGGATGCTGCAGCAGGCGATCCAGAGTCAGCATCGACTGCAAGCTGAAAACATCGCCGTCATCCTGTCCATCAACCTTTCGGCCAACGACCTCCTCGACCCCGAGTTGCTCGACCTCATCACACAGACCCTCGCCACCTGGGAGGTCAGTCCGGAAAGCCTGCTGTTCGAACTGACCGAAACCCAGATGATCGAAGATACCGAACAAGTCATCGATGTCTTGCGCAGCATGCGCAATCTCGGGTTTCAGTTATCCGTCGATGACTTCGGCACGGGCTATGCAAGCATGAGCTATCTGCAGCGACTGCCCGTTCAGGAAGTCAAGATCGACCAGAGCTTCGTGCGCCATGCGGAAGCTTCCGCGCGCGACCGGGAAATCATCGCCTCCATCGTGCAGCTCGCCCATCGCCTCGGCATGCTGGTGGTGGCCGAAGGCGTCGAGACGGCGGAAACGTCGGCCATCGTTGCCCAGCTCGGTTGCGACCGGGCGCAAGGCCATCTCTACGCCCCCGCCATGCCATTGGAGGAATTCATCGACTGGTGGCGCAGCCTTGCCGCGCACCGCTGAATAAAGTCGGCGCTGGCGGGACGGCGTCAGCAAGGTTCAGCCGTAAATCACCCGCACATTTTCCGGCTTGAGCCAGTCATTCAGCGCGGCGATGAGGCCGTCCTCCAACCGCACGCGCCAGGCATCGGGCAGCGTCAGTTCGGTTGCCGCTGCGGCGTTGCGATAGCAGATGCGCACCGGGCAGGCATTGTCGCTTGCGCGTTCGGTGCCGCGCTCAGTAAAGCGCTCAGTACAGCGATAAGGCGCCAGCAGGGTACGCAGGTGGCCGGCGGTTGCGTCGCTCGACGTGCCGTTCAGGGCCAGCTTCAACACACGCGCATGACGGCCGCGCGCTTCGGCCAGGGTCATCAACTTGTCGGCAGTCACACGCAGGCCGCCGCTGTAGTCGTCCTTCTGCACCTTGCCTTCGACCAGCAACAATTCGTCCTCGCGAATCTTGTTGCGCTCGGCATCCCACAGTTCGTTGAACACCGAAATCTCGACCTGGGCGCTGGCGTCGTCGAGCGTGACGATGGCCATCTTGCCGCGACGGGTCATCTGCGTGCGCACGCCGAGCACCACGCCGGCAAGCAAGGTGGGTTCGCGTTGCGGCTCGAGTTCGACCAGCCGCCGCCGCACAAAGGATTTCAGTTCCTCGGCGTAGGCGTTGTAGGGATGCCCGGAGAGGAAAAAGCCCAGCGCCTGTTTTTCGTTGAGCAGTTGTTCACGCTCGCTCCAGCGCGGCACCTCGACATAGTGGGTTTCTTGCGGCGCCGCGCCATCGGGCGCGTCGAACAGGCCACCCTGATGGGCGTGGCGCTCGGCCTGGTCGGCGGCTTCGAGCGCCCGGCTGACCGAGGCAAGCAGCTTGGCGCGATGGTCGTCGACGGAATCGAAGGCGCCGGCGCGGATCAGCGACTCGATGACGCGGCGGTTGACGGCGCGCTTGTCGACGCGGCGGCAGAAATCAAATAAATCGACAAACGGCCCGCCGGGTTTATCACCCCCGTCACGCGCGCGCAGGATCACCGCCAACGCCGCCTCGCCGGTGCCCTTGAGGGCGCCAAGACCGTAGCGGATGGTTTTGGCATCGACCGGACGGAAGCGCACGAAACCGGTGTTGATGTCGGGCGGCAGGAAAGTGATGCCATTGGTCTGGGCATCGAGGAAGAAGAACTGCACCTTGTCGGTGTCGGCCGTTTCGGATGACAGCGTCGCGGCCATGAAGGCGGCCGGGTAGTGGCGCTTCAGCCAGGCGGTCTGATAGGCGACCAGCGAATAGGCGGCGGCGTGCGACTTGTTGAAGCCATAGCCGGCGAACTTCTCCATCGTATCGAAAATTTCGTTCGCCTTGGGCGCGTCGATGCCATTGCCGGCCGCTCCGGCGACGAAGATGGCGCGCTGCTCGGCCATTTCCTCGATCTTCTTCTTGCCCATCGCGCGCCGCAGCAGGTCGGCGCCGCCGAGGCTGTAGCCGGCCACCACCTGCGCGGTCTGCATCACCTGTTCCTGATACACCATGATGCCGTAGGTATTGGCCAGCACCTTTTCCATGCTGGGATGCGGATAGACGACCCGCTCGCGGCCGTGCTTGCGGTTGATGAAGTTCGGGATGAAGTCCATCGGCCCAGGCCGATAGAGCGCGTTCAGCGCAATCAGGTCTTCGAGGCAGTCGGGGCGCGCCTGCACCAGGGTGTCTTTCATGCCGCGTGATTCGAACTGGAACACCGCCGTCGTGTTGGCCGCCTTGAAAATGTCGGCATAGACGGCGGCATCGTCGAGCGGCAGGCTTTCGAGACTGATCTCGACACCGTCCACTTCTTTCACAAAGGCCACCGCTTCGGCCAAAATTGTCAGCGTGCGCAGGCCCAGGAAGTCGAACTTGACCAGGCCGGCCTTCTCGACGTCGTCCTTGTCGAACTGGCTGACCGTAGCGCCGCCGTCGGCCGAATAGAGCGGGCAGAAATCGGTGAGTTTGCCGGGGGCGATCAGCACGCCGCCGGCGTGCATGCCGACGTTGCGGGTCAGGCCTTCGAGCTTTTCGGCGAGCGTCCAGAGTTCGCGCAGCTCTTCTTCCTGCTCCAGCCGTTCGTTGATGGCCGGTTCCTGCTCGCGCGCCTTGGCGAGCGTGATGCCCAGTTCGTTGGGGATCAGCTTGGCGAACTGATCGACAAAATTGAAGCCGAGGTCGAGCACCCGGCCGACATCGCGAATCACCGCCTTGGCCGCCATCGTGCCGAAGGTGGCAATCTGGCTGACCGCATGGCTGCCATAGCGCTGCCGTACATAGTCGATAACCCGATCGCGGCCTTCCTGACAGAAGTCGATGTCGAAGTCGGGCATCGATACGCGCTCGGGGTTGAGAAAGCGCTCGAACAGCAACTCGTAGCGCAACGGGTCGAGATCGGTGATGTTCAGGCTGTAAGCAACCAGCGAACCCGCGCCGGAGCCGCGCCCCGGTCCCACCGGCACGCCGTTGGTCTTGCCCCAGTTGATGAAGTCGGCGACGATCAGGAAATAGCCGGGAAAACCCATCTGCACAATGGTCTTGATCTCGAACGCCAGCCGCGCGGCATAGCGCGGCAGCTCGGCATCACGCATTGCCGGATCGGGATACAGATGCGCCAGACGCTGCTCCAGCCCGGCTTGCGTGATTTCGGCCAGATAGTCCTCGAGCGACACGCCCGGCGGAATGGGGAATTCCGGCAGGCGGTTCTTGCCGAGTTCGACCGTCAGGTTGCAGCGCCGGGCGATTTCCACGCTGTTCGCCAGCGCCTCGGGCAGGTCGGCGAACAGGGCCGCCATCTCGTCCTGCGTCTTGAAATACTGCGCCGCGTTGAAGTTTTGCGGGCGGCGGCGGTCGCCCAGCACATAGCCTTCGGCGATGCACACGCGCGCTTCGTGGGCACGAAAATCATCGGCATCGAGAAACTGCACCGGATGGGTCGCCACCACCGGCAGATCGAGTTCCGCGGCCAGGTTCAGGGTGGCGGCAAGCAGCCGCTCCTGTGCCGGATGATCGGCACGACCGTTGGGACGCTGGATCTCCAGATAAAAACTTTGCGGGAACGTTTCCGCCCAGGCGCGGGCACTGGCTGATGCTTTTTCGGGCTTGCCGGCAACCAGCCACTGGCCGATCTCGCCGAATTGGGCCCCCGCGAGGACAATCAAGCCGCTGTTATCACCGGCGGCGAAGGCGGTACGCGGAATTTCGGCACGGCCATGCCGCCGTGGCCGCAGGAAGGCTGCCGTAAGCAGCTCGCACAAGCGCAGGTAGCCCAGCCGATTTTTAGCCAGCAGCAATAGCCGCGATGGCGTTTCACGTGCGCCATCCAGCGCACTGTCGTTTTCTTCGGTAACCCAGACATCGGCACCGATGATCGGTTTGACGCCCGCCCCACGCGCCGCCGTGTAGAACTTGACCATGCCGAACAGGTTGCTCAGATCGGTCAGCGCCAGCGCCGGCATGCCATCGGCCGCGGCACGCGCCACCGCACCATCGAGCCGCGTCAGACCGTCGGTGATGGAGTATTCGCTGTGGAGGCGGAGATGGACAAAACGGGCGGGGAGCATGAGCGAAGAATTTTACTCCCCCAGGCGAGCGTGCTGGGGGTGATGCCGCGGCGCTATCGTTGCGGCGTGCCTGCCGACTCGATCTGCAGCACCGGCAGGCGAAAGATCACGCACAACCCCCCTGCTGGCGCCTCGCCAGCGCTGACTTTGCCGCCATGCGCTTCGATGGCGCGGCGCACGATCGACAGCCCCAGCCCATGCCCGCCCGGGTTGTCGACACCCCGGCCACGGTAGAAGGGCTCGAAAATGGTTTCCAGTTCGTCTGCCGGCACGCCGCCGCCACTATCGCAAACACACAGCGTGACCCATTTTTGCTCTCCCCGCTCTCCCCGCTGCGTTGGCGCCGCCTTGCAGACTTCGATCGTCACCGTGGCACCAGCGGGGGTATGCAACACCCCATTGCGCACGACATTTTCGAAGGCGCTGCGCAGCAGTTCCGGCCGGCCGGCCACGATAATATCGCCGCCGGCTTTCAGCTCGATCGTCTTGCCCTGCTGCGTCGCTTCGAAACGGGTATCGGCGACAACATCTTCGAGCAGTTCGACGAGATTCACGCAATCGTCGCCCAATTCGGCGGGATCAGCCTCCAGCCGCGACAAGGCCAGGGTTTCGCCGAGAATCCTGTCGAGGCGACCGACCTCGTGCTCGATGCGGTCGAGCATGCGCCCGGTCTTCTCGGGCGACTGGCGCGCCATTTCCAGCGCCACCTGCATACGCGTCAGCGGCGAACGCAGCTCATGCGAAACATCGTGCAACAGGCGTGTCTTGCCGTCGATGGTCGCTTGCAGGCGTGCCGCCATCTCGTCAAAGTCGTGGGCCAGATCGGCCAGTTCGTCGCTGCGGCGGCCAAGCAGCGGAGCCACGCGGATTTGCAGTTCCCCGCCGGCAAAGCGCTGGCTCGCCTCGTGCAAGTGCCGGATCGGCCGCAACAGATACCACGCCAGGCCCAATGCAAACAGGAAGCTGGCGAGCGTCATCGCCAGGAACTCGATGCGGGAAGAGTTCGGCGTTTGATAGACGTGCTGGGTTGGCGGGGTCGCCGGCAGCAAGGCGAGCGGCACGAACAGTACATGGGCGCGGCCGTCATGGTCGGTCACGCGGTGCACGGCATTACTGGGGGTGACGCCTGCCAGCATCTCCTTTGCCTGGGCCAGGGCCGGCAGCGGCACCATGCGTCCGAGAATGTCGCTGCCCCGTTCCTCATCCACCACCAGCACGGGCAAGGGACGCCGGCCCGACCATTCGAGGAACAGTTGGCGCGTATCGGCCAAACCATCGTGCTGCAAAATTACGGCGACCAGCATGGTCGCCAGTTCGGCACGATAGCCCGTGGAAAGATCCGGCGACTTTTGCATCTCGGCCTGAAACAGCGCGTTGACGACGTAATCGACCGTATAGACGAGGCCGCTGATCGCCAGCCACAGGGCCAGAAATATCTTCAGAAACAGCCGGCCGGGCAAGGGAAACCACCAACCCAAAAAACGCGCGTTCTTCATGCCTCGATTGTTAGCAGGAGATAGCCCGCACCGTGGATGGTCTGGATCGGCGAACGGCCGTCATCGAGATTGCCGAGCTTGCGCCGCAGATTGCTGATATGCATGTCGAGGCTGCGGTCATAGCGTACCAGCGACCGGCCGAGGGCACGATTGGCGAGGTCCGACTTGGGCACCACTGCGCCGACGTTTTCGTACAAGGCCGCCAGGATGTTGAACTCGCTGCTGGTGAGGCTGAGCGCCTTGCCGCGCCAGCGGACCATGCGTTGCGCCGGCAACAGTGACAGCAAGCCTTCATCAACCTGCGGCGCCGGCGCCGCACCGGGCGGCGCGCGCCGGGAACGCCGCAATACGGCATGCACCCGCGCCGTCAGTTCGCGCGGGTTGCAGGGCTTGGGCAGATAGTCATCGGCACCCAGTTCCAGGCCGAGAATCCGGTCGAGATCGTCACCGCGGGCTGTTAACATCAGGACCGGCAAATCGGCGTCATCGTGGCGAATCTGCCGCAAGATATTGAGCCCGTTGATATCCGGCAGCATGATGTCGAGGATCACCAGGTCTATTTCACCGCTGCGAATCTCCCGCAGTCCGGCCTCCCCGGTGTGTGTCGCCAGCGGACTCAACCCTTCAGCCGCCAGATACTCGATGAGCAACTGACAAAACGGTTCATCGTCATCGACCAGCAATATGTGCGGCTGTCGTTTGTCCACCTGTTCATGTCTCCGTCAAGCGAGGATTCCAGTCTGCGGGGTATTTAGCAAGGCTATTCGCGGGAATGCAACAAAGTTTCACTTAATCCGGAGCAATTTTCGTATCTTTACATTTGTCACGCAATGTAAAGACTTATTTTTTTGCTCGGGTAACGAAACCGGGGCTGCCCGGCAAAGTCGGCGCTGGCGAAACGGCGCCAGCGGATCGGCGAATTTCCATTATTAAACAATGCGTGGCGTGCCAGTTCACAAAGTCATTTGTAATGACGGCACAGCGGCATCTGACGCAGATTTTTTTCCCTTCGGCAGTCAGTGCGAACCGCGACAAGCCGATCACCCCCACCGCCCGTAAAGATACGTCAAGAAAGCGCGGCGGCGCGTTTTTCGACCCGTTGACCGGGATTTCGCATGCGCAGAACATCTCGTCCAATCACACTTTGTATGGCATGCCTTTCCTACATCTTGACTGGAGTCGAACCATGAAACTGAAAAAGACCATCCTGCTGCTGAGCGGTTCCCTGTTCTTTGCGCTGGCCGGCAGCAGCGTTCATGCCGTGGACGAGGCCGATGCCAAAAAGTTGCTGAAAGACAGCCAGTGCGGCAAGTGCCATGACGAGAATCGCAACAAGAAAGGGCCGTCCTTCAAGAAGACTGCCGCTGAATATAAGGGCAAGCCGGACGCCATGGCGAAGATCACCAAGAACCTCACCGAACCCCATGAAGTCGAGGTCGAGGGCGAAAAGGTCGAGCACGGCGCGGTCAAGACCCGCGATGCGGCGCGCATCAAGAATCTCGCCGAATGGATTTTGTCCCGCTGAGCCCTCGGCAAGGCGGGTATCAAGCAGTCTGTATCAATCTCTTTAAAGGGGAAAATCAATGAAACGTTTTGCAGGAATGCTGGCGATCCTGGTTGGATCGCTGATGTTCGGCACCGCCCAGGCGGCACCGGCGGCCAAGGGAGCACCGGTCGGCGCCCAATGCGTAAGCTGTCACGAAACCGAAGCCAAGGCCCACATGAAACAGGCCTACCACGGCGACTGCGTCAGCTGCCACACCACGGCAGTCGAGCACGCCAAGGCCGAGGAAGCACGCGAAAGCGCCACCGGCAAGGACAAGCCGAAAGCCGTTCTGGCCGGCGCCCCGAAATCCGAACAGTGCCTGAGCTGCCACAAGAACGATGCCAAACACGTGAACTTCGCCTTCTCGGACCACGCCAAGGCCAACGTGCAGTGCAGCGACTGCCACGGCAACCACTCGCCGAAGATCAAGTCGCTCACGGCGGGCATGCATAAAGCCGGCAAGGAAGCCGCCCTTTGTGTCAGTTGCCACAAGGACGTCGCGGCCAAGTTCAACCTGCGTTCGCACCACCCGCTGAAAGAAGGCGGCGTGACCTGCAAGGACTGCCACGACCCGCATGGTGGCCAGCAACTGACGCTGGCGGCAAAGACGCAACAATGCACCCAGTGCCACCAGAACGTGCGCGGCCCGCATGGTTTTGAGCACCCCCCGGCAGTCGAAGATTGCGCCACCTGCCACAACCCGCACGGCACGCCGAACCGCAAGCTGTTGAACCTCGCCGAACCCATGCTCTGCCTGCAGTGCCATTCGGTGCCGGGCAACCGCCATGGCAATACGGGCGCTACCGCCAATGGCCAGACCATCTCGGCGACCGCGTTGCGCAACTGCAGCAGCTGCCACAACGCGCCGCATGGCAGCCACATGGACCAGCACCTGCGTTATTGACCGGTTACGAATTGGGAGATATGAAATGAAAGCAAGCAAAATGAGCAAGTATTTCATTCCCTGCCTGACGGTGCTCGCAGCATCCATCAGCCAGGCCTATGCATCGGACGAAAGCGCCAATGTCGTATCCGGTGAGGTCACGCCCAAGTTGATCTACTTCAACTACAACGGCGGACCCGGCGGCGGTTCGCCCCAGTATCTGCAGGCCTTTGGAAGCGAGCGCGGCTGGTCGGGCAACGACAACTCCGGCTTTTACGCCGATCTCGATGTCAACCTGAAAATCGGCGACCGCTTCAGCCTGGAGCGCGAAGGCTTCGGCCGCGACAGCCACCGTGGCAATATTCAGGGCGGCAACAGCGATTTAGGTTTCAGCGGCTACTATGGCCACTATCGCTCAGGCAGCAGTGGCTTGGATTACCTGAACCGGCCGGGTACGGCGAACAATCCGGTGGCAACGGGCTATACGGCATCTGGCAACGGCGGCTACCTGACCCTGTTCAACGACGATACCGGCGGCGTGACCAGTTACACGGTCGAGCGCACTCGCTATGGTGTCGGCGTCAAGTTCAAGCCCGACCTGCTTGGCAAAAACACCAGCCTGTCATTGAACTTCGATGGCTACAAACGTGATGGCAACAAGTTTGCTACCTATGTGTTCGGCAACGGCGACGTTACCCCCAACAGCGCTGCCCAAAAGCAGGCCCGCTGGCGCGGTTACAACATGCCGGTCGAAGAAAACATGGGGCGCTTCTCGTTGAACTTCACCACGAATCCCGGTGGGATGTTCCAGTTCGCCTACGACGGCAGTATCGAGAAGTTCAGAAACCAAGCACGGACGGCGTTAGCAACAGATTTCGAGTCTCAGGTTGAAGCTGTGGTCGGCCTTACTCTCGCTGCAACTAACGACATGCATTTCGTGCCGGATAGCACCTTGATGACGAACGCCTTCCGTCTCTCCAAGACATACGGAAAAACAGCGATTGCGGTCGGCTATGGCATGTCTCGCCTGGATCAGGACTCTTTCTCGAACAATCAAGCCGATCCCAATTCCGGATACAGCAAAGGCAAGATCAGCACCGACAACGCCTTCTTCAATGCCAACCATCGCCTGTCTTCTTCAGTTGGAATCGAGGGCTTCGTCAAATATGCCAACCGAGAAAATGATTCATCAGGCGGTTTTGCTGGCGCAGAAATGCTGGATCGTGAAGTGCGCGATTTGTGGGGGGTGCGCATCAAGGATCTCGAGTCGTTGAACTACGGGTTGGCCGCGACCTTCAACGGTCTGCCTGCTAAATCATCTGTTACGGTGGGCTGGAAGCATCTGGATACCGATCGTGATCTTCAATACAACACCATCCCGGCTAACGGCAACCTTGGCGCCTGGCCGACGGTCGTGATGCTGCAAGACAGAAGCAAGTCGGACGAGATCTATTTGCGGTGGAATGCGCGACCGATGAAGGATATGACACTGCGTCTTACGCCATCATGGGTCAGCGCCAGCAAGACCGGCTATGTGACCGAGGCGGAGGATTCGTTCAACCTGAAGGCTGCCCTGGGTTATGCGCTGACCAAGCAGGCGCACGTCAATGCCTACTATCATTACAAAGACAAAAAGAACGGCGACCAAAGCTTTACCGATACGACCAAGCCGTCCGGCGGTGTGACTTTCCTGGGCACGTCATACCAGCAGAAGGCCGATGACACATTCCACGCGGCGGGCTTGTCTGTGAACCACTCGCCCTCCGAGTGGCTCAACTTCAGCGGCAGTCTTGACTGGGCGCAAAACGATTTCGAGACCTACTTCTTCGGCACTAACGCGCGTCGGTTTGAACAGACCATCGTATTCGACCCGCGGGGTACGTCCGACTACAAGGTCGATACCCTGTCGCTGTCGCTCAATACCGACTACCAGCCCACCGATCAGTTGAAGCTGCGGGCGACCTATACCTGGTCGGACACCAGCGGTGATCTGGACACGACGAGCACGGCCACTTTGGGGCTCGGCGCTGGAGGTTATTCCGTCAACGACAAAGTCGACAATACCCTGCACAGCCTGGCCTTTGGTCTGGATTACGCACTGAAGAACAAGCTGACGCTGAAGGGTGCTTATGTCTACGACCGTTACAAAGACAAGGCATTCAGCAACCTGAACGGCAGCCACCACACCCTGATGATGGGCGTCTCTGTCGGCTTCTGATTCACTGCCTCACGGCCGCCCCCTCCTCCCGGTGGGGGTGGCCGTTTTTTTTTGCGCCCTGCCCAAGCGCATGACCACGTCGCCCGACCGGTCGGATGCTTAGCCATCCTCATGGAGTTCTGAAAATGCACACCCCGATTCTTGCCATCCTGCCAAAGCGCTGGATGCTGTTTGCCGCCTTGTTTCTGATCCTCGCTGCCTTGACGGTGGGAAGCCCGGCTCAGGCTGCACCCGCGGAAAAACTCGACAATGCTTCCTGCCTGAAGTGTCATGAGAACAAGCATGACAAGATCAAGGTGCCGGTGGTCATCGACGGTGAAGAGGACGAACGCGAGCTGCGCAGCATCGACAAGCGCAAGTTCGCCAAGAGCGTGCATAGCCAGATGCAATGCCTGGACTGCCACAAGAACATCGTCGATGCCCGGAAAGACCACCAGCTCGACGCCAACGCCCCGCAAGCCAGCTGCATCGGCTGCCACGAAGGCCTGTGGGCCAAGGCGCAGCAGGAAGGCAAGACCAAGGACAAACCCCGCCTCGGCGTCGTCTTCCAGAACATCGAGGCTTACAACAAATCCTTCCACGCCCGCGAGAACAAGGACATCCCCGGCACCCCGCTCGCCAAGTGCGACGACTGCCACAGTTCGCACGACTTCGACGTGCCGCCGCAGGAAAGCGAACGGCGCACCGCCTGGCACAAGTCCATCCCCGAGACCTGTGGCCAGTGCCACGAAGACCAGCTCGACATCTGGGGCGGCTCGGTACATGGCGAAGAGGTCATCGACAAGGGCAATCTCAAGGCGGCCGTCTGTACCGACTGCCATAGCGCCCACAGCGTCACCGGTACCTCCGGTGATTCCTTCAAGCTCGCCAGCACCGGCGACTGCGGCACCTGCCACAAGGAAGAGCTGAAAAGCTTCCACGACACCTACCACGGCCAGGTCTCGCGCCTGGGCTGGGCCTACACCGCGCGCTGCGTGAGCTGCCATGACAGCCACGGCATCAAGGCCGTCGCAGACCCCCAGTCCAAGGTTCACCCCGACAACCGCCTCAAGACCTGCCAGAGTTGCCATGACGGCAAGAAACTGCCGCTGGCCACCGGTGGCTTCTCTTCCTTCCACCCGCACGCCAACACCCATGACTTCGAAAAATATCCGGTGATGTACGTCACCTCGAAGTTCATGATCTGGCTGCTGGTCGGCGTGTTTGCCTTCTTCTGGTTGCACTCCGGCCTCTGGTACTACCGCGAGTGGCAGGACCGCAAGGCCGGCAAGCACCACCACCGCATTGACACCACAGGCCTGAACCTCGACGAAGAGAAAATGTTCGTCGAGCGCTTCCACTGGGGCTGGCGGCTTGCCCACCTGGTCTTCGCCCTATCCACCATGGCCCTGGTGCTGACCGGTACGACCGCACTGTTCGCCCACAGCGACTGGGCGCCGGTGGTTGCCAAGGCGCTCGGCGGGCCGCAAGTGCTCGGCATCATCCACCGGGTAGCGGCGGGCCTGTTCGTCGCCATTTTCATGATCCACCTCATCTACGTGCTGCAGAAACTGTTGCGCGACAAGACCTTCAAGTGGTTCGGCCCGGATTCGCTGGTGCCGAACTGGAAGGACCTCGATGACATGATCGGCATGTTCAAGTGGTTCCTCGGCAAGGGCGAACGGCCCAAGTTCGAGCGCTGGGCCTATTACGAGAAGTTCGACTACTGGGCGGTGTTCTGGGGCGTCAACGTGATCGGCTGGAGCGGCTTGATGCTGGCCATCCCGCACGTCACGGCCGAGTATCTGCCGGGCTGGGTATTCAACGTGGCGACGCTGGTGCATGCGGAAGAAGCCTTCCTGGCGGCGGTGTTCCTCTTCACGGTGCACTTCTTCAACAACCACTTCCGCCCCGACAAGCTGCCGCCGCCGGATATCGTGATGTTCACCGGCACGCAGTCGCTGCGCGAGTTCCGCCATGACCATCCGGCGCAGTACCAGCGTCTGGTGGATTCCGGCGAACTCACGAAGCGCCTGGTCTCGGCCCCCTCGCCGGCAATGAAGAAGGCTTCGGTCGTCCTCGGCCTCCTCCTCATCACCGTCGGCCTGATGCTGCTGGTGATGATTGGGACCGGGTTCTTCAGCGGCTAACAACAAGGAGCTTGCCCATGATGACTGCCTTTCGTATCACGTTTGCCGTGCTGCTGGGGTTGGGCCTGGCCTCACCCGTAGCAGCGTTGGCGGTGCCCCCGCATGTCAGCAAGATCATCATCGAGCGATGCGGGCTATGTCATGGGCCGGAAGGAGAGAGCGCCAGCCGCATTTACCCGCGGCTGGCGGCCCAACACCCGAGCTATATGCGCAAGCAGTTGGCGGATTTCCGTGACGGCCGCCGCAAAAGCGAGGTGATGGGCGAGATGAGCAAGGATCTCAAGGACGGGGACATTGCCGTTCTGGGCGACTTCTACGCCAGTAAACCGGCGGCGGCGAGCCAGCCGGGCGACCCCGATCTGGCGGCGGTCGGCAGGTACATTTATCACAAGGGCAATACTTACTCCGGCGTTCCATCCTGCGCATCCTGCCATGGCGCGCAAGGTCTCGGGACCGAGCAATTGCCGCGCCTGGCCGGCCAGCATCCGCGCTATCTGGAATCCCAGTTGCAGGAATTCAACCAACGGGCGCGCACCAACGACAACGCCATCATGCACTCGATCGCCGCCAAGCTGACGGAGTTGGAAACCCGCGCCGTCACAGTTTATATCGGCAGCCTGCAGTAATCCCTTTTCTCGACATCAGGAGACTCTACATGCGCCATTTATCGATTCCCGCTTGCCTCGCGGCGCTTGCGCTGCAGACTACGCCGGCCCTGGCCGCCGATGAAGCAGATGCCATGACGCTACTCAAGGATAGCCGCTGCACCAAGTGTCATGATGTCGCGAAACAGAAAGCCGGCCCGCCGTTCGTCAAAATCGCCGCCAAGTACCAGGGAGATGCGGATGCCAAGGCCAAGCTGACCCGCCACGTCACCGTCGCCAGTGAAGTGGAGATCGACGGCGAGAAGGAACCGCATGGCATCGTCAAAACCCGCGATGCCGCGCGGATCGAGAACCTGATCGGCTGGATTCTGACGCGCTAGGGCAAGCTCACCGCCGTAGCCTCTTCGGGCCACCTCCGGCCTGACGGCCTCCCCGTAGCCTCTTCGGGCCACCTCCGGCCTGACGGCCTCCCCGTCCCGCCAGCGCCGACTTTATCGGACTATCCGTACATCGCCCTGCTGTGCGGATTGTCCGATCCGGCACGATTTGGCGCGCAAGCGGCCCGGATGGCCTGAACCGCGACTGGCGACGAAGCCGGCAAAACGAATGTACCGACGGGCCCGTATTGGGCGACGTTGAAAATGACGATGGGGACACAGTCGAAACTGTGCCCCCACCGGCTTTTCTTTGGTAACAAGGCTCAAGCAGCCTCGGCAAAGGCCTTAAGCGGCGATTGCGAAACGCTCATCGTTGGCGTTTAGAGATTTGCTTCATTAACGTCGATCGCCTGACGGGTTGCCTGCTCACTTTTGTTCGCCCTGTCGAAGCCAGTGCACCCCCACCCAAAAATACCCTGATGCTCAACTCGATACGCTTGGGTGGAGGTGGGCGGAATCGAACCGCCGTCCAGAACGCCTCCAGATTGCCGGAGTTACAACCATGCCCATATTATGGGGTCTTACAGCATGAGTTTCAAGACCTGATGTGGACCTGATGTGATCTCAGGGGGCCGCGTGGAGGTCGGCGCTGCCGTCAAGGCGCTGTTGCAGGACAGGGGGTGCGCCAGCCAGCCATCATCCAGGCGATCCTGGCGGGCCAGCAAACCAGGTGATGTGCCTGCCGTGGTTCCTGCGGAACCCGCTGCCGACCGATTAGATAGCGCAGCGGGCCCGGAGACTATCCGGGCCGTTCAATTTGGTGGAGAGGATGAGGATCGAACTCACGACCTCCGCATTGCGAACGCGGCGCTCTCCCAGCTGAGCTACCCCCCCACGTTGGTCGCGGATTATACCGAAAGAGTGGCCAGTAATCTTGCTTCAGCTGTTGTATCAGCCAGCCAGTCTAGCTCTCTCAAAAAACGGCCGGCAATTAGCCGGCCGCGTAACCCCTTTGAATCGTTTTGTAGCTTACTTGCCGGCGATCTTTTCCAGCTTTTCGGCGCGAATCAATTGGCCGTCGAGACCCGCTTCCTTGATCGAACCACCGTAGGCCACATTCAGCAGCTGGGTGTAGTAGACGACGGGCATGTTGAACTTGGTGCCCTTCTTCTTGTTGATCTCGGATTGATAGATTTCGACGTTGGCCTGGCACAGAGGACAAGGCGTGACGATCAGGTCGGCGCCATGATCGTAGGCGGAGCCGACAATGTCCTGAATCAGTGCTTGCGCCTTATCGGGCTCGGAGAAGGCCAGCGCGCCACCGCAACAGGTGACCTTCTGATCGTAGGGCACAGCTTCGGCGCCACAGGTTTCGATCATCTTGTCGAGGTATTGCGGGTTCTCAAAAGACTCGCCGGCAATGCCGTACGGGCGATTGGCCTGACAGCCGACATAACCGGCGATCTTGACGCCGTCCAGCGGCTTGACGACCGGCGCTTTCATGCCTGCGTAGCCGATGTCTTCGATCAGCACTTCGGTGAAGTGGCGCGACTTCGTGTTGAAGTCGGTGCGAAGCTTCAGGGAAACTTCCTTGAGCGCTTCATTGGCTTCTGCCATCAGGCTCGACGAGTGCTGCAAACGCTCGGTGGCTTCCCGGTTGGCCAGCCAGCAGGCGGGGCACCCGGAGACGATGTCCTGGCCAGGCAGGTGCTGATCGCTGAGGGCCAGATTACGGGCGCCCATGACGATGCGCGGCAACTCGCCACCTTCGGCATAGCCAATCGAGGCCGCGCAGCAGTTCCAGTCGGGAATTTCATTGAGCTGAATATCGAGCTTGTCGCAGATCACGCCGAAGGAGGTGATGTAGTTCGCTGCCGACGCGCCTTTTTGCGAGGAGCAGCCGGGGTAGAACGCGTATTGTTTCTTCGTCATATTTCAGGCTCTCCTGTCAGGCCAAGCCGCGGCGGCGATCTTCAATCTCGCGCGCCTTGGCGATCATTTTGTGGATTCCGCTGGTGTCCTTGCAGGTGTGGCCGCTGATGATCTCCATCGGGTTGAGGCGCCCGGCTTTCACCAGGCCCAGACCGACGCCTTGCATGGCCAGGGCATTTTTTACGCCCTGCACGAAGCCATCCCGGAAATACATGGCCAGGGAGAACTTGAGCTCGTTGACACGGCCATATTTGAGCGCGCTTTCCCAGAACAGCTTGGCGATTACCTGGTTCGGCTGGCCCTTGGGGGACAAGCCGAGGCGATAGGCATAGTTGGCCAGGCCGTGCATGATGTGGGTGATCGGCAGTTCGCGCGGGCAGCGCACCATGCAGTTGTAGCAGGAGGTGCACATCCACATCGAGTCGGACTTCAGGACTTCCTCGCGCTTGCCGGCGCGAATCATCATGAAAATCTTCTGCGGTGAATGTTCCCAGTGCGGGCCAAACGGGCAGGAGCCGGCACAAACGCCGCACTGCATGCACATCTTGACCCAATGGCCTTCCTCGACAGTAGCTTCAACCTCCTTGAGGAAGTTGTTTCTGTACTTCGCGACGGCAGTTTCGTTTGCGGTGGTCATCGTCATGCGCTCCTTATTAACCGAAACCCTTCATTGGCGACGGCCCCATCTCGACGAGCTGTGCGACATATTCGTTGATCAGCCCGGCGACGCGCGCGCCATCGGTAATGGCGATCTCGTAGGTCTGCATCCGCTCCGGCTCCAGACCCATGCCCTTCAGGGTATCGCCGATCTTGCTGAGGCGATAGTAGGCCATCTCGGAACCCTTGACGAAGTGGCACTGGTAGTTCTCGCCCTTCTGGCAGCCCATCATCATCACGCCGTCGTAGCCGGCGCCGAGTGCGTCGGTGATCCAGATGGTATTGACCGAGCCCAGGCAGCGCACCGGGATCACCCGCACGAAGGCTGAATAGGTCAGGCGCTGCATGCCCGCCATGTCGAGCGCCGGGTAAGCGTCGTTTTCACAGGCCAGGATCAGGATACGTGGCTTTTCTTCGTCCTCGTCGGGGACGTTGACGGCCTTGACCTGCATGCCGACGGTGTCGCAGGAGTAGTTTTCGAAGGAGATGACACGCACCGGGCAGGCGCCCATGCAGGTACCGCAACGGCGGCAACGCTCTTCATTGAACAGCGGGAAACGCCGCTCGTCCTCGTCGATGGCGCCGAACGGGCATTCCACCGTGCAGCGCTTGCACTGGGTGCAACCTTCGAGACGGGCGGTCGGGAACGACAGATCCCAGGCGCGCGGATGGGCGGCACGGCCCAGCGCGGCATTTTCAGCCGCCTGGATCGCCTTCATGGTCGCGCCAACCGCGTCTTCGGTGGCTTGATGCATGTCCATCGGGCGGCGCATCGGGCCGGCGGCGTAGATGCCGGTCCGCCGCGTTTCGTACGGGAAGCAGATGAAGTGCGAATCCGCAAAGCCATACTTGAGCTGTGGAATGTCCGGACCCTGCCGATAATTCATGTTCAGCACGGAGATCTTCTGCAGGGCCGTTTTCTTCTCTTTCGCGGCCTCGTCACCGTTATCCGCAGCGGCGACAGTGGCGGTCCAATCGTCGAGCTCGACGCCCGCGTTCGGCACCTGGCCGGTGGCGAGCACCACCAGATCGGCGGGGATGGTGTTTTCCTCGTCGAGGATCAGGTCCTTGAAGGTCACACTGCAACTTTCACCACCGGTTACCTTGGAAGTCTTGCCCTTGGTGAAGGTCACACCCTTGGTCTGGGCACTGCGGTAAAAATCCTCGCCCATGCCGGGAACGCGCAGGTCATCGAAAATGATAGCGGTGTCGATATCCGGGTTCTGATCCTTGAAGTAGGTCGCCTGCTTGATGCTCGTGCCACAGCAGTGACCGGAGCAGTAGGGCAGGTGCGTACCGGAATCATCACGCTGGCCGGCGCACTGCACGAACACCACGGATTTGACTTCCTTGCCGTCGGCGCGCTTGATCGGCCCGCCGTTGGCGGCCTTCGCCAAGGCTTCGAGGCCGGCCTGGTCGACGACGTTCGGCTGGCCGCCGCCCAGTTCTGGCAGCTTGGTGATGTCGTAGGTGCTGAAACCGGAAGCCTGAACGATGGCGCCGCAGAGTTCCTCGCTGATGCTGCCTGATTCCTGAGCGATCTTGATGGCGAAACGGCCGGGCGCGCCGGCAGTCTCGGCAACTGTCGAATTCAGATAGACCTTGATCTTCGGATTGGCGGATACCTGCGCCGCCAGTTCCGTCGCACCGGTCGGCTGGGCATCGGCGTGGGGCGCATTGAAGGGCATGCGCTTCCACATCTGGTTGGCAAAACCACCCAGGGCGCCGGTTTTTTCAACGAGGACCACTTCGTAGCCGGCGTCGGCCGCTGCCTGCGCGGCCGTCATACCGGACATGCCGCCACCGACAACCAGGATCTTCTTGCTCGACGATTCTTTCTTGTTGCCGCCGGGGAGGATCAATTTCTTGACTTCGGCGCAGCCCATGCGGACGTAGTCCTCGGCCATTTCCTGACGAACCTCGTCATGGTCGGCGCCCTCGGCGACGATCCAGGTCACGCCTTCACGCAGGTTGGCGCGCGCGACGGCGACGGTCGGGAAGGTGAAGGCTTCGGCCTTGGCGCGACGCGAGCAGGCGGCGATGCACAGGTGGGTCACGCCGTCGTTGGCGATGTCGTCCTGAATCATCTTCACGCCTTCGGCGTTGCAGAGGAAGGGGTGCGTCTTGATGACCGCCATCTTGCCTTCGGTCTTGGCGACTTTCTCGAGGCCGGCGATTTTCAGGACATCGCCCAGGCCGCAGCCGGAGCAGATGTAAGCGGCAAATTTATTGGCCGGTGCGTTCATGCGGCCTCCGTGGATGCAGTTTTGTGAATGACTTGGATAGAGCGCATGGCGGCTGCCGTTGCGCTCTGAACGGCGCGATTGACATCGAGCGGACTGGCCGCGCTACCGGCGCCGAACATGCCGCCCGACTTCGAGCCCTCAATGAAATTCGAGGAGTCGAGCACGATGTCCTCGGGCAACTTGACGCCTACGACTTCGGGCTCCATGCCGACCGCCAGAACGACCAGATCATGCTCGGTAGCGTAGCGGTGGTAACCCTCGGTATCGACGCCGTGGAGGATCGGGTTGTCGTTCGCCTCATTGAGCGCGACGCGCGCCACCTTGGACTTGACGAAGCTGACGTTCGGATCCTTCTGCACGTTCTGGTAGAAGTCTTCCAGACGATCGATGACGCGGATGTCGATGTAATAGACCGTCGACTTCGCTTCGGCATTGGCTTCGCGCACATACTGGGTGTGCTTCAGGGTAGCCATGCAGCAGATGCGCGAGCAGTGACGCAGGTGATTCTCGTCGCGCGAGCCGGCGCACTGGATGAAGGCGATGTTCTTGGCCTCCTTGCCATCGCCCGGACGCAGGATTTTGCCGCCGGTCGGGCCCTGCGGATCGCAAAGCCGCTCGAATTCGAGGCTGGTGATGACGTTGGCGAAGCGATCGTAGCCGTAGGGCTGAATCTTGTTCGCATCATACGGACGCCAACCAGTCGCCCAGACCACGCTGCCGACCTTGAGCTCGAGGGTTTCTTCCTGCATGCCGAGATCGACCGCGCCGAATTTGCAGGCGGCCTTGGCGGCCTCGCCTTCGGGCGTGCCAACGATGGACGGGTCGATGACGTAGCGCTGCGGATAGGCCATGCCGTGCGGCAGGTAGGCCGCCTTGACTTTGTCGAGTCCGTAGTTCGCCACGTTGGGCACTTCGGCGGTTACCGCCTTGCCGCAATCGCCGCAGGCCGTGCAGCTCTCGTTGATGTAGCGCGGCTGGACCTTCAGGGTGACGTTGTAATCGCCGCGACTGCCGGTTACGGCGGACACCTCGGTCATGGTCATCACGCGCACATTGGGGTTGCCGCGGAGACGCCTCAGGTTGATTTCCAGCCCGCAGGTGGGAAAGCACATCTTGGGGAAATAGCGGTAAAGCATGGAAGTACGGCCGCCCAGCGTGGGGGATTTTTCGACCAGTATTACCTGCTTGCCACACTCGGCTGCCTCGAGGGCCGCCGTCATGCCGGCGATACCGCCGCCGACGACCAGAATGGTCTGGTTGGTTGCGATTGAAGCCGTCATCAAGCCTCCATGGAGTTGTGCTACCGAAACATAATCCCAGAACCGGCCTGCACCCCGTAAAACGGGGGCCATGCCACTACTGGCCGCTACTGAATTGGTGCGAGATTTTAACTGCTAAGTTCGGGCCGAACTTATGCGTTAGATCAAATGGCGGCCAGAATGTTCCTATAGACAAATAGAAGTGGCGAATGCGTTGCGCCGCCCTTTCTCCCCAGATTTATTCGCCCGGCAATCAATTATCGCCGTCCTGCCAGCGCCGACTTTAGTACAACTTATCGCGGACTGCCAGGGCGTTGCGCCGACTTGGGCCGGAACGCCAGGATGACCTCGGCGCGCGTCTCGACATAGGGGCCGCCAATGAGATCGAGACAATATGGCACTGCAGCAAAGATGCCGTCGAGTGTTTCCTTGATGGCCTTCGGCTGTCCCGGCAGATTGAGGATCAGGGACTGGCCGCGCGCATGCTGACGTATGACACCGACCTGGCGCGACAATATCGCGGTCGGTACATACTTCAGGCTGACCTGCCGCATCTGCTCGCCAAAACCCGGCATGACCCTGTGGGCAACCGCCAGCGTAGCCTCGGGCGTGACGTCGCGCCGGGCCGGGCCGGTGCCACCGGTGGTAAGCACCAGATGGCAGCCCACAGTATCGGTCAGCTCGATCAGCGTCTGCTCGATGACGGATTGCTCGTCGGGGATCAGGCGGGTTTCCATGCGCCAGGGCGAGACGAGCGCGGCGTCAAACCAGTCACGCAGGGCGGGAATCCCCTTGTCCTCATAGACGCCTCCCGAAGCGCGATCGGAGATGGAAACCAGGCCGACGAGCAGTTCCTCAGTCATGGCTTTCCCTGGGCTCCTCCGGGCTTTCCGTGGCGGCTTGCAGTTCGCGCAACAGCTTGAACAATTCGCGGAACGCCCGCGGCGGTTTGGCCAGTTGTTGTTCCTTGAGCGCATTGCGGCGCAACTGCCGCAACAGTTGCAAATCGGCATGCGGATGCGCCGCGGCAATCTCGCCGATGACCGTCTCGTCTTCCAGAAAACGGCTGCGCAGACTTTCCAGGGCGTGCATGCGCACGGTGGCAGCGGCAGAAACGCCCTTGATATCGTCAAGCGCGGCGCGGATCGGCTCTGCGTCGATCGACCGCATCAGCTTGCCGATATATTGCAGTTGCCGGCGGTGGGCTTCGTGCTGGGTAATCCGCTGGGCGTCACGTACCGCGAGGCCCAGTTTTTCGGGCAGATCGATTTTCTTTAACTGATCTTTCGAAAGCGTGACCAATTCGACGCCCAGCGTCTGCAGATCATCCATGGCACGCTTGCGCGCCGACTTGCTGGGTTTTTCTAGGGGTTCCACGAGTAAGATTATAGCTTTCCTCCAAGCGTACTTCCCATGTCAGAATTCTCATTTACCCCCGACCAGTTGCGCCAGTTGGCCACCGATGTGCTGCATCACGCCAGACAGGGCGGCGCCAGCGCCTGCGAAACCGATGTTTCCGAAGGCTTTGGCCAATCGGTGACGGTCCGCAAGGGCGAAGTCGAAACCATCGAGTTCAATCGCGACAAGGGCATCGGCGTCTCCGTCTACCTTGGCCAGCAGCGCGGCCACGCCTCCACTTCCGACTTTTCGCCAGCCTCGATCAAGGCCACGGTGGATGCCGCACTGTCGATTGCCCGCTTCACTGCCGCCGATCCCTGCGCCGGTCTGCCCGCAGCGGAATTACTGGCAACACACGTGGAGGACATGGACCTTGATCTCTACCATCCATGGCCCTTGCCCGTGGAAGAGGCCATCGCCATCGCCCGCCGCGGCGAGCAGGCCGCCTTTGCCGTCAGCCCGCTGATCAACAATTCCGAGGGCGCTTCGGTGTCGGCCCATGCCGCCCACTTCATCTCCGCCAACAGTCTCGGCTTCATGGGCGGCTATCCCTCCACGCGGCATTACCTCTCCTGCGTCCCCATTGCCAGCAAGGGCAAGGACATGCAGCGTGACGACTGGTACTCCGGTTGGCGCGACCCCGCAGACCTGGCAACGCCGGAACAGATCGGCGACTACGCCGCCCGGCGCACACTGTCGCGTCTCGGCGCGAAAAAACTCAAGACACGCCAGTGCAAGGTCATGCTCGAAGCGCCGCTGGCCGCCATGTTGCTCGGCAGCTTTGTCCATGCGGTGAGCGGCGGCAGCCTCTACCGCAAGGCAAGCTTTCTCCTCGACACATTGGGGCAGCGCATTTTCCCCGACTGGTTCTCCATCGAGGAACGTCCACACCTGAAAAAAGGCCTGGCTTCCAGCCTTTTCGACGATGACGGAGTGGCGACGCACGACCGGACCGTCGTTGCCAATGGCGTGTTGCAGGGCTATTTCCTCTCCACCTATACGGCGCGCAAGCTCGACATGCAGACCACCGGCAATGCCGGCGGCAGTCACAACCTCATCGTCGCGCCGAGCCCGCATGCACCAGCAGATTTCGCCGGCCTGCTGCGCCAGATGGGCACCGGCCTGCTGGTTACCGAACTGTTGGGCCACGGCATCAACTATGTCACCGGTGACTACTCGCGCGGGGCGGTTGGCTACTGGGTGGAAGGCGGAGAAATTGCCTACCCGGTGCATGAAATCACCATTGCCGGCAACCTGCGCGACATGTTCGCCGGCATCGAATCCGTCGGCCGGGATAGCGTCACGCGCGGTTCGCGCACGGTCGGTTCCATTGTGGTAAACCGCATGACCGTAGCCGGAAATTAGGTCGATTCAGCCTCTCCCAGGCTTTTCTTTAGGTGTAGTATTTCGGCAGCGTTCTGCCGCTGCGGGGCGTTCCCGAAAACGAAGTTCCAGTGAAGGCTAACCTTCCGGTCATGCCGTAACTAAAAATACCAAGGAGACGATGTATGGAAAGACGTAAATTTCTGCAAAACGCCGGTATCGCCGGCATTTTGGCGGCTGGTGCCGCCCCGGCGGTAGTCCATGCCCAGCAGGCAATCCGCTGGCGTCTGGCGTCGAGCTTCCCGAAGGCCCTGGACACCATCTACGGTGCGGCCGAAGCCTTCTCGAAGAAGGTCAGGGACATGTCGGGCGGCAAGTTCGAGATTTCCGTACATGCCGGCGGCGAACTCATGCCCGCCTTTGGCGTGGTTGACGGCGTCCAGCAGGGCACCGTGGAGTGCGCCCACACCGCGCCGTATTATTTCTTCGGCAAGGATGAAACCTTCGCCATCGACTGCACGATTCCGTTCGGTCTCAACTCGCGCCAGATGACGGCCTGGATGTACCATGGCAACGGCATGAAACTGCTGCGCGAGTTCTATGGCCAGTACAACATCGTCAACTTCCCGATGGGCAACACCGGCGCGCAGATGGGCGGCTGGTATCGCAAGGAAATCAAGTCGCTCGCCGACGTCAAGGGCCTCAAGATGCGCATCGGCGGCTTCGGCGGCCGCATCCTGGCGGGTATCGGCGGCGTGCCGCAGAACATCCCTGGCGGCGAAATCTATCAGGCGCTGGAAAAAGGCACCATCGACGCCACCGAGTGGGTCGGTCCCTACGATGACCAGAAGTTGGGCTTCTTCAAGGTCGCCAAGTTCTATGCCTATCCAGCCTGGTGGGAAGGCGGTCCCCAGTTGAGCCTCTACGTCAACAACAAGGCCTATGACGCCCTGACGCCGGAATACAAGGCCATGATCGAATCGGCGGCATCCCACGCCCACGTCGACATGCAGGCCAAGTACGACGCCAGGAACCCGCAGGCACTGAAGGAACTGGTTGCCAGCGGCACCAAGCTGTTCCGGCTGCCCAAGGACACCATGGATGCCGCCTTCAAGTTTTCCGAGGCGCATTACGCCGAACTGTCCGCGAAGAATCCGAACTGGAGGAAGGTTTACGCCGATTACAAGGCCTTCCGCAAGGAACAGAACCTGTGGTTCCGCTTCGCCGAGGCCGGTTTCGACAACTACATGCAGGCCCAAAAACTCTAAGGAAGCGCTGATCAAGTCCGTCACACCGGCGTAGGACGGTGTCCAGCTTGTTGATTTTCCTGGATTCCGGCTTTCGCCGGAATGACGAATCTGGACTTAATCAGCATTTCCTTAACAAAAAACCGCGACCAAGGTCGCGGTTTTTTTGGCCCCTCTGCATGCCAACAAAAGTCGTCGGCGTGACCGAAGGGAATCCCTTTTTCGGGACTGGCGGGACGGCGTCAGCCGACCCCCCTACCTGATTTTCTTATCCTTGACGACTTCCTGCATCAACGCCGCAGCGGGATCGTCCGCCTTGGCGTCCGCCGCCTTGGTATCAACTGGCGGGTCCAGGGAATCAAGAGCGTCGGGTTTCGCATCACCCGCCGCCGGGCCAGTTGGCTCGTCGCCCCAGCCCGACGGAAGGCCTGGAGTTCCATAGGAAGGATCAACGCCGCCGGCCCCTTCGAACTGAAGACCAACCTCCTCGGCGCTGAGCTTATCGGTCTTGTCGAGGCTGCCGGTCACTATCCCCGGGAAAGCGATGAGGACGCCGACCATGATGATCTGAATGATGACGAAGGGCACGGCACCCCAATAGATCTGGCCCGTCGTGATCCGCGCGGTCTTCTTCCTGGTGACCTTGTCAATGTAATCCTCGTGCGGCGCCACACTGCGCAGGTAGAACAGGGCAAAACCGAACGGCGGGTGCATGAAGGAAGTCTGCATGTTGACCGCCATCAGGATGCCGAACCAGACCAGATCGATACCCAGCTTGTCCGCCACCGGCGCCAACAGCGGCAACACGATGAAGGCCAGCTCGAAGAAGTCGAGGAAGAAGGCCAGGATGAAGATCAGGACGTTGACCACGATCAGGAAACCGATCTGGCCGCCGGGCAGTCCGGTCAGCAGATGCTCGACCCAGATGTGGCCATCCACCGCCTGGAAGGTCAGGCTGAACACGGTCGCGCCGAGCAGGATGAACATGACGAAGGCGGAGAGTTTGGTGGTCGCATCCATCGCCTGGGTCAACAGTTTCATGCTGAGGCGGCGGCGTGAAATCGCCATGAGCAGCGCGCCCAGCGCGCCCATGGCGCCCCCCTCGGTCGGCGTGGCGATGCCGAGGAAGATGGTGCCGAGCACGAGAAAGATCAGCGCCAGCGGCGGGATCAGCACAAAGGTGACGCGCTCGGCCATGCGCGACAGCAGCCCGAGCTTGGTCGCGCGGTTGAGCATGGCGAGAGTGAAGGCGATGCCGATCCCCACGCACATCGACAGCACGATCGTTTCATCCAGGGGACTGTCCGCCCGGCTCTTGGCAAACGCCACCGCGCCACCCACCGAAATGAGGAACAGCACCCCCACCGAACGCATGCCGGAACTACCGTTGGCCTCGCGGAAGGTGCGTGCCTCCGGAGGCAGGGCCGGCGCCATGTTCGGCCTGATGACGGACAGCAGAAACACCCAGCCAACGTACATCAGCATCAGCATGAAGCCCGGGATGAAGGCGCCGGCATACAGGTCGCCGACGCTGCGGCCGATCTGGTCGGCAATCACGATCAGCACCAGCGAAGGCGGGATGATCTGCGCCAGCGTGCCCGAGGCAGCAATGACGCCCGAGGCCAGCCGACGGTCGTAGCCGTAACGCAGCATCAGCGGCAGGGAGATCAGGCCCATCGAGATCACCGAGGCGGCGACGACGCCGGTGGTGGCCGCGAGCATGGCGCCGACGAAAATCACCGCATAGGCGAGGCCGCCGCGAATCGGGCCGAACAGCTGGCCGATGGTGTCGAGGAGATCCTCGGCCATCCCCGAACGCTCGAGAATCAGCCCCATGAAGGTAAAGAAGGGAATCGCCAGCAGCGTGTCGTTCTTCATGATGCCAAAGATGCGCAGCGGCAGGGCCTGCATCAGCGAGGCGGGCAGCATGCCGAGCTCGATGCCGATGAAGGCGAAGAACAGGCCGCAGGCCGCCAGCGAAAACGCCACCGAATAGCCCATCAGCAGAAACATGAACAGCCCCATGAACATCACCGGGGCCATGTTGGCTTGCAGGAACTCGATCATTTCCGCGCCCCTTCCCTGGACTGGTCGGCGACCATATCGACGGCATCCTCGACGCGTTGAATGACCTCCGGCGCGACCTCGTGCTTCCTGATCTCTTCAGCCAATTCCTCCTCTGCCGTCTTGGTCTGGATCGGGCGGGTTGGATCGTCACACAAGCCCTTGAGGAAACCCACGCGCTTGATCAGTTCGGAAAGCCCTTGCAGGCCAAGCAGCGTAAAGCCGATCGGCAGCAGGGCATACACCGGCCAGCGGATCAGGCCGCCGGAGTTCTCGGACATTTCACCGCTGTGATAGGCCTGGATCACCAGCGGCAAGGCCAGTTCGATGACCAGGATCACAAAGGGCATCAGGAACACCACGATGCCGAAGATCTCGACCTTGATCTGCGTGCGCTTGGAAAAGCGGCCAAGGATGACGTCGATCTTGACGTGACCCTGGCGCAGCATGGTATAGCCCGCCGTCAGCAGGAACATGGCGGCGAACAGGTACCACTGGATTTCCAGGAAGGCATTGGAACTGACGTTGAAGGCCTTGCGCACGATGGCGTTGGTGGCGCTGATCAGCACGGCAATGAGCACCAGCCAGAGCGCGGCGCGGCCGACCTGCTCAGTCATGCGGTCGATCAGCCGCGAGAATTGCAGCAGGAAATTCATCTATATTCCTCCTCCGCACGTGGATAGCGATACACCATAATGTGGCTGACCGATCCTGCGGTGTTGTTGTGCGTTAACTGCTTGCTAGCGAGAGCAAGGGCGCGATATTAATCGTTCAACCGCGGCTTGGCCATAGCATTGTGGAAAACCGCAATGCAATCCAGCGTGGCATGGTTAGCCTGAAGATCCTGATTCGAAAAGCGAAAACCTTATGGAAAGACGCAGATTCATCAGTAGTGCGGGCCTGGTCGGCATTCTGGCGACGGGCGCGGCACCGGCCGTGCATGCCAAACCGGCGCTCCGTTGGCGACTGGCGTCGAGCTTTCCAAAAACACTGGACATCACCCATGGCAGCGCGCATTTTTTCGCCCGCGAGGTCAGGGACATGTCGGGCGGCAAATTCGAGATTGCCGTCCATTCCGCCGACGAACCATTGCCGGCATTCGATGTGCTGGACGGCGTACAGCGCGGCACTGTCGAATGCGGGCACACAGCGGCGTATTACTACATTGACCGGGATGAAACCTTCGCCCTCGACTGCGCCATTCCCTTCGGTCTCAACGCCCGCCAGATGGCTGCCTGGTTGCGCCATGGCAATGGCCTCAATCTGCTGCGCGAGTTCTACCTGAACTACGGCATCGTCAATTTCCCCATGGGCAACAGTGGCGCCCAGATGGGCGGCTGGTATCGCAAACCCATCAATTCCCCCGCCGACCTCAAGGGACTCAAAATGCGCATTACCGGACTCGGCGGGAAAGTATTCGCCCGGCTGGGCGGGATTCCGGTCAATCTGCCCGGGGCCGAAATTTATCCGGCACTGGAGCGCGGCATGATCCATGCCGCCGAATGGGTCGGGCCATATGACGACCTGAAGCTCGGCCTGCACAAGCTCAAGCTGTATTACGCCTATCCCGGCTGGTGGGAAGGCAGTACGCAACTCTCGCTCTACGTCAATCGGCGTGCCTATGATGCGCTGACGGCCGAAAACAAGGCGATCATCAAGGCCGCCACCTCGGCAACCCACTGCGACATGCTGACGCAGTACGATGCAAAGAATCCGCTGGCGCTCAAGGAGCTGATTGCCATCGGCGCGCGCCTGACGCCCTTCCCCAAAACAGTACTGGATGCCGCCCATCAGGCGGCGGACGAGTTGTATGCCGAACTGGCCGAAAAAAATCCGCATTGGAAAAGGATATACGGCAGCTATGCTGCTTTTCTCCGCGATCAAACCTGGAGCTGGAGCTACACCGAGATGGCTTTTGAAAACTACCGGCTCCAGCGCTTGCAGGAGCAGTTAAAGACCCCTGAAGCATCAAGCAGTAAAAGTCGGCGTGACCGAAGGGAATCCCCTGTTCGGGACTGACGGGACGGCGCCACTCTTGAGCTCCATGACTTTGGCTACCCGCCTGTGCGTCGTGCGCCATGGCGAGACCGACTGGAATGCCGGGCGACGTATCCAGGGACATATCGATGTGCCACTGTCGGTCGTCGGCCACACCCAGGCCCGTGCCGCCGGCAATGCGCTGGCCAACGAAGGTTTCGCCGCCATTTACAGCAGCGACCTGACGCGGGCACGGCAAACCGCCGAAGCGACGGCCCATCTGGCCCATCTGCCGCTACAGTTGCTGACCGGGCTGCGCGAGCGACATTACGGCGTTTTTCAGGGACTGACCTATGCGGAAGCGGAAGTGCGGTATCCGGAAGCCTACGCCCGCCACCACGCGCGTGACGATGCGCACTTCGCACCGCCTGGTGGCGAAAGCCTGCATGATCTGGCGACAAGAATTGCCGGCGTCTGTGACGACATCGCGCGCCGCCACGCCGGGGAAGCGGTGGCCATCTTCACGCATGGCGGCGTCCTCGACATCCTGCATCGCCGCGCGGCGGGTAAACCGCTGACGACACCGCGCGACTTCGCCATCCCCAACGCCGCCATCAACTGGATAGAAGCAGCCGACAGGGGCTGGGCGCTCCTGAGCTGGGCCGAACGCGGGCACCTGACTGATACGCTGGATGAGCTGTAAACGGGAGGGGAAGCAGCGCTGAAACGGGGTCCGGCCGCATGATAAAATTGCCGTCCCTCATTTCCTGAAACAGGCCATGGCCTTGTTTTGGTTCCGGCATAACGCGCTGCGCGCCTTCGCCTCCACTGAAACATTTCTGAATGGACCCCAAAAATGTTCTCCAAGAAAAATACCCTCGCCAAGACCGACCCCGAGCTGTTTGCCTCCATTCAGAACGAGAACCGTCGCCAGGAAGATCACATCGAGCTGATCGCTTCCGAGAACTATGTCTCGTGGGCAGTGCTGGAAGCCCAGGGTTCGCAACTGACCAACAAATATGCCGAAGGCTATCCCGGCAAGCGCTACTACGGCGGTTGCGAGCACGTCGATGTCGCCGAACAACTCGCCATCGACCGCGCCAAGAAACTGTTCGGCGCCGAGGCGGCCAACGTGCAGCCGAACTCCGGTTCGCAGGCCAACCAGGCGGTCTTCATGGCCTTCCTCAACCCCGGCGACACCATCCTCGGCATGAACCTCGCCGCCGGCGGCCACCTGACGCATGGGATGAAACTCAACATGTCGGGCAAATGGTTCAATGTCGTGCCCTACGGCCTCGACGAAAACGAGGCCATCGACTACGCGGAAGTCGAACGCCTCGCCAAGGGGCACAAGCCCAAGCTGATCATCGCCGGCGCCTCGGCCTACGCACTGCGCATCGATTTCGAACGCTTCGCCAAGATCGCCAAATCAGTCGGCGCCATTTTCATGGTCGACATGGCGCACTATGCCGGCCTGGTCGCCGCCGGCTTCTACCCGAACCCGGTACCGCACGCCGATGTCGTGACCTCGACGACGCACAAGACGCTGCGCGGCCCGCGCGGCGGCCTGATCCTGATGAAGGCGGAACACGAGAAAGCCATCAACTCGGCCATTTTCCCCGGCCTGCAGGGCGGTCCGCTGATGCACGTGATCGCCGCCAAGGC
>JAUXOM010000007.1 GCA_030682175.1 Rhodocyclaceae bacterium
GTTTTCGTGCGCGTAGTCGAGCGCAGCGGCGATGCGCGCCGCGATGTCCCCGATCATGTCCACCGGCAGCACCACGCCGGAGTCGAGCATCTCGCGCAGCGATTCACCGTTCAGGTATTCCATCGCGATATAGGCGACATCGTCGGTCTCGCCCACGTCATAAATGGTGACGATGTTGGCATGATTCAGGCGACCCGCCGATTTGGCTTCGCGGTAGAACCGTTCCTCGAACTCGGCACGTTCCTCTTTCGAGAGATTGAGGTTGATCGTCTTGATGGCGACAGTGCGCTCGATCAACGGGTCCACCGCCTTGTAGACCGTCCCCATCGCGCCCTGCCCCAGGGTGGCGACCACTTCGTAACGACCGATTATTGTTTGACTTGTCATGCGGAAGGTATGGTGGACGCTTGCTTCTGTGCGGTTCAGGGTGAGAGAATCCTAATGAAGAAAGTATAACAAACACAAAAGGGGACCCTCGCTTTGTCAGCCACCGCACCCAATACCCCGCTTTCGCTCGAGATCGCCGCCAGGACTGATCCGGGCAAGCTGCGCAGCCTGAACGAAGACAGCATCGCCACCGTCGGCGAACTGGGCCTGCTGGTGCTGTCGGATGGCATGGGGGGCTACCAGTCGGGCGACGTGGCCAGCCGCATCACCACCCAGGTCATCGTCGAGGGACTGACCCAGGCCCTGAAGGGCAAAACGCAGCAGGACGGCGGGGTGGCCGCCGTCGTGGAAGCGGTCGTCAAGCGCGCCAACCGCGCGATCTTCCTGGAAGGCGAAAGCCGCCTGCAGCGCGAGCACACCGGCCGGGAACAGGCCATGGGCTCAACCCTGGCGCTGCTGCTGCTTAAAAACAATCGCGTCACCCTGGCGCACATCGGCGATTCCCGCATCTATCGGCTGCGCGCGAACCGGCTTGAATTGCTGACGCACGACCACTCCTTGCTGCAGGAGCAGATCGACCAGGGAATCCTCAGCGCGGAAGCCGCAGCCATCTCCCACAACCGCCATCTGGTGACGCGCGGACTGGGCCTGCAGGCCGAGGTGGACGTTGCGCTGGACGCGTGCGAAGCCCTGCCGGGCGACCTCTACCTGCTCTGCTCGGATGGCCTGAACGACATGGTAGACAATGCGGACATCGAACTGGTGCTCAATTCGCTCCAGGCCAACCTGCCGCTTGCCGCCAGCCAGCTGGTCATGATCGCCAACGACAACGGCGGCGAAGACAACGTCTCCGTCATTCTGGCGAAGGTCGGAACGCAACCCTTCCCCGCCGCGAAAAAGCACGGCTTTTTCGGCTGGCTCTTTG
>JAUXOM010000028.1 GCA_030682175.1 Rhodocyclaceae bacterium
CCCATAGGCCGTGGCCTACCCGAACCGCGCAGCAGCATTCCGCGGTTTCCTCCCTGGAGGTTTATTCAACGTCTGCCCGCAGGCACTCGCGCGTCAGCCAGCTTCGTCACGTGGGGGGCAGACGTCGAACAAACCTAAACCTGACCCGTCTTTCAGCGAACCAGGCTACTCGGTCAGCAATGCAACGGTTAGCTGCCCCGCAGTGGCGAATCGGGCTGAAAGGCAGATGGTCCAATCATCCCCACGCACTGACCTGCCATGCCGGGATCGCCTCTACCTGTGCCGAGATCGGTAGCCGTTCCGCGCTCAGGCAGATGACGGCTCCGGCACCTGTTGCGAGTCCAAGATTTTCCAGTACCGAAAAATGCCGCACCGCATCCCGCCCCGGCTGCGCCGTCTTCTTGATCTCGACCGGATACACACGCCCATCGCGCACGATCAGCACGTCGATCTCTTTCTGGTCCTTGTCGCGGTAATAGTAAAACGGCGCCTGCTTGCCGTTGTGCCACCAGCTCTTGAGCAGTTCGCCCACCACCCAGGTCTCGAAAATTGCACCTGACATGGCGCCCGCCTCCAGCGTGGCCGGGCTGCTCCATTCCGTGAGATAGGCAGCCAGACCGGTATCGAGGAAATACAGCTTGGGCGCTTTCACCAGGCGCTTCGAGAGGTTGGTGTGATAAGGCTCCAGCAGCCAGACCAGGCCGGACGCCTGAAGGATGGAAAGCCAGTGCTTGGCGGTATTCGGCGCCACGCCCACGTCGCGCGCCATATCGGCGATATTGAGCAGTTGCGCCGTGCGTGCCGCCGCGCTGCGCAAAAAACGGGTGAACGCCATCAGGTCGCCCACCTGGGCCAGATCGCGCACGTCGCGCTGGAGATAGGTTTGCAGGTAAGAAGCGTAAAACAGATCGCGGTCGGGAGCTTCGCCGACATAGAGCGCGGGAAAGCTGCCGCGCCAGATCCGCTCGAAGACCCAGTTCAATGGCGCGGCCGGCGGGGAAACCACCGTCCCAGGCGGGCTATCGGGCAGAAAGGGACGCAGCATCGCGCCGTGGCCCAGGCTCTCCCCCAGTGACAAGCCCTGCAGGTGCATCACCGCCACGCGCCCAGCCAGCGATTCGCCGACGTTCTGCATCAGGTGAAAGGGCTGAGAACCGGTCAGCCAATACTGCCCCTTGCCGCCCCCGGCATCGACGGCTTCCTTGATGAGCGGCAACAGGCCGGGGGCGTACTGGATTTCGTCGATCAGCACCGGCGGCGGAAACCGCTGCAGGAACAAAGCCGGCTCCTCGCGCGCCAAACCCAGCATCATCGGGTTGTCGAGCGTGACATAGCGGCGTGCCGTCGGGCCGGATTCAGCCTCGCACAAGGATTTGAGCAGCGTGGTCTTGCCCACCTGTCGCGGCCCGGTAAGCATCAGCACCGGGAATTGGCGGCTGGCTGTCGCGATGGAGCGGGCGAGCGAACGGGGGAGGATGGGAGCGGTCATGATCGTCCAATGTGCAGTTTGGATGAACTATAGACGATACCGCAGGTTTTATGGGAAGGCGCCAACGAAAAAGTCTGTTCTGGCGGGATGCAATGCCCCGCATGGGGTACGGCGGGGACGGAGAAATAGCGCCCCCCCCATTCAAGCGGACATATTGCGCTCACTCGGCTCTTTGACGCCCGCCACAAACCCCACCTTGCCATGAACAAGAATATTTCCTAGAGTGGAACGTGGTTATTTCGTGGGCAGCTCATTCAGGTGCCGTTCTTAACCAGGAGGCGATCATGAAAAAGAGTGTGCTACAGGCAGTCGGCTGGGTGGTGGTGGGCATGGCCCTGATGGGCCTCATCGTTTGGTTTGCGATGCCCTCAATGATGTTGGTCAAGCACAAGAGCAGTCGCAGTTATGAAGAAACGATTACGGTATTGAGCGAAGCCATCAAAAGCAAGCAAGACTGGCAGGTGCTGAACGTCAATGACTATCAAAAGAGCGCAGCAGCCTTCGGCAAGCTCGAGCGGGTGGGTAGCGTGACGATATGCAATCCTCGTTATGCATCGAGGATCCTCGCCAACGACACGGATCGGGGGGTTACGGCATTCATGCCCTTGGGGATTGGGGTCTATGAGGACAAGGCTGGGCAGGTCTATGTGTCGCAGTTGAACGTCGGTTTGCTGGGCATGATGTTCGGTGGAACCATCGCAGATGTCATGGGGTCGGTTGGAAAAGAGCTTGACGGTGCCGTTGCGTCCGTTGTTGCCAAATAGGGTTTGGATTGGTCTGCTTTAGGCCACGAACAGGCATTGCCAGACCAAACAGAAAGTCGGCGCTGGCGGGACGGCGCTTGCTGGCGCGCTGCAGGCAGTTCCGGCAGCTCCGCCGCAGACAGCGCTGCCCGTTGCGCCGGCCGCCCCGGCGCTGCGCCGCATGATTTCCCCGGCGGCACGCAAGCACGCCGCCGACCACCGCGTCTCCGACGGCCATCGCGGCGCGCTGTTCCTGCGCGAGCTCGCCGAGCTGCTGCAGCATCCCGAAGAACTCGACAAGGAAGCGCCATGACCGAAGCTGACATCCGCGACATCCGCGCCGTGGTGCTGGCCACGCTGCAATCCATCGCACCCGAGGTCGAAGCGGATGCGTTGCGCGGCGACCGCCCGCTGCGCAATCAGGTGGACCTCGATTCCATGGACTGGCTCAACTTCCTGCTCGGCCTCAACAAGCAGTTCAAGGTCGAGATTCCCGAGGTCGATTACAGAAAACTGGTTACGCTGGATGATGTCGTGGCTTACCTGCAGGCCAAGGTCGTCTGAGCGCCGCTGGGTCGCGTGCCGCGAATCGCGGAGGGATTGCCTACGGTCACGCCGAATTAGGGAAATGCTGATCAAGTCCAGATTCGCACTCATTCCGGCGCAAACCGGAATCCAGGAAAATCAACACGCTGGACACCAGCCTGCGCCGGTGTGAAGAACTTGATCAGCGCTTCCTCAGGCATTGCGGCATTGCCTTCCATGCCGCGTTTACAGGAGATTCACCATGGAAAACAACGATCAGGACAAGAGCAGGCTGGCAGAGCAGTACGATAAGTTTGCCAGCAAATTCAATGAACTTTATTTGGCAGGAAAGGAGCGTGGGCGTGAATCAATGTCAGTGGCGCTCGATAAAGCCCACGAGCAGTTGACCGCACTCGGTGAGTTCAGCGCCGAACAAGGGGCAGAATTAAAGCAATACCTTGCCCGCGACCTGGATCAGACCATAGCCGATGCCCAGCAACTTGGCGAAGAGGCCAAAGAACGGTTTCACCCGGCCCGACTGGGCGCAGGAGCACTTTCCTCCCTCGCGACCGTGCTGGAATTAACCGGCAATGCGTTGCGTTCCCTGAGTAGTAAAACAAAAGAGACACTTACGTACAGGACAGGCGAGATGACATCCGCTGGTACTTTGACTTGCCAGGCGTGCGGACAGAAAGTGCAGCTCAAGAAAACCGGGCATGTCCCGCCTTGTCCAAAATGCAGTAGCACCCTTTTCAACAAAGGCTATTAATTACCCGGGCATCGATTGTTTGCAACTCGCCGGGTCAGGTCTCGAAATCACGCCTTCGTCCAACACTGCATTCGGCCCATATTCATACAGAAAGGGCTTGAACGTCTGCATTTCCGTGAATTCGTGGGCAACGGCATCTAGCCACAAACCGGCATTGCCAGACCGGGCTGAAAGTCGGCGCTGGCGGGATGCAATGCCCCGCATGGGGTACGGCGTGGTTACGCTGGATGACGTTGTCGCCTATTTGCAGGCCAAGGGCGGCTGAACGCCGCTGCGGGCTGCGTCGCGTAACGCCAGTCACAGATGGGTCGCTATGTAAACCTCTGCATTGAGGTCCTGGAGATCCGTTCGTCCCGTCAGGGTTTCAACGGCAGGTATCCGATGTCAAGCGGCCGTCAGTCACCGCGCTTCTCCAACCAGCCAATCAGGGTTTCATACAGCTTGTCCGGATCGACCGGCTTGGCGATATGGTCGTTCATGCCGGCATCAATGCAGACCTGGCGATCCTCGTCGTAGGCATTGGCGGTCATCGCCAGAATCGGCGTTTGCGCGCAGCCGGGCAGTGCCCGGATCGCCCGGGTGGCATCGACACCGTTCATGACCGGCATCTGCATGTCCATCAGGATCAGGGCGTAGCTGTTCTGTTTGGCCAGATCGAGCGCCTGCTGACCATCCTCGGCCAGATCGACGACCAGGCCGGCGTGTTCCAGCAAGTCGCGCGAAACTTCCTGGTTGATTGGCTCGTCTTCGGCGAGCAGGATGCGGGTGCCGGCAAATTCGGACCGCAGGCGTGTTTCGGCGCTGCCCTGGGCAAAAGTCGGCGCTGGCTGATCGGCCTCGTTGGACTTCATTAGACGCACGGTAAACCAGAAGGTGCTGCCCTGGCCTGGCGTGCTGTTGACCCCGAGCTCGCCGCCCATCAGCTGCACCAGGCGCTTGCTGATGGCGAGGCCGAGGCCGGTGCCGCCGTACTTGCGGGTCATCGAGTCATCGGCCTGTTCGAAGGCAGTGAACAGACGTTTCTGGTCTTCGGGGGCAATGCCGAGACCGGTGTCGGCCACTTCGATGCGCAGCAGGACGCCTTCCGGGTTGTCTTCCAGCAGTCGGGCACGGAGAGTGATCGATCCGTGATCGGTGAACTTGAGGGCGTTGCCGGTCAGGTTGATCAGGATCTGGCCGAGGCGCAGCGGGTCGCCCAGGAACGTCAGGTGGGGAACTGCCGGGTCCAGATCGACCAACAGCTTGAGTTGCTTTTCCGCGGCCTTGTGGCTGACAAGGCTGAAGAGGTTTTCCAGCACTTCGCCGAACTTGAAGTGGATGGTTTCTAGCGTCAGGCGATCGGCTTCGATCTTCGAGATGTCGAGGATGTCGTTGATGACGGCGAGCAGGCGCAGCGCGGAACCCTTGCTCTTGTTCAGCCAGTCGATCTGTTGCGGGTCGGTAGCGCGGCGCAGCGCCAGGTCGATCATGCCCATGACGCCGTTCATGGGCGTGCGCAGTTCATGGCTCATGTTGGCGAGGAAGGTGCTCTTGGCGCGGCTGGCGGCTTCGGCCGCTTGCTTGGCCGCGGCGAGAGCAGCCTCGGTTTTCTTCCGCCCGGTGATGTCACGCGACAGCACGATGAAACGCGGCCCTAATTCCGCCTTGTCGGGTTTGCAGGCAATGGAGAGCTCGAACCAAGACTGGCCCTGCGGAACTTGCAACTCGATCTGGCTGCCTTGGGAGCGTCCTGTTTGATGAGCCTCTTGTAGCGCCGATATCACGGTATTTGCCGCCTTGGGTGGCAAGACGTCGTGTACTGTCTTGCCAATCATTGCTTCGGCAGGTGCGGCCAGTAATTCTCTACGTGAAGAACGGTAGTCAAGGTAGCGCCCGTCCAGGTCAAGCTCAAACAGCAAGTCAGGAAGGGCATCAATCGTGGCGGAAAGTCGGTTTTTCGCTTCAACTGCTTCAGATTCGTGACTTTGCAGACTTATCAAATTTTTGACCCGCTGTTCGGCAATCTCAAGACGAATGTTCAAGAGCGGCTCATCAACAGGCTTTGCGAGATAGTCATCGGCGCCGGCAGCCAGCACTTTTCCGAGGTCACCGGGCTTCGTGCGCACGGTTATTACCAGGATCAAGCTGCTAGCTCCTTTCGGGCAGCACCGAATCCTTCGGCACACTTCCAGTCCGTCGATTCCTGGCAATAGCCAATCCAGGATCACCATGGGAAAGTGCTGGCTCAGATAGCACGCCCACCCACTTTCACCATCGGCGACCGTTGTGACGGTATGACCACGGCTTTCAAGCACGGCTTGCAGCAACGCACTCATTTCCGGGTCGTCTTCAACCAGCAGTACATCCATTGCCGTTACCCTCTATGCTTACCATCTGATAATGATCGGGCCGTTTGCAATCACTAAGCTGCCGGTCGGTAAATATCAATTCGGTCGCTGGCGACGCAGTCAGGGCTCGTTCTACGCCGGGCGCGCCTCAACCCGGTTGCGACCTGAGCGTTTGGCCTGGTAGAGCGCATCATCGGCGGCATTGACCAGGCTCGCCGCGTTGTCCGGCGGGAGGGCGGCGGCCACGCCGCAACTGAAGGTGCAGGTGAATTCCCCCTGGCTGGATTCAAAGCGCAGCTTGCCGAAACTCTCGCGCAGTTCGTTCATGATGTCGATCGCCAATGCTGGCCGCGTATTCGGCATGGCCACCACAAATTCCTCGCCGCCATAGCGGCCGATGATGTCGAATTTGCGCAGCCGTTTGCTCAAGAGTTGCGCCAGGCCCTTGATGACGCGGTCGCCCACCGGATGACCATAGGTATCGTTGATCTTCTTGAAATGGTCTATGTCCAGCATGGCCAGCGAAATGGGCTGATGCTCGCGCCGGCTCCGGTCAATTTCCCCCTCCAGCCGCAGCTTGAAGGCAATGTGATTCAGGAGGCCGGTCAGGCTGTCCTGGCGAATCAGCATCGACAGGGCGCGAAAGCGCTCGGCGCGAACGGTGACCGCCATGATCAGGTTGGCATCCGAAATGGGTTTGGTCAGGAAATCCTCGGCCCCGATCTTCATGGCATTCTGCTGCTGGGCGAGACCGGTCTCGGTGGACAGGAAGACGACCGGCAGGCTGGCGTATTGCGAATCCTGGCGAATCACGCGCAAGGCTTCGAGGCCGCTGCAACCGGGCATGTAAAGATCCAGCAGCACAATTTCCGGCTGGTGCTCGGCCAGGACATCCAGCAGGCGGGCAGGCTCGGTGAGTGCGTTCGCCTCCATCCCGGCCGCGCTCAGCGTCTGGACATAATGTCTGGCCAGCATTTCATCGTCGTCCACCACCAACACCCGATAGGGAACGTGGATGGTACGGTGGGTGACGCGGTCGAGTTGTGTGGCCAGCGCGGCCACATCGACTGGCTTGACCATGTAGGCAGCCGCACCCGAGCGAACGGCGGCCAGGCGTGATTCCCAGTCGCTGCGGGCGGAGATCACCACATGGGGCACGCTGACGTCCGCCGGGTATTGCAACTGCTGCATGAGCTCAAGACCGGCCAGGGGGCCTTCCGGCAGCGCGATATCAACCACCAGGGCGGCCGGCCAGGGTGCCTGCAAGGCGGTGCGGGCAGCCGCGGCCTGGTCAAAGACGCTCACCTCCCAGCCGAACATGCTGAGCTGTGTTGCCAGGTCCTGGGCCACCAGCATGTCGTCCTCGATCAATACGATGTGGCGGTTATCGGGCAGCGCCTGGTCTTGGTTGCCATGCTGCATCAGGTCTGCCGCCACACCCTGGCCGTCATCCGGTCCGACCTGCGCCATGGGGCGCAAGGCATCGATCAGTTCGCGGATTCGCGCTGTCCACGCAGCGTCGGGCGGCAGGTCTCGGGAGGACCGGGCCAGCGCCTCTTCCAGTTCCCTGGCCTTGTCACCAAGCCGGCGGTAGCCGAAGGTACCTGCCGAGCCCGCCAGCGAGTGGGCCAGGCGGATCAGTTCGGCGGGCACCGTTTGCGGCGGGTCAGCCGCTTCGGCCGCGCGCCAGCAAGCCGCCATGGCCTCCAGACGTTCCGGCAGGCCGGCTGCGAAGGCGGCGCGCAAGGCCGTCAGCTTCGCCAGCTTCTTTTCACGCGCCGCATCAGTCATGGCGAACTCCTTCCCAGAGGCTGCGCACGTGATCGGCCAGGGCCATGGGGTCGAAGGGCTTGGCAATGACATCGACGGCCCCCAGCGCCTTCAAGTGGGCGACTTCCTGCGGCTGTACCTTGGCGGTGACGAAGGCGATCGGCAGTTGTCCCAGACCGGGCTGCGCATGCAGCCGCTGCAAGGCGGTCGGGCCGTCCATGCCCGGCATCATCACATCCAGCAGCACGAGGTCGGGCCGGTAGTCGGCCACTGTGTCCAGCGCCTCCTGGCCGGAGGCGCAGATTTTCAACACAAAATCTTCTTCGTCTTCGAGGGCGAACTGGACGATGGTGCGGATGTCTGCCTCGTCATCCACATACATGATCTTCAGGGGTGGGGGGGGCATGGCTTCAGTTCCTTTCCTGGTGAATGACTTGCTTGATCGTCGCGAGCAGGCGGTCGTTGCTGGTGGTGCCCTTGACCAGCGCGGCCGTCACGTGCTGCCTGAGTGCGGCACCCGGATCCTGTCCGGAAAACACGATCACCCTGGTATCCGGGCTGATGGCGTCGAGCAGTTCCAGCCCGGAGCCGTCGGGCAGCGTGAGATCGAGCAGCAGCAGATCGCAATGGCTTTGTGCCAGGGCCAGGCGCGCTGCCGCCAGCGATGTGGCATAGGTATAGTCGGCATCCTCCTCCAGCAGCGCCTGAGTGACCTGGATGATGTCGGTATCGTCTTCGACGTGGAGGATGCGGGGGCGCCGCTGGCTTTGCAGCGCCTGGTTCAGCGCCTGGCCCAGGCGCTCGCGGTCCACCGGTTTCTGCAGCCAGTCGATCACGGACAGGGCCTGACCATCCCAGGCGGCCGTGTCCTCGCGCGTCCGCCCGGACACCACGATCACCGGCAGATTGCGGGTTGCCGCGTCGCTGCGCAGGTGCTGGATCAGCGTCATGCCATCCATGTCGGGCAGATTGAGGTCGAGCAGCAGTGCGCGATACTGCTTGCGCCCCAGCATCTCGAGCGCCGCCGCACCCGTCGTCACCCGATCGCTGGACACGCCTTCCTGCTCCAGCAGCTCGGCCAGCACCATCGCCACGTCGGCATTGTCCTCGCAGATCAGCATGGTCGGCCGGTCGGCTGCCCCGGATGACTGCTCGATGATCTCCCGCCATTCCGGCAGCTCGAAGTGGAACTCGGTACCCACGCCTTCTTCGCTGGTGAAACCGATGCTGCCGCCGTGGCGTTCGACAATCGCCTTGGTGATGGACAGTCCCAGCCCGGTGCCGCCCTTTTGCCGCGTATCGGAACTGTCCGCCTGGGCAAAGCGCTGGAACATGCGGCTGCGGAATTCGGCGGGAATGCCGGGGCCGCGGTCGCGCACGCTGACGCGAATGCGGCCCGCCTGCCCGCCCAGCGCCACATCAACCGTGCCGCCCTGCGGGGAATACTTGACCGCATTGGAGATGAGGTTGGCGAACACCTGCAGCAGGCGGTGCTCGTCCGCCTGAACCATGGCCCGCTCCGGCGTCGCGACGAGCCGCAGCGCCACATCGTGTTGCTGGCCATAACCCTCGTTGGCAACGAGAGCATGCCGGGCGACGGCCACCAGATCAGTCGCCTTGCGCTCGAATTCCAGCCGGCCCGACTCGATCTTTTCCAGATCGAGAATATCGTTGATCAGCAGCGTGAGTCGCTCGCTGTTGCGGTTGGCCGTGTCCAGAAGCTGGCGGGCCTTGTCGGGCAGGGCGTCAGAAAATTTCCCGAGCACCAGCCCCAGGGCGCCGCGGATCGAGGTCAGCGGCGTGCGCAGCTCATGGCTGACGGTGGAGACAAACTCGCTCTTCATGCGTTCCATCTGCTTGCGTTCGGTGATGTCGCGCACGATGCCGGTGAACATGCGCTCGCCGTTCACGGCCATCTCGCTCACCGCCAGTTCCATGGGAAAGGTGCTGCCATCCTGGCGCTGTCCGATGACTTCACGGCCGATGCCGATGACCATTTTCTTGCCGGTGCTCAAGTAGTTGTGCAGGTAGCCGTCGTGCGCTGCATGGTAAGGCTCGGGCATCAGCATGTTGACGTTGTGGCCGACGACCTGCTCTGCCCGGTAGCCGAAAATCCGTTCCGCTGCCGGATTGAAGCTGCGCACGCTGCCGTGCGCATCGATGGTGACGATGCCATCGACCACCGTATCGATAATGGCACGGATGCGATTCTCGCTCGACAGCAGGGCGGCCTCGGCTTGCAGCCGGCGTTTTTCCAAGCGCAACGATTCGATGATGTTCTTGCAGGCGGTACGTAGCGGCTCCAGTTGTGGCAAGAGGCTTTCATCGTAGCCCCCCGCCCGGTTGGCGACACCGATCATGCCCACCACCTGCTCGCCTTCATAAAACGGTATGCCGAGAAAGCTGTTGAGGGCCGGGTGGCCATTGGGCAGGCCGCCGCGGCGCGGGTCGTGCGCCGGATCGTTGGCGATGACCGTCACGCCCGCGGTGACAACATGGCCGAACAGGTTGTCGAGTTTGTGGAACTCCAGGCCCGTCGGCGCGTTTTCGTCATGGAAGCGGCGGGTCGTCTCGTCCCAGGCGATATTGGTAATGCCATGGGTCTTGATGTAGGGCCGTCCGTCTTCAGTGCGCATCACCTCGCCGATAAAACCGTATTCACTGCCGGTGATCGCCAGGATCGATTCGAGCAGGCCCTGGAAGATATCGGTCGGTGCCACATGGGCGATGAATTGGGATTGGGCGCGGTTGATGGCATCCAGCAGCTTGTTCTGCTCCTGAACCCGCTGTTCTCCACGCTTGCGCTCGCTGATGTCGCTCTCGATGGCGATGAATCGAATCACGCGGCCCTGCGCGTCATGGATCGGCTGGATGCTCAGCGCCAGCCAGTAGGGGGTGCCGTCCTTGCGGTAGTTCAGCACCTCGCTGCTGAAGGCCGCGCCGGCGCACACCTTGCTGCGCATGAAGGCCACGGTTTCCGGGTCGGTGTCCGGCCCTTGCAGGACATCGCCTGGTTTCTTGCCGGCCACCTCGGCCAGGGTGTAGCCGGTAATGCGCTCGAATCCCAGGTTGACCCATTCCACACGGCCTTCCCCATCGGTAATGATGACCGCGTTGTCGGTACGTTCCGCCACCAGGGCAAGCCGCGCCACTTCATCGACGGCTGCCAGCAGGTGGGTCCGCTCCAGCTCCGCTTCCACCCCGTCGGCCAGGTCGCGCAGCACGGACAATTCCACAGGCGTGAACTGCCGCGGCTTGTCGTCAATGATGCACAGCGTGCCGATACGCTGGCCGTTCGGCGCATGCAGCGGTGCGCCGGCATAAAAACGGATCGCGGGGCCGCCGGTCACCAGCGGGTTGTCGGCGAAGCGCGGGTCCTCCAGGGCATTGGGGATATGGAAAATGTCATCGGCCAGGATGGCGTGGCCGCAGAAGGAGATTCCGCGCGAGGTCTCGCAGGCGTCCAGCCCCCGTTTCGACTTGAACCACTGCCGCTGGGCATCGACGATGCTGACCAGGGCGATGGGCACCTGGAAGTAGCGCTGGGCGACGCGGGTGATGCGGTCGAAGCGCTCTTCGGCGGGGGTATCGAGAACATCCAGCGCGTGCAGGGCCTGCAGGCGCTCAATTTCGTTGGCAGGAATGGGCGGCTTGAGCATGCATGAATCCCGGTTCGGGGTGGATTGTCGGAATGGTCATCAGGGATTCTCCTGCCCGCGGGCGCGCAGGAGATCGCGGACACTGTGCAGCAGGGCGTCCCCGATGCCGGCATCGCGCGTCAGCACCTGGTCCGGGGCCAGCGCCGCGGGCAGCGGCTGCAGCGGCGCCGCCGACACCAGGATCGCAGGGATGCAGCGGTTGTCCGACCCGCTCAGGCGCACTGCGGCGATCAGCGCCGTGCCGTTGAGCACAGGCAGCAACTGGCCGCTGATCAGCAGGTCGAACTTCTGTTGCAGCACCTGACCCAGCGCCACGTAGCCGTTGTCCACGACGGTGAACTCAATGGGCAGCGCGCGCAGGGCGTTCAGGTAAAGCAGGGTGTTGACCTTCGAGGTTTCTACCAGCAGGCCGGTGAGTCGCTTGCCCGGCAAGCGGCCGCGCAGCGCCTCAAGTGCCCTCTCCAGCTCGGCAAATGTGTCCGCGCCAGCGGCAGCCTCCACCTGCGCCTTGCGCATCAGGTCGATATGGACCAGGCAACCATCGACCTGCTCGGCGGCAAGACGGGTGGCATCCGTCGGGCAAGCCGACAGAATATCTTCCATCTGATGACAGATGTCGGTGATGATCGCCAGCCCGTAACTGCCGGCGCTGCCCTTGAGGCTGTGCGTCTTGCGACACAACTCGCCCAGCGCCTGCGGCGCCGGTTCGGCCTGGCCAAGCTGCAACGCGAGTTGCTCCAGCTCGTCGAGCCGCTCAGGCAATTCAGCCAGATAGTTGGCCTTCAGCTTCGCCAATTTCTGTTGCATCGCGGCTGTACGCTCAGACATGCAGGGCTCTCCTCAGATCGAAGCCGGCGCAACGCGGTCGCGGCCGGCGCGCTTGGCGACGTACAACTGCTTGTCAGCCTGATTCAGCAGGGCGTCCGGGGTGCACGGCGCGTCTGGCGCATAAACCGCCGCCCCGACGCTGCAGGTGACCGCCCCTGCCGGCAAGGTGCCGACGGCGGCGGCGCGCAGCGCGCCAAGCAACGTTTGGGCGCGGAACAGCGCTTCGGGCAGCGGGCAGCGCGTCAGCAATACCACGAACTCCTCGCCGCCGTGGCGCACGAAGAGGTCGGAATCACGTAACTGGCCACCGAGCACCTGGGCAAAGTCGCGCAGCACCCGATCGCCAACCGCGTGGCCGTGCGTATCGTTGATGCGCTTGAAATGATCGATGTCCAGCATCAGGCAGGAGACGGGATAGTTGTGCCGCTGGGCCTGCTTGAGTTCCTGCTCCAGCCAGGAGGCCATGAAGCGGCGGTTGTACAGCCCGGTCAGCGAGTCATGGTGGCTACTCTCCTGCAGCGCGCGCGCAGCGGCGATCAGGGACTGTGCCTGCAGCACGTTTTCAGTCACATCAGTGATGCTGACCAGCGCCAGCGGCGTACCATCTTCCGCGGCCAGCGCGGTGATCTGCACCTTCTGTTGCATAAGCACCAGTTCGTAGGGATTGGGGACACTCAGCCGGATCGGAATCACGTGGCGGTTCAGCGTGTGCGACAGCACCTGCGGCGAGCCGGTGGCCAAGACCTCGGCGAGCGCCCAGGCGAAACGGGGATGGTCGAAACCGGGAAACAGCTCCGGCAGCGTCTTGCCCAGCGCGGCGGGCAGCACGATCGCCGTGTGGCGGGCGAGCCAGTCATTCCAGCCCCGAATGCGGCCGGCCGGATCCAGCAACAGCACGCCCAGCGGCAGCTGATCGACCATGTCACCCCAGAGTGCGGCTGAAAGTGTCGCCTGCATGCTCGCCTACGCGGATTGAAGGTCGGCCAGCCATTGGTCGATGCGGCTGACGAGCACACCCAGGTTGGCGCGCGAGATGATCACGATCAATGACCCGTCGACCTCGCGTTTCATCACGCGCATATGGCTTTTCAGCAACAGCACGAAGCTTTCCTGGTCCGGTTCCTCGTCTGGCAGGTGTCGCAGGACGTCGTTCAGGTCGCCTTCGGTGTAGGCGGCCAGCGAGAGCCGGATATTGCCGCCCAGCAGGTCGGCGAACGCGCCGACATAGGCGGAGACCACGATGTTGCCGATCTCGGTCATCGCGTCGTGCTCGAGTGCGCGCGTATCGGCGCCGACCATGGGCAGGCCGATACCGACCAGCTCCCGCACCAGCTGCTGACTTTCCTCGGAATGGAACAGCAGCGAGACCTGAGCCGTGAGCATGCCCACGGCGGCCTGCCGCACCCCCACCAGCAGATCGCCGGGGGCCGTGCCCAGCAGCGCCGACAACTCGTGGCGCTGGCCGACGCAGACCTCGGGCACATTCATCTGCACCGTGTCCCTGAGCAGCACCGACAGGTGGCGCGCCGCCTTGCCAGCGCCGATGTTGGCGATTTCGACCAGGGCATCCTGCTGCGCCGGCGTCAGAATCATCGCGATGCCTCCTCGAGCAGCTTGGCCAGCCCTGCGCTGGTGATCGGCTTCTCGATGATCCAGCCAAAGCCGCAGGCCCGTGCCTCATCGACCACGGCTTGCTGGGTGTTGGCGGTCAGCAGCGCCAGCTTGGCATCGAGTCCGGTCGCCAACAGCCGCTGCGCAACTTCGACGCCGTTGTGATCCGGCATGTTGTAGTCCAGCACCACCAGGTCCGGGCGGGTGCTGGCATTGGCCGCAAGCGCGCTGTCCAGATCTTTGGCCTCCTGCACGGCATAGGCATGTCCCTTGGGCAGGTGGGCCTTGAACAGCATGCGCGAGGTGGCACTGTCGTCGATGATCAAAATGTTTTTCATGGGTCGTGGTTTCATTTTCAAAGGGTCAGGGGTCAGTCCGGTCGGGCCATCTGGCATGCCGGGTTCAATGTTCAATGGGACGCGGCAATCATTGCCGTGCGGAGAGCACCAGTGGCTGACGGCATGGCCAGACTTTGCAGGTAGGCCGCCATATGTTTCAGGTTCACGATGCGATCAACCGCATCGATGGCGATCGCCGCGCCCGGCATGCCGTACACCACGGCACTGACCTGGTCCTGCACGAGGGTGTGGGCCCCGGCCTGGCGCATCGCCAGCAGGCCCACGGCGCCGTCGCAGCCCATGCCGGTCAGCAACACGCCGATGCCGCCGCCCTGGCAGGTTTGCGCCACCGACTGCAGCAGCGGCGTCGCCGACGGGCGAAAGCCGTTGATCAAGCCTTCCTGGCTCAGTTGCGCGACCAGGCCATGAGCATCGCGGACCACCCGCAGGTGAAAATCATCCGGCGCAAAATAGACTGTCCCCGGCTTGAGTTGTTCCCCATGGGTGACCAGGCGGATATTGAGCAGAGACTGGCTGCGCAGCCATTCGGCAAGGCCGCCGATAAAGCCCTTGGACATGTGCTGGGCGATCGCGATCGGCAGCGGGAAGCTGGCCGGCAAGGTGCCGAGCACGGCCTGCAAGGCCTGCGGGCCGCCGGTCGAACAGCCGATGGCGACGATCTCGCGCACCCGCCCGGGCGGCACGCGCTCCGCCTCGACCATCGGCTGCGCAGGCTGTTTCGCCTGGGCACGCCGGCGGAACACCTTGAGCGCCGCCATGGCGCGCACGGTGTCGGTGATTTCCCGCCGCATGGCCTCGAACTCGGGGTGGCTGAGACCCACCGGCTTTTCGATCACCGCCAGCGCGCCCTCTTCGATGGCGCGGAAGGTGGTGCGCAACTCGGCATCGTCGACGCTGGCGCTGATGACCACGATCGGCACCGGTTGGGATGACATGATCAGGCGCGTGGCCTCGAAGCCGTCCATCACCGGCATGCGGATGTCCATGGTCATCACGTCGGGCCTGAGCTCCTGCGCCAGGCGCACCGCCTCGCGCCCGTCAGCGGCGATGCCGACCACCTGCATGTCGGACTCGCTCTCGAAAATGATCTTCAGCAGCTGGCTGATGACCCTGGAGTCGTCGGCAATCAGGATTCTTATCATGGGGTTGTTCCTTTGCCGCGCCCTGCAAGCAGCTTTTTCATAGCAGTTGATTGATGACGTCGAGCAGCACTTTGGTCTCGAACTGACCCTTGACGATGTAGGCATCGGCGCCCACCGCGATGCCGCGCCGGCGGTCGGCATCGCTCGCCAGCGAGCTGACGATCACCACCGGGATGTCGCGGTACTTCTCGCTGCTCTTGATCCGCTGCGCCAGCTCAAAGCCGTTCATCACCGGCATTTCCACATCGGTCACCACCAGATCGAAGTCCGCCCGCTGAAGTGCCTCCCAGCCCAGTTGGCCGTCGACCGCCAGCGTCACCTGATAGCCCTGGCTTTCCAGAATGTTCTTTTCCAGGCTGCGCGTGGTGATCGAATCGTCCACCACCAGCACCCGCGGAGCCTGCGCCGGGGCTTCTCCCGCGCGCTGGCCGCGCACCCGGGCCGCCGCGCCCAGGCGCAAGGCGGAACTGACCAGGTCGGCCGGGTTGAGCACCATCACCACCTGGCCACTGCCGGTGAGCGTGCCGCCGGCCACATTGCGCACGGCCAGCAGCGGCGCCTGCAGCCGCTTGATGACGATTTCCCGCTCGCCAACGATTTCGTCCACCAGCAGGGCCACGCTCTGCCGGCCCTTGGCAATCACCACCACCGGCAGCTTCGCGCGCGCCGCCGGCGCAGACGGCGCGAGTTCCAGCACGGCGGCGAGTTCGCGCGCGGCGATAGCCCGGCCGTTGATGACGACGGCCTGGCTGGCCTCGATGTCGATCAATTCGGCCGCCTCGATCTCCATGACGCGCTCGACCGAAGCCGTCGGAATCGCAAACAGGGTCCCGGCCACGCGCACCATCAGGCCGTGATCGGTCGACAGGGTCAGCGGCAGGCTCAGAATGAAGCGCGTGCCCACCCCCTCGGTCGTCTCCACCTGCACGCTGCCCTTGAGCTTGCGCAGATTGGCCAGCACCACGTCGAGGCCGACGCCGCGGCCGGAGATGTCGGTGATGATCTCCTTGCTGGAAAAGCCCGGATGAAAGATCAGGTCCAGGGTTTCCGCCGGCGTCAGCGCCTGCACTTCGGCCGCGGTCATCAGTTTCTTCGCCACCGCCGCGGCGGCGATCCGGGCGACGCTGATGCCGGCCCCGTCGTCCTCGATGGTGATCACGATGCGGCTGCCCAAAGCGGTGACACTCACGGCGAGACGTCCCGTTTCCGGCTTGCCGCCGGCCAGACGCTGTTGCGGGTCCTCGATGCCGTGGTCGACGGCATTGCGCAGCAAATGCACCAGGGGATCCTTGATACCCTCCAGCACCGGTCGATCCATTTCGATGCCGTCGCCGCTGACCGAATAGTCGACCTTCTTGCCCAGCTCCATCGCGATATCGCGCACCGAGCGCGCCAGCGGCTGCAGCAGTGACGCTACCGGCACCAGGCGCATCATGCGCACTTCGCCCTGCAGGGCGCCGGTGATCAGGCCGAGGCGGCGGCTGCTGGCGCTCAGCTGCTTGTAGAGTTGCCCGCTGCTGGCGCTCAGCTGCTGGATGGCGGCGCGGGCCGTCGCCAGCGCGCTGCTGGTGGCGCCTGCCGCGGCAGGGGCCTCGGCAGGCTTCCACTCGGCGGTCAGTTGCGTCCAGGCACGCGCGCAGGCTTGCGCCTCGTCATCGAGACCGCGCAATGCGGCGAGGTGGTCCTCCATTTCGATCTTCGAGGCGAGCAGTTCTTCGGTCAGGGCAGAAACCTGATCGAGCTTGCGCAGGGCAACGCGCGCCACTTCGCCACCCGCGCGCGCGGCACCCGCCTCGGGCGCGGGGGGCGGGGCGTCTCTGGGGGCCTGTTTCGGTTCCGGTACCGATACTGCTGCCGGTGTCGTCGGCACGGCCATGGCGGGCGGGGCGGTCGGCGCGGCGGCCGGCGTAGCAGCAGCGTGGCCGGCAGGAGTGACTTGCGCGCCTACCGGCGCCTCCAGCCCATGGTTCAACTCATCGATCAAGGCCGGCAGGTCGAAACTCAGCGCTTGCTGCGATTCGAAGGCCGCCATCGCTTCGCGCATGTGATCGAGGCTGCGCAGGCACAGGCCGATCAGCGGTGCGCCGGGATCGGCTTTTTCACGGCGCAGGGTGCTGAACAGGGTTTCCAGATGGTGGGCAATCTCGGCGACGGCTTTCACGTCAACGCCACGTGCCGCCCCCTTGATGTTGTGCGCGGCGCGGAACATGGCGTCCAGGCACTGCTCGCGCGCCGGTCCGGCAACGCCTTTTTCCAGCGCCAGCAGGCCATCGGTGATCGCCTGCGACTGTTCATCGAGTTCGGCCTGGAAGGTCAGCACCAACTGCCGCAGCATGGCCGGATCAAATTTCATTGCCATTCCCCGCTGTCCCGTGGGGGCCGTTGCGCATTGCCGGTTTCATCGTTTCGCGCCACTTATGTCTTGTACACGCCGACACTGTCCTTGAGCTTGCCGGCAACCTCGGTCAAGTTGCTCGCCGCCTCTTTGGTTTGCTGCGTGCTAGCGACAAACTGGCCGGTGACCTTGTTGATTTCGCCCATCGCCAGGCTCACCTGTTCGATGCCGACGAATTTCTGCTTCACCGCCGCGATGATCTGCTGGCTGGCCAGCGCGCCTTCGCGGATGACTTCGTTCAACTGCCTCATCACCTCACCGCTCTTCTGCACCAGCACCACCCCGGCGTCCACGCCCTTGCTGCCTTCCTCGGTGGCCATCACCGCGCGGTCGGTGGCATGGCGGATGTCCTGCAGGATCTTCTGCACCTGCGCCGTCGATTGCTGCGACTGCTCGGCCAGCTCCTTGACCTCGGCCGCCACCACCGCGAAGCCCTTGCCGGCCTCGCCGGCCTTGGCCGCTTCGATCGAGGCGTTGAGCGCCAGCATCTTCGACTGCTGCGCCAGTCCGGTGACCACCGCCGTGATCTCGCCGATCTGCTGGGTCTGCTCGGACAGCGCCAAAATCGTCTGGGCGATGGCCTCGACGCGCTGGCGAATCGCCTCCATCCCCCGGCTGGCCTGCTCCAGCGTCTGCAGGCCCTGCTCGCCCTCGCGCCGGGTACGCTCGGCCAATGTCCCGAAGTCCTGCGTCTTGGCCAGGGTCTGCGCCGCCATCTGCTTGATTTCCTCCATCGTCGCCGTGGTCTGGTTCACCGCCGCCGCCTGCTCGGCCGCGCCCGCCGACTGCGCGCTGATTGCGCCTTGCATTTGCGCCAGGGTGCTGAACATGGCATTGCTCGCGGTGCCGACCTCGCGCGCCATGCTCTGCAGGCTCTCGGTCATGCTGTTGAGGTTGCCGCCGAGCTGGGCGAGCTCATCGCTGCCTGCGACGATCACGCGCTGCTTCAGGTTGCCGTGCGCCACGTCTTCGATGAAGGCGGCATAGCTTTTGACCCGCGCCTCGATCTCGCCCTTGGACATGCTGATCCCCTTGAGGTCGGTCATCATGCCGTGGATGTAGGTATTGATCGCCAGTTCCGAATCGATCGAAATGATCTTGTTCAGGGCCAGCACGGCCCGGTTGCGCCGGACCATGTTGAAGCGGTACTTGCGCATGATGATCGGCGTGATCGCCTGCACATAAACGCTGTAGCTGCCGAGGTACCAGCGCGGCGTGAGGCCGATCCGGTTGTGCACCACGCCGATTCTCAGGCGGCGCTCGAAATAGCTGTCGCCATAGTCACCCTCGAACAACTCCAGCAGATAGCGCTTCTGCGCCGCCTTCAGCCTGTCGATATTGGAGCCCGCATCGTTGATGACCTGCATCAGCTCCGGATAGCGCTGGATATTGCTGTAGAACTGATCGACGATGGCATCGGCCGCCGCGCTGACCTCGGGCAGCAGCGCCTTGAGCTCCCTGGCATCGGCCTCGTCAAAATCCACGAAGGCCTTCATCTTGGCCTGGTCCTGCGCATCGATGCCCATCGTGTGGGTCAGTGACTGCTGCTCGCTGGTCTGTTTCATGTCTGCTTCTCCTATTTCAAATGCATGCTGGTGAGCCGGGGTATTCAGGCTACGGTTTCGTTGATGAGCAGCGCCGGGTCGTCCAGCAGCGCGGCGATGTTCAAGATCGTGACCTGGCCCTGATGCACACCCAGCACGTGGTCCAGATTCGAGACGCCGCCCGAAGACAGGGGTGGGTCGAGGCTGTCGGCCGCATATTCGGCGTCGCCCTCGATTTCATCGACGACCAGGCCGCACAGCGCGCGCCCGGCGTGGACCACGATCGCCTGCGTATCCGCGCCGGGCGGAGCCGCGTCGGTATGAAAGAACTGTTTCAGGTCGAGCAGCGTCAGCAGCTCGCCGCGGTAATTGGCGACGCCGGCGATGGCCGGTGGCGTACACGGCACCCGGGTAATGTCGACGCAGCGGATGATCTCCTCCAGATGCGCGTAGGGAATGCCATACAGCTCCGCGGGGCCGAGGCGAAAGCGCACATAGCGGTGGCTCGCCTGCGCCCGCTGTGACGCGGGGCTGGCTGCCAGCACGCGCGCGCGTTGCTGTAAAACAGCCTGCGCCCCGCGGCCCTTGGGCATCAGCGACCAGGCGCTGGCCTGGGCCAGGTCGCCGCGTGCCGCGCCGGGTTGCGCTGCGATCGACGCGGCTGGCTGAGCATTCCCGTACGTTGGCGGTGCGTCAGGCTTTGTCCTGCGTGTCATGTTGTCGTCCTTGCGGGGGCGGCTGCTGCCTGGCCGTGTTGCCGGCGGGTCGCCGGAATCGCTGCGGCATGGATGCCGATCTCGTGGCGCAGGATTTCGGCAAAGCGGCCATGGTTCATGCCGGGGGCGTTATGGATCGGCCGTTGCGGATCGCTTTGCTCGGCAAGTTGCAGCGCATTGCGCAGGCTTTTCAGCCCCGCCGCACGACGCCCCAGCCGCAGCAGCAGATGGCCGAGCTGGTGGTGGGCTTCGGCAAAAGCGTGATCCAGGAACATCGCCTTGCGCAAGGCCGCCTCGGCCTGTTGCGCCTGGCCGTGTTCCATCAGCGCCATGCCCTGAATCAGGTAGGTGTGCTTGTCGGTCGGGTTGAGCGCCAGACTTTGCTCGCAGGCCTGCAGCGCCGCTTCCAGATCGCCCAGATTGGCCAGCGCCTTCGCCCTGGCCTGCAGCAACCCAGCCGAGGTGCCAGTCGCGCTGCCGGCCTGATCGACAGCCAGCAGGGCCTCGCGCCAGCGCTCGGCGCGCAGCAGTTCCACCACGCGCGCCAGGTCCGTCGGCTCGGCGCCAGCACCCCGCGCCGGCGCCGCCAGCCCCGTGCCCAGCAGGTTCAGCGCCTCGGCCACCGCGTCGGTGCTGATGGCTGCAGGGCGCTGCGCGGCCGTCTCGCAAGAGGGTGCAGCCACTGCCTCCGGCGCGGGCGCGGGCAGTTTTCTGAGAAAGGCGGCATCACCGAGCTGAATGCGCTGGAGCGCGTCGGCCGGCCACTCGACATGGTCGGAGGTACCGAGCAGCAGCAGCCCCTCGGGGAGCAGGGATTGCGCGAAGCGGTGCACGATCTGCCGCGCCGCCTTGCCTTCGATGTAGATCAGCACGTTGCGGCAGAGAATCAGATCGAGCGCATGGGTTTCGGTGATCAAGGAAGGGAAGGCATCCTCGGAGAGGTTGAGGTAGCTGAATTTGACCCGCTTGCGTATCGCACCATCGAGCTCATGCTCGCTGCCGACCGGCTTGAAGTACTTCGTGGCGATCGGCGCCGGCGTGGCGCGCAGCGACCAGTCGCGGTAGCGGCCGCGCAGCGCCGCCGCCAGCACGTCGGTGTTGATGTCGGTCGCCAGCAGGTGCAGCGCCCAGCGGTCGATGTCGGGCAACAGTTCGTGCAGCAGGATGGCGATGCTGTAGATCTCCTGTCCGTTCGAACAACCGGCGCTCCACACGCGAATGGCGCGATCCCCGGCCAGGCGCTTGCGCGCGATCAGCTCGGGCAGCAGTGTGTCGCGCAGCAAGTCCATCTGGGCGGCATCGCGAAAGAAATAACTCTCGCCGACCGTGATCTGGGCCACCAGGAATTCCAGTTCGGGAGAAAACGCGGCCTTCTCCGTCAAGGCCTGCCGATAAGCTGCGGCTCCGGCGTAGCCGAAATGCGCGCAGGCTTGCGCCACGGTGTCGCGCAGGCCGCGCAACTGATGGTCGTGCAGCACGATGCCGGTGCGCTCGGTGATCAGGCGGCACAGCGCCTCCTCGCCGGCGGGGTCGAGGCTGTCACCGTGCTTGTTGCCGCTGTCAGGCGGTTCGTGTGCTGGCGTCGTCATGGGGTGCCCAGGCTCGCCGCGGAAAAGTCCAGTTGCATGATGCGCCGCATGTCGAGCAGCAGGGCCTGTCCGGACGCGGAATTCAAGGCGGCGATGAAGGGCGATACGGTCCCGGCGAAGGTACTTTCCATCTGCACGCTGCTGGCCGCGGCAGCTTCCGCCTGAAAGACCTCGCTCACCACGAAGCCGACCCGGGTCTGGCCGTCGTGACACAGGATGATGGGGGTATCGAGGCTGTAGGGCTCGCCGTCGGTCAAGCCCAGCCAGATGCCGAGGTCGACCAGCGCCAGGCTCTCGCCGCGGTAGTTCATCAACCCGGCCAGATAGCGCGGCCCGCCGGGAACCTGCTGTACGGCCACCAGCGGGGAAACACGTTCGACGAAGCACAGATCGATCGCGCACTGTATGTCCTGCAGCCGCAGGCGCAGCACCTGCAGTGCCACCGTCGGGGTGGCCGCGGCAGGGCTTTCGCGTCCGGGCCTGGTCCCGTCCGCCGGCGGCGATGCTTGCATTTTGGTCGATGGCATTGTTTTACCCGATCATGCAGCTTGAATACTTATCCCGTGCCCAGGCGATCGTGCCGGCCTCCTCGATGGCGCCGAATATTTTCTGGTCGAGATTCGCACGCCTGTCGGTGGGTAGCTGCAAGGCTTCAGGTCGCGTCTTCAGGATGTCGAGGAATGCCGCAATCAGTTCGCGATCGCGCAAATCCTTGTCGGCCTCTTCCTGCAGTGTAGCGATGATTCTGTCGCGCGACCAGGCCGGCTTGTAGGGCCGCTCCGACGCCAGCGCATCGTAGATATCGACGATCTGGAAGACGCGCGCCAGCAGTGGAATGTCCTGGCCCGCCAGACCATGAGGATAGCCGCTGCCATCCCATTTTTCATGGTGGTGGAGGACGATATCCACCGTCTTGCGCATGGTCTTCAAGGGGCTGCACAGGGCCGCGCCAATCTCGGCATGCTTTTTCATGATTACCCACTCGTCGACGGTGAGCGGTCCCTTCTTGCCCAGGATCGAGTCGGGGATGCCGAGTTTGCCGATGTCATGCAGCACGCCGCCCTTGCGCAGGGCTTCGAGGTCGTCGTGGGGGAGTCCGAGTGCGCGCCCGAAGACCACGCTGACATGGGCCAGGCGGTCGCAATGATCGCCGGTGTTTTCATCCTTGGCCTCGACCATGCGCGCCAGCGCGAACAGCACCGATTCCGCTTCGTCGAGGTGGTCGAGCGCCCGCTTGTGTTCGGCGGCGGCACGCAGCCGGGCCATCAGCTCCCGCCGTTCGAAGGGCTTGATGATGTAGTCGGTCGCACCGGCATCCAGCCCGCGCACGATGTCCTCGGGAGCCTCCTGTGTCGTCAGCATCACCACCGGCAGCAGCCGGAGAGGTTCATCGGCACGGATCCGGCGGCAGGTTTCGATGCCACCGATACCCGGCATGTTCACGTCGAGCAGCACCACGTCCACGGCTTCCCTGGCCAGCAGCTCCAGCGCCTGCTCGCCACTGACTGCCTCGCTGACCCGGTAAGCGTCACCCGCCAGGGTGGCCCGCACCAGCATGCGATTGGTGGCCATGTCATCGACGACCAGCACCCGGTACGGGGCCGCGTCTCGCCACGGCGCAATGCCGCTATGCTCAGTAACCATTGCTGCGCCTTTCATCTCATACCTGTGCAACAACCTTGCGCTACCCGGCAGCCGCGCGCAGGCCGTCCGGCCGGCCTTGACCACCCGCCGGAAAGGTCGCGGCGAGGAACGCCGGCAGCTGCGACACCAGATCGTCCTTGGCCAGGAAGCCATCCGCCCCGGCCCGGTGCGCGCCCTGCCGATAGATCGACCCATTGTGCAGCGTCAGGATCAACACCTTCGGTGCGCTGGCCGACTGCTTGATCTGCTGCGTCGCGGCCAGGCCGCCCATGCCGGGCATCGCCAGGTCCATGACGATCAGGTCCGGGGCCAACGCCGTTACCAGCTCGACCGCCTGCTCGCCGCAACTGGCGCGGCCAACCACGTTGACGTTGTCCAGACTCGCGAAGAAATACTTCGAGGCCCGGGCAAAGGCCGGGCTGTCATCAACCAGCAATACGCGAATCGGAAACATGGTGACCTCCTGCAGTGATAACCGGTACCGGTCAGGTCTATGACTTGAGCGATAGCGCGAATGGTGCCTGCCTGACGCGGCACGGTCTATCGGGGGAAACGGTAAATGGCCTGCCAAATACCCTAGGGAAGTGCTGAACAAGTCCAGATTAGTCATTCCGACGCAAGCCGGAATCCAGTGCTTTCAAACACCTGGACACCGGCCTGCGCCGGTGTGACGGACTTATTTGGCGTTTCCCCAGGAATGTGGTGAACAAATGTCCCTTTGTCATGAACACCGGTGTCGTTGAATAGCGGCATGAATCCGCAAAGCCCCCGTTAAGCTCAGCCGGCACTGCCCAACGCCAGCCGCAGCTTGTCAATCAGCGCAGCTGCTTTGACCGGTTTCACCACGAAATCCCTGGCGCCAGCCTTCAGGCTGTCGACCACGAGCTGTTTTTCGCCCTGGCCGGTGATCATGATGACCGGCACCGTGGCGAATTGGGGCAGGGCCTTCAGCCGCTGCGTCGTTTCCAGCCCATCCATCTGCGGCATCATCATGTCCATCAGGATGACATCGGGGTGCATTTTGCGCAGCAGGCTCAGCGCCTCGATGCCATTGCTGGCGAACACCAGCTGATAGTTTTGCGCTGCGAGTATCTGCGCAATGATCTGTTGCTGGAGTTCGTCGTCATCCACCACCAGCACCGTCGCCGGAGTGCGTTCCGCCATGCTGGCGTTCAGGGCGCTGAGTGATTCCATTTGCGGCGCGCAGGCTTGCTTGAATTTCTCAGCCCATTGCGCGGCCGGACGGGCGAATTCGCTTGCGGCGCGAAACATCTGTTGAATCTCATCCCGCTTGATGCGGCCGATCTCTTGTTGCAGCGCATCGGCATTCCTGACCTCGACCGCGCCAGGCAGCTCACCCTGGATGAGCCGACGGGAAAATCCATCCAGCGCCGCGCCGACTTGCTGTTCGGCCCGGGCGACGCCTCGCCTGGCCGAATCGATGTGCTGGCTGCCTTCCGCAACTTGTCGATCCAGCGTCGCCTGCAGTTCCGCCAGCAATCGGGCCTGCGCGGCAAACTCGGCCGCCGCGGGCGCGCCGGATTTGTGGGCGGCCATTTCGCGTAGCGCGCAGTGAATTGACATCGGCAGCCGCGACATGTCAAAGGTCATCGGCCAGAACAGAACGTAGTCGTCGAACAGATCCTTCCGGCACAACTGGTAAACCTGCTTCAGCTCATCCTTGCTGCACAGAATCACGGTGCGGTGGGGATGTTCGTGTACCACCGGGCAATGGCGGTGCAAACCCAGGTAAAAACGCTCCGACTTCTCCAAGGTATTGAATGCCAGTACCAGCACATCGGGACGGTGCTGTTCGAAGTCCTGCACCGCACTATCCGGATTGGCGGAAATGAAGATGTGGTCGAATTCATCCTGCAGGCTTTTTTTCACCAGATTCGCATCGGTAGCCAGATCGGTGGCGATGAGGATCTTGGCGGCCATTGGGTTCGGTGTCGTCATGCTTCCTCCGCTATCCGCGCCGGCCAGGCCTCGATCCAGCCGGGCAGATCGGCGGCGGGCATGGGACGGGCGATGAAATAACCCTGGGCGGTGTCGCACCCCGTCTGGCGCAGAAAATCCCAGTCGGCGCGATCTTCAATACCCTCCGCCACGGTCTCTATCTTGAGTCGCTGCGCCAGATCGAGGCTGGCATTGAACATGGTTCGCAAAGTCTGGTCGGCCCAGGCGCGGTGCGAGAAGCTCTGGTCGATCTTGAGTTCGTCGAAGGGGATGTCGCACAACTGGGCGAGCGAGGAGTGGCCGGTGCCAAAATCGTCGATCGACAGGCGGAAGCGTTTCAGCCGCAGGCGCGTCAGGATTTCCAGCGGCGCGCGCGCGTCCTTCATCAGGCGGCTTTCCGTCACCTCCAGCACCAGATCCTGCGGCGCGATGCCGCTTGCCGCCGCTTGCGTGGCGACGTAATCGGCAAAATCCAGCGTCGCCAGATTATCCATCGACACATTCACCGCGATCTTCAGGAAAATCCCCGCATCCTGCCAGCGCCTGGCCTGCGCCAGCGCGCTGCTCAATACGACGCGCGTCAGGTCGTCGATCAGGCCGCTCGCTTCCGCCAGGTCGATGAACTGGTCGGGAAACACCATGCCGTCGGCGGGATGTTGCCAGCGCACCAGGGTTTCCACGCCGACCACCGCCCCGTCGGCGACGGCCACCTTGGGCTGGTAGTAATTGACCAATTCACCGTTGGCGATGGCGGCACGCAGCTCGTCGGCCGCATAGGCCTTTTTTGCCGCACGTGGCCGACCCGGGGCCGCCGGCGACCAGGCGCTCAACAGCGCGGCCAGATCGCCCGGCTGGACCGGTTTCGGCAGGTGGCCCAGAATATTGATCTTGTGCGCCCGCACCAGCTTTTCCACGGCCTGCCGCATGCGCTCATCCTCGCCGCTGATCAGGATCAGGCTGCCGGTATAGCGCCGCTCGACCAGATGGCGAACGAATTCGATGCCATCCATCTCCGGCATGTTCAGATCGAGGAGAATCAGCACCGGCCGTCCGGCCGGATCATCGAGGCTGGACAGCGCGGCTTTCCCGCTATCGAACTTGCTGACAGCGTGGTACCCCAGGTTTGCCAGTTGCCGTTCGAGCAGCATGCAGGCCAGGGGATCGTCATCGAGCAGGAGTATTTGACTGTTGGTGTTGTCCATGAATGTCGCTCGGTATGTATTTGTCCGGAATCACGCCAGCAAGGAATCAAGCTGATCGAACACGGCGTGCAACTCGGCCGCGAAGCGCGGGCGCAGGTCGTTCAAGGTTTCACGCTGCCCGGCTTTGCCCGCCTGCTCCATGGCTGCGCACAACTCGCCCAGCGCCAGCGCGCCGAACGAGCGCGCCGAGGATTTCAATTTGTGCGCCAGCGCTGCTGCCTGCGCCGACTGACCGGCGTCGATCGCAATCGTGATTTCGCTGGCGATTCCAAGGGCGCTGGCGCGAAAACTGCGCAAGAACTTGTCGATCACGGCCGGGTCGTCGCCGACCAGCTGTTCGAGAACGCTCACATCGAGATGAAGGGCCGCTGGTGTGCTGGCGCCCGCCGCTTCTGGCCTTGCTGCCGCTGGCAGCGCTGCCTCCGGCATCGGCAAGGCCACCGGGGGCAGCCATTTTTCCAGCGTCGCCTTGAGATTCACCAGTTGCACCGGCTTGCTCAGGTAGTCGTCCATGCCGACTTCGCGGCAGCGCTGCGCCTCGCCCTTGAGGGCATTGGCTGTGAGGGCAATGATCGGGAGACGGCGCTGGCCGGACAGCGCGGACTCGGCGGCGCGAATCGCTGCGGTCAATTGATAGCCGTCCATCTCCGGCATGTGCAGGTCGCTCAGCAGCAGGGCGTAATCACCGCTGTGCCAGCGCGCCAAAGCGGCGCGGCCATCGACGGCGACGTCCGCCGTCAGGCCGAGCAGTTTGAGTTGTTGCAGGATCACTTCCTGGTTGGTCTCGTTGTCTTCGGCGACCAGGATCAGCCGGCCTTGTTCGATGGCCTGCTCGCGGGTCGGCGGCGCGGGCTTGTCCCTGGACTCTGCCGGCAGTTCCGCCCGGGTGTCACTCTCGATGCGGCCGGCGGCGAGCGCGACGGCCTGCAGGAAGGTCAGCCGGTGCATGGCTTCGGCATCCAGCGTGACGACATCCGTTCTGAGCCGCGGCTTGCGACGCCGGCCCCGCTCGATGACCACCAGGTCGGAGGTGCCCGCGGCCGTTTCGTGTGCGATGGTGACGAAGTGGGCGTCGAGGCCGGCGCGGGCACGGCAGGCGGCGTGCAGTTCGTCGAGCGGCGGGCGCCCGGCGGGCGCATCGACGACGAAGACCCACGGGCCGGGCGGAAGGCCGGCGATCAATGGCCGGGCCGCGGCCAGATCGGGAGCGCGCTCGACCCGCGCGCCGGCGTGCGCCAGATAGGCGGCGAGATCATCGGCCAGGCTGCCTGCGCCGCCCAGCACCAGGCAGGACAGCCCGGCGACATCGACATCGGCTGCGGGCGCGGGTGTTGTAGCGGCTTGCTCGGGTGCCAGCGCAAACGGCAGGCGCACGCTGAAGGTGGCGCCTTGCCCCGGGGCACTGTGTACCGCAATCTCGCCGCCCATCAACTCCACCAGCTGGCGCGATATCGCCAGCCCCAGCCCGGTGCCGCCGAAGCGCCGCGTGGTCGAGCTGTCGGCCTGGCTGAACGAGGTGAACAGCCTGGCCTGGGTGGCCGCGTCCATGCCGATGCCGTTATCGCTCACCTGCAAGCTCACCGCCGTCTCGCCAGCGCCGACTTTCTCCAGTACCGCACGCACCCTGACGCACCCGGGTCGCCCCGGGTCAGCGGAAAACTTGATCGCGTTGTTGGTGAGGTTGAGCAGCACCTGGCGCAGCCGCGTCGCGTCGCCCAGCACGACTTTGGGCAAGGCCGGGTCGGTGAACAGCGTCAGCTCGACGCCTTTCCTGTGAGCCAACTGGTCGAGCAGGTCGCAGACATCTTCCACCAGCGTGGCGATGTCCAGGGGCGCGTGCTCGATCTCCAGCTTGCCGGCCTCGATCTTGGAGAAGTCGAGGATGTCGTCGATGATGCCGAGCAGCGCGAGCGCCGAGCCGCGGATCAGCTCGACCATGCCCACCTGGTCGCTGCGGAGGCTGGTCTGGGCCAGCACGTCGACCATGCCGATGACGCCGTTCATCGGCGTGCGGATCTCGTGACTCATCGCGGCAAGAAAAGCCGACTTGGCCTGACTGGCCTGCTCGGCCTCCTGTCGCGCGCGTTCCAGTTCCTGGGTGCGTGCCGCCACCCGCGACTCCAGATCCTCGTTGGCCCGCTGCAGAGCCAGTTCGGCCTGCTTGCGTGCGCTGATATCGACATGGGCGATCACCGCATAGGCCGCATCCTTGACCACAAAACGGCTGCCGCGGCAGGTAAACCAGCGCTCCTGCTGGGGAGAGTGGCAGGGATACTCAAAACTGCCTTCCGTCCGTTGCCCGCCCAGCAGGTCCTCGATCAGCCTGGTGGCTGCGGATGCACTCTCGTCACCCGCAGCCTGGACTTGTTGACAGGTACCCAGATAGCTCGCACCTTCGCTGCACGCCGCCGCGGGCAGGCCGTTCTGTTGGGCAAACTTTCGCCATTGGATGTTGGTCAGCATGATGCGCCCGCTGCTGTCCAGCACGGCGATATGGGCGGGCAAGGCATCGAGCGTGGCACGGGTGAACAGGTTCGCTTCGGCCTGCCTGGCCAGGACCTGCTCGCGTGCCCGGGCGATGCCGGCCTGGTGCTGCTGCACGGCGGCGCGCAGGCGGGCGATCAGTATCCTGCGGTCGAAGGGCTTGGTGACGTAGTCGGTCGCGCCGGCATCCAGCCCGCGCAACAGGTCGTCCGTCGAATCCTGCGTCGTCAGCATGATCACCGGCAGCAACCGGAGAGATTCGTCGGCACGAATCCGGCGGCAGGTTTCGATGCCGTCGATGCCCGGCATGTTCACATCCAGCAGCACCACGTCCACGACTTCTTTGGCCAGCAGCTCCAGCGCCTGCTCGCCACTGGCCGCCTCGCTGACCTGGTATGCGTCACCCGCCAGGGTGGCCCGCACCAGCATGCGGTTGGTCGCCATGTCATCGACGACCAGCACCCGGCACGGGGCCGCTTCGTCGTCGGCCATGGCAAGGGGCGCAAGCTCAAGATCTTTTGGGCTCAATGGGTGTCTCCGTGGGTGTCTCCGCTGCCGGCCAGCGGCAGGCTGATGCTGAATGTGGTGCCGGTGCCGACTTCGCTGGCGACCTCGATGCTGCCCCCCATCGCTTCGACCAGGCGCTGGGCGATGGTGAGGCCGATGCCGCTGCCCTCGATCTCGCTGCGTTCGGCGCCGAGACGCTCGAAAGGCTTGAAGATGTCTTGCAGCCGCTCGGCGGCAATGCCGGGGCCGGTATCGCTGACCGTGAGGCGCAGCATGCCGCCCGCGTCCGCCCGCGCCGCCAGCCGGATCTCGCCCGTCTCCCGGTTGTACTTGACGGCGTTGAAGAGCAGGTTGAGCAGCACCTGCTGTAGCCGCATGCGGTCGGCAAGCACAGCAAGGCCTGGCGCCAGTTCGATATGCAGGGCGATCCGGCGCCTGGCGGCCAGGGGCTGAATGAGCTCACGGCACTCATCGGCCAGCGGTGCCAGCGCCACCGGCGCCAGCAACAGGTCGAGGCGGCCCGCGTCGATCCTGGCGAGGTCGAATACCGCGTTGATCAGTTCCAGCAGGTGGTGGCCGGCCTTGAGGATTTCGGCGACACTCCGCTGCTGCTCGGCGCCCAGCGCGCTGTCGTATTCGAGCACCTGGGCGAAGCCGAGGATTAAATTCAAGGGCGTGCGCAGTTCGTGGCTCATGCTCGACAGAAAATCCGACTTCGCGCGGTTGGCGCGCTCGGCCGCCTCGCGTGAGGCAACCAGTTTCGCCTCGGCGGCCTTGCGCCCCCCGATGTCCTGCACCACACCGAGCATGTGCGCCGCCTTGCCGTCGGCGTCGCGCGTCACGGCACCGCGCTCCTGCAGCCAGTGCACCGTGCCGTCGGGCCAGACCACCCGATGCTCGATGTCATAGAGCTGGTCGTGTGCGATGCAGGTGTTGACGGCGTCGATCACGCGCTGGCGGTCATCGGGGTGGACGGCGGCGAGGAAATTGTCGTAGCTGGTCTCCAGTTCGCCTTCGGCATAGCCGAACAGCGCGGCGATACGCTCGGACCAGTACAGATCGCCGGTCTGGATGTCCCAGTCCCAGCAGCCGACGTTGGCATAGATCTGGCTGCGCCGCAGCCGCTCCTTGGCGATGCGCAGGCTTTCCTGGGTCTCCTTGATGGCGGTGATGTCGGTGCGGATCGCAACGTACTGGTACACATTGCCGTCCGCGTCGACGAAAGGCGTGATGGTGGTTTTCATCCAGCAGAAACTGCCGTCCTTGCGCCGGTCGCGTATCTCGCCATGCCAGACCTTGCCGCTCTTGATCGTGCTCCACATGTCCTGATAGAAGGCGACCGGATGCAGCCCGGAATTGAGGATGTTGTGGCTGTGTTTAAGCAGTTCCTCGAGGCGGTAGCCGCTCATCAGGCAAAACGCCGGATTGGCGTAGGTGATCAGGCCGGCGGCGTCGGCGACGCTGACCAGGGCATGCTGGTCGAGCGCCAGATGCTCGCGCTCCCGCTCGTAAAGGGTGATCTGCAGGCGCTGCAGGGTCTCGGTGTTCTGTCGGGCCCGCCGGGCACGCGCGCTCACTGCCGCGACCAGGTGTTCGGGCCGCACCGGCTTGACCAGAAAATCGTCGCCGCCGAGGTTGAGCGCCAGCAGTTGCTTGCTCAGGTCGGTTTCGGCGGAGAGAAACAGGATCGGCAGGTTCATGTGGCGGTCATGCTCGCGGATCACCGCCGCCAGCTCCGGCCCGCTGGCCTCCGGCATGTAGACGTCGAGCACCACTACGTCCGGCACGAACCGCGCCAGCGCATCGAGGGTTTCCAGCGGCCGGGCGATGGCGAGAACCTCGAAGCCGGCCTCGCGCAGCACGGCGGCATGGTAGTCCAGCACTGCGTCGTCATTGTCCACCAGCAGCACGCGCAAGGGCTGGGGCGGCATGCGGGTGAGGACGTCGAGCTGCGCGCAGAGCTGGTCGGGATCGACCGGCTTGACCAGGTAACGGCTGGCGCCGGCCCGGTAAGCGGCCAGGTGTGCGGCGATGTCGTCACGCACCGACACGAACACCACCGGAACGCCGTTGCCGGCACCCAGGCCCAGCGTGGCAACGGTGGTGGCACCGGCCGTATCGCCTTGCGCAAAGATCATGTCCATCACCACCGCGGCAGGCCGCTCGTCGAGCTTGCTGCGGATGACGGCACTGAAATCCGCCGGGTCGCTGAAGTGGCGCACGCGGAAGCCATGACCCAGCAGGCGCTGGCGCAGGAACTCGGCCTGGGGCAGATCATCCTCGACCAGGTGGACCAGCGGCGCGCGTTGCGGCCGGGGCGGCAGTTCGGGCGACGGTAGTTCGGGCGCGTCGCTGGCCAGGCTGAAGGTGACGCGCCGCGCCAGGCGGTCGAGCGCTTCCAGGATAGCCTGCCAGGCGGCGGCATCCGGGGGCTGGCCGCTGTCCAGCGTGTTGGCCAGGGCGTTTTCGAGCCTGCGGGCGACGTCGGACACCGCGGCGAGGCCGAAGGTGCCGGCCGAGCCGGTCAGGCCGTGCACCAGGCGATGCAGTGTCTGCGCCTGTTCCACCTGCCAGGCCGCCGGGTCGAGGCCGGCAAACGCCGCGCGAATGGCGGCAAGCCGCCCATTCAGTTGTTTCAGGTATTGCGCGCGGAATTCGGCGAGCTTTGCGGCAGCGCTACTGTTCATTTCCCGACCTTCTTTTGGTTTGTTCCCGATGGCTGCGGGCTGTGGCGCCGTGCAAGCTCGCGCCACCCCGCAGGTCATGCCGTCACAGCGCAACAGCTATAACTAATTGGGAAGAATGATGCCAGCTCGTGGCGGCGCGGCCTATCGGGGTAAACGGTAAATGGCCCGCCAAATACCTTAGGGAAATGCTGAACAAGTCCAGATTCGCACTCATTCCGGCGCAAGCCGGAATCCAGTGTTTTCAGACACCTGGACACCGGCCTGCGCCGGTGTGACGGACTTATTCGGTGTTTCCTTAGCGCGCGAAAACCCGGCGGTGTCGGGGACTATTCTTCCGCCGAGATCAGGCCGCTGCGGATGGCAAAACGCACCAACCCCGCGATATCGCGGATTTCGAGCCGTTCCATCAGCTGGGCGCGATGGGTCTCCACGGTCTTGATGCTGACATCGAGGTCTGCGGCGATTTGCTTGGTGCTCAGGCCGCGCGCGATGAGTTGCAGGATTTCCCGCTGGCGCAGGGACAGCGCATCCAGCGGGGACAGCCCGCTGGCCGCGGGTCGCACGTACTTGTTGACCAGTGCGCCCGATACCCGGGGACTCAGATAGGTCTCGCCCCGGGCGACGACCTGGAGCGCCGTTTCAAGTTCCTCCGGCGTCGCGTCCTTGAGCAGGTAGCCGGCCACACCGGCCTGCAGGGCCTGGGCAACATATTCGACGTCGCCATGCATCGACAGGATCACCACGCGGGTTTGCGGAAAGCGCAGCCGCATCTGCGCCGCGACTTCGATACCGCTGAGGTCGGGCATGGAGATGTCGAGCAGCGCGATATCCGGCGCGGTTTTTTCGGTAAGGTCCAGCGCCGCCTGGCCGCCATCGGCCTCGGCGACGATCTCGATCCTGGCAAAGGACTGCAGCAGCATGCGGATGCCGCTGCGCACCACCGTATGGTCATCGGCCAACAGCAGACGCAGCGGCTTCATTGGCGCTCCCCGGCGGCGGGTCGCCGCAGCGGAAACCGCGCCACCACTTCGGTGCCCCGGCCTGTTGCGGAGAGGATCTCGAACGTGCCGCCCCTGCTGCGCACGCGCTCCTCCATGCTGAACAGGCCCAGGCTGGTCACCCCCCCATTTCCCTCGACGGCGGCGACATCGAAACCCCGGCCATCATCGCGGATGGCGAGTTCGAGCTCTTCGGTGTCCAGTATCAGTCTGACATGGACAGCGCTTGCCGCGGCATGGCGCATGATGTTGGTCAGACTCTCCTGTGCCACCCGGTAGCAGGCGAGCGCCAGGTCGGGTTCGATGCGCTCCGGCCTGACATCCGGATCAAAATGGGCGACCCAGCCCGCTGCGGCGGCGTCACGCTCGAGCAGCGCGCCCAGCGATACCACCAGCCCCAGGTCATCGAGTTGCAGCGGGCGCAAGTCCAGTGACAGGCTACGCACCTGTTCCAGGGTGTGGGCCACGGCCGCCAGCGCTTCGCGCAGGTTTTCGTGCGGGAACGTCGCATGATCGCGTGCCATGGGTTCCATCGCCTGCAGATGAATCTTCGCCGCCGTCAGGTTTTGCCCCACTTCATCGTGCAGTTCGTGGGCGATCATGCTCCGTTCTTCCTCCTGGATGGCGACGAGGCGCTCCGACAGCAGCCGCGTGCGTGCCAGGGCGTGCTCGAGAGCATCCTGCAGGCGCCTGCGCGCGGTGATGTCCTGCGCCAGGCTGGCCGCGCCGACGACACGACCCTCGCTGTCGCGCAAGGTCGTATTGAACCACTCGCAGATGATCACCGTGCCATCGCGGCGAACATTCTCGTTGATGCTGCGCCTGCCGCCACTGCCTGCCTGCAGGGGTTCCCATGTCCGATCAATCGGTTCGCGCTCGCCCGGCGGCAGCAGGAACGATCCTTTCCGGCCCAGGGCTTCTTCGCGCGAATAACCGAAGATCTCAGTCGCCGCGGGATTCCATGCGGCCACGGTGAAATCTAAATTCCACTCTATTGCCGCGATCGGCGTGTGTTCGAGGTGAAAGACAAGGCGCTGTTGCGATTCGCGCAGCGCGTCTCTGGCTGCCATGCGCGCGCTGATGTCCTGCACGGTGCCCAGCGAGCGCAGTGGCTTGCCGCTGGCGTCGTAATCGGTCCGCCCGAGCTCCGCGACCCATTTGACGCGGCCGTCGGGCAGCAGCAGGCGGTGCTCGATCGAATACGGGGCCTTGTTCGCCACCGACGCCTGGTAGGCGGCGTCCACGGCGGCACGGTCATCCGGATACACGGCCGCGATAAATTGCTCGTAATTTGCATCGAACCGGGCCGGATCGATCTCGAAGATGTGAAAGATTTCCGCCGACCAGCTCAACAGGTTCCTTGCCAGGTCCAGCTCCCAGGAGCCCATCTGCGCCAGCACCTGGGCTTCCCGGAGCCGGGCCTCGCTGGCCAACTGGCCTGCGAGCGCCGACTTGCGGGCGGTGATGTCGTGCGACAGCACGATGAAATGCCGCGGTGTGCCGGCAACAAGGGGCAGCGCCGCGACCGACAGCTCAAACCAGGACTCGCCCTGGGGCAGGGGCAGGCATATCTGCCGCCCATAAGAGCAGCCATCCCGGGCCGCTTCGCGCAGCGCTGCCATGCCTTCTGCCGCTGCGGCGGCGGGCAGCATCTCGCCCAGCGTGCGCCCGAGCAGGCGCGCTTCCTCGGCCGCCAGCAACTCCGGTTGTCGCGCATGGATTTTGTGATAACGGCCATCCTCGTCGAGCTCGAACAGCAGATCGGGTATGGCCTGCAGTATGGCCTGCTGCGCGGCGGCACTTGCCTGCTGCGCCAGCTCCAGCTGCTTGCGGGCAGTGATGTCGGTGACAAAGCCCTCGATGGCCTCCAGCGTGCCGTCGTCGGCGTACATGCCGCTGGCCAGTTCCAGAACCCATTTCTCGCCGCCATCCCGGGTGATGATGCGATATTCGTGGCGGCAGCGCCGGCGCGCCGCCAGATTGGCCTGGGCCTCGCGCCAGACCGGCTCCCGGTCCTGCGGATGCATGAAATCGGCGTAGTTGCAGGTGCCGGATGTGAGTTCTTGCGGGCTGACCCCCAGCAGCGCGAGGCTGCCTTCGCTGACGAACTCCATGCTCCAGGAGGGGTCGTTGCGGCAGCGGTACGCCATGCCGTCCAGATTCTTCACCAGCATGCGAAATTGCCGGTCTTGCTCAGTCCTGTGCTCGCTAATGTCGGTCAGGGCAATGCGCAGCACCGTATCGCCAGTCCCGAAAAAGGGATTCCCTTCGGTCACGCCGACTTCACGCGGCGCGGCGACCAACCGGGCGGGAAACACCGTGCCATCTGCGCGCCGCATGGCGAGGTTTATGGTGTGCTTGTCGCCGGGCGGCATCATGCGCCTGAGGAAAAGCGTCCAGCGATCCTGATCCCGAGGCGCGACGCAGCTTACAAAGTCGCGGTTCAGCAGTTGTCCGCGCGCCACCCCCAGCCACTCGGCGGCGGTGAGGTTGGCCTCCTGGATGAGGCCATCCAGGGTCAGCGAGAGACAGCCGGACGGCGCGAAGTCGTACAGATCGACATAGCGGTTGCGTGAAGCCTCCAATTCAAGCTGTGCCGCGCGCAAGGCTGCGTTCCGCATCTCCAGCTCGATCTGGTGCACCTGCAGTTCGTGCAGCAGTTCTTCGGCCGGCAGCCCGCGAGTTTTATGGGCGAGCGGATCCCGCGCAAGCTGCGCCTCGGCTATCGAGCGCAGCGACGGCGCCTGCGGTGGCTTTTCGTCTTGTGGTTCCAAGTAATCGCTTTCGTTACAAAGCCAACAAAGTCAACGCGACACTGCCCAACGGCCTGACAAGGCGCGAGGCACTGAGCAGCACATGGCGATGACCAAGCCGGATTTTCGGTTGCCAGGACAATCCATCGATCCACAATTAACCCATTCTTTCAGTATGGTATACGAAAGGCTAAGTTTTGTTCAGCGAAAGATGCGCGCCTCAAAGTGGCCAGTCAGATTTGGGCTTTGATGGAGATTGAAAACCTGTACCGAGATGATCGTAGTCAGCAGCTTTTAAGAATATGGGCCGCAGGAGAGATGTAAGCGTCCATCTACCGCGCAACCCGGCGTGACCGAAAATCTTGCCGATTCACCATTGCTGATGGAGAGCAGCAACGGCCATTCCCGTCGCGAGAAATATCTTGAATCTCGGCTGGCGCGTATCTACAATGTAGAAACATTTTGGCAAGGAGCTGCAATCATGGAAGCGGTTATTCGAAAATGGGGCAATAGCCCAGCACTACGTCTGCCGGTTGCCGTCATCAAGGAAGCGGATTTCAATCTTGAGCAAAAGGTCAACATCAGCGTAACCCGGGGGCGCATTGTGATCGAGCCATCTGACACCGTCGAATACGATCTTGACCAGTTGTTGAGTGGGATCACGGCCACGAACTCTCACAGCGAGGTGAGTTTCGGTAGCCCGGTCGGTAAGGAAGCGTTTTGATGGTGGGACGTGGCTATGTTCCCGAGTCTGGAGATGTTGTCTGGCTGGAGTTTGACCCACAAGCCGGTCATGAGCAGGCTGGCCACCGACCGGCACTTGTCATCAGTCCTGCGAGTTACAACGGCAAGACGGGATTAATGGTTTGCTGCCCGATGAGCACCAAGATCAAGGGGCATCCTTTTGAAGTGCTGACCGAGGTGAGCGGCGTGGCGAGTGCAGTGCTGTCCGACCAGGTCAAATCATTGGACTGGAAGGTGCGCCATGCGAAGAAAAAGGCCACGGTGCCCGCTGACGTGATGATGCACGTTCGCGCCAAAATCAAGGCATTGCTGGTTATCCATTGATCCGTAAATAATCGGAAACAATCCGCGGGCCAGACTGAAGACCAGCCACCGGGTATGCCATTATCAGCAGGCGGCAACCAGTCTCAGTCTTTATGTAAAGCCTTATATAACCCTAGAAAAAGCAGTTCACCACGGATGGCACGGTGATCACGGAGAAAAAACAGGGCGTTACGAAATAAGAGAATGTCGCCCGTTGAGTGCGCCTGAATTTTGTGTGCTTGCGCCATTGCTCCGTGTCCTCTGTGCTCTATGGGGTGCGAGCCGGGTTTTTAGCGTGAAAGTCGGCGTGACCGAAGGGAATCCCTTTTTCGGGACTGGCGGGATGCAATGCCCCGCATGGGGTACGGCGGTTTACGCTCCGCTGCGGTCTTTTGGCTTCACAAGAACCAGATATTGCCGGTGCAATGTCACCAGCACCCAGGCCCAGATGACGCAACCCAGCAGGGTCACCCAACCGAGGTCGGCCACGCCCGCCCCGACCAGTGTCCAGTGGCTGAGGGCAATGATGATCAGTGAGCCCAGCGCCTTGAACAGGCGGTAGCCGAACATGTCGATCCAGGCCTTGGCCTGGTACATGAGCTGGGGCTCGACGGGGATGTAGAGCAGTTCCTTGGCGGCGCGGTTGATGGAATAGGACAGGCCGCGGTCGCTGATCTTCATGATGGCGGCCGTGATGTAGGTCGGCTGGAGCATGAAGCCGCCGGTCGCCAGGGCCAGCGCCACGGGTTGCACCAGCAGCCCGGCGAGCACCCCCAGGGTGCCGAGGATCAGGGGGGTGAGCACCAGGTTCACGGCGATCGAGACGCCGCCCATGACGCTGAAGAACAGCGAGAGCGCGACGGTGCGCGCCTCCCGTTCCGGATAGGCCAGCTCGACGATGCGCAGGAACTGGTATTCCACCAGTGGGGCGATGGCCTGGGCCAGGAGCAGGGCGAAAGCGATCAGCACCAGATAGCGATTGCCGGCGATCAGGCGCCAGCCGCCCGCCTGCGCCGCCGGAATTGCCGGCGCTGCGTCTTCCCCCGCCCGGCACAGCCATCCCCAGCGGTCCATGGCCCAGGTGAGGACGAAGATGAGGCCGACGATGGCGGCGGCCACCAGCATCAGGTCGGGGGTCTGCAAGAATGTATAGCTGAGCAGCAAGGTCGCCAGGAGACTGCCGAAAACCCCGCCCACCAGCCCGCCGGTGCCGACCAGGCCGTACCAGCGCCGGCCGTCTTGCGTGCGGTAGCTGCTGTCGGCGAGGCTCCAGAACTGCTCGACCAGCACGACGCCGAAAATGTCCACGAAGATGTAGAAGGCCACCGCCACCCAGGACGCATGCGTGGCGGACAGTATCCTGAAGGCGACCAGGGCCCCGGCAAAAAACAGGCAGCTCAGCAGGACGACGCGCACCCGGCCGAACCGTTCAAGGATCTTCCGGTACACTGCGATGGCGATCAGCAAGGCGACGGCGGAGCCGATCCAGACATACGGCAGTGACTCGGCACCGTGGGCCTCGATAAGCAAGGAGCGGCTGGCCGGTTTCAGTTGGTAGAGGGCGGTAATGATGAGGAAGAAATCCAGCAGGAACACCAGCGACCTCAAGAATGCCCCATGAACCTGGCCAAATTTTGGGGAACTTTTTTGCGGATTGTCGGTCATAGTCGGCTATTTGCCTTGTGGGGAACGAGGATATTCGAGCCTCGTCCCAATCGATTTTTCCGGGGTCACGTCAGACGCCAGCAACCCGCCAGGAGGCCAGAAAGTTTGTTCTTTAAAAGACTGATCCTCAGCTTTACCCTGATCCTGACTTCGATATCCATTCACGCCGGCCAGTCCTTCCCGGCGCTCGAACGTTCCTTCGATGATCGTCTGCAATCCCAGCTTGAAGTCAGGCTGGAATCGCTCGGCCTTGCCGCGGCGGTGCGCGAACGCCGCCTGTCGGTGGCCCTGGTCGACATCACCGCGCCCGACCGCCCCCGCTTTGCCGCCCTCAATCCCGATCACATGGCCTATGCCGCGAGCCTGCCCAAGATCGCCATCCTGCTCGGGGCCTTCGCCCGCATCGAGGCCGGCGACATGCAGCTCGACGCGCCCACCCGCGACACCCTGACCCGGATGATCCGCGTTTCCTCCAACACCGCCGCCAGCGAGATGCTGGAGCGGGTCGGCATGCGCTACCTGGCCGGACTGCTGCAGTCGCCCCGCTACCGCCTGTACGACCCCGAGCGCAACGGCGGCCTCTGGGTGGGCCGGCCCTACGGCAAGGGCGGCGACACCCTGCGCGACCCCCTGCACAATCTTTCGCACGGGGCGACGGCCCTGCAGGTGGCCCGCTTCTACTACCTGCTGGAGACCGGGCGGCTCACTTCGCCCCAGCTGACCGGCGAGATGAAGGCCATCCTCGGCAATCCCGGCATTCACCACAAGTTCGTCAAGGGCCTGGAGGCCGAACGCCCGGGTTCGAAAATCTTCCGCAAATCCGGCAGCTGGCAGAACTGGCATGCCGACAGCGCCATCGTCGAACGCGACGGCCGCCGCTACATCGCCGTGGCCTTGGCGGAGGACCCCCAGGGCGGCGAGTGGCTGCGCCGCCTGATCGTCGGGATGGACAAGGCCGTGTTCGACACCGCCCCGCGCAGCCTGGTGGCGCTTCTCCAATAGCCGTTGCAGGCGGGTGCCCAGGGTCTGGTGGGCGACCGCCGAGTTCACCCGCAGCACGTTCGAGTTGATCACCACCAGGTAATGCAGCCGGCGCTGGCCCGCCGGGTGCTCGACGATGGCCACCGAGTTCAGCAGGTTTTCCACGTTGCCCTGGTATTTTCGGCAGACGAAGTCCGGCTCCGGCTGACAGCGGAATAGGGAACCGGATTTGAAATACACGGCGGCGTCGTCGAGGGCGGGCGAGGAAGCGTAGCGGATGCGGCGCTGGGTCATGTACAGCAGGCGCTTGATCTCCCGGCTGGACCAGGCATCGACAATCCGCCCTTCCTCCAGCGCCAGCAGCCAGCGCATCAGTTCCCGTGGCGTCGCCCAACTGCCGCTCCCCGGCACGCGGGCCTTGCCGGTTTGCGTAAAAAAACCGCCCTGCTGCAGGGCCTGCGGATCCAGGCCATTGCGCGCAATACCGCCCTGCAGCGCCCGCCCCAGCCGTGCCGCGAGCTCTGCCCTGGAGTGGGTGCGGAAAAAGGCGTCGATCCGCGCCTGGTCCAGCGGGTAAGCGCGGCCCGCACCGGCCAGCAGCAGGGTTTCGCGCAGGACCATGGAGGCGGCGGCGTTGGAACTCGCCGACAGCATCCAGTCGAGGTAAGTCCACAAGCTCGCCGCATCGCCCTGGCGCAGGGGGCGGTGGGCAAGGCGGCTGCCGTCCCAGAAGGGGACGGCGTGGCTGTCGGAAACGATGAAACTGTCGGCGACCACCTGCGTTTCGCGCAGGATCCGTTCGCGGGCGGCGATGTCGTCGGGATAAAGATCGGCAAGCTGCTGGAACAGGGCCGTGGCCACCACCAGCTTGCCGACGCTGCCTGGATTGAAGCGGGCCGCGGCGCGGTGCTCCGCATAAACCGGCCGCGCCGGGTCGCTGAGGTCCAGCACGGCCACGGCATAGCGATCGGCCTCCGCACCCAGCAGATCCGTCAGCTGGCGGCTGAATTCCGCGTCGGGCGCCGGCAGCGCCAGCTTGCTGCCGACGCGCCGCAGCTCGACCTGATGCAGTGCCAGCTGCCCGCCCGGCGGCTGCACCCGGCCACTGGCCTTGTTCCCTTGTGCCAGACGGTAGCCTTCGAGGCGGGCAATGCCGGTGTAGTTCAGGCCATCCAGCGGATAGGCGCGGGCCAGGCCGGGCAGCAGCAGGAACAGCAGAAACAGGGCGCGCATCACGGTGTCTCCCGCAGCATGATGCTGCGCCCCGTCTGGGCGCGCAGCGGCGCATCCAGTTCAAGCAGAAAACGGTCGCGGCGCGCCTGCCGGCTCTGCAGATAGGGGCGAATCTGGAACAGCGCAAGGCGCCCCGCCACGAAGCCGAATTCCACGTCCGCCGGGACGACCTGCCCGCTCTCGTCACGCTGGGGAAAACGCTCCGGCAGTTCCCGGCCCAGTCGCCGCAACTGTTCGATTTCGGCCGGCGTCAGCACCGGCTGACCCGAAACCGGCTGGCTCTCGAGACCGCCAGCGGTGCCCAGGATGCGCCGGGTAGCGGCGCTGGCCTCGGCGAGCAGCCGCACCTCGCCGGTTGCGGCGACGATGAGGAGTTCCTCCGCGGCCTGCCCGGAAACAGCCCCGCTCACGCCCTCGTTCGCCGCCACCGTGTAGCCGGCGGAACTGCCGCTCTCCAGGTCGAGGGTCACCATCACCCCCGACTTGTCCACCGGCACCGCGCGCTGCAGCAGAACCGAAACATAGACGTGCTCGGGAGCGTCCATGCGCATCTGCCGCCAGGCGAAGGCGCGTTCCGCGAAGGGCGAGGCCCACACGCGCAGGATCGCCGCAACCACGTCGTCCAGGCCCACCACATTCGGCACGGTGAGGTTGAGCCCCGCCCCGCTGAAGCCGGGCAAATCCTCCACATTGGTGTCGCTGCGCACAAAGACGGCATAGCTGCCGTCCGGACCGAAACGCTCCTGCATGGCACGAGCGAGGGCCGCGCGGAATTGTGTCCCGACATCGGCCGTGCCGATCCAGCTCCGCAGCCGTTCCAAGAGCCGCCGGGCTTCGGGCTCCCGCTGCGCGACAGGCAGGCCGTCGATGCGGCGATACTCGGCGCGCAGCCACGCATGGGCGCTCATTCCCGTTCCCGGCAGGGCGTGTTCGAGGAAGGCGCGGAAGGCGCCGAAGGGAATGACCAGGCCGTCGGCCACCGCCGCCGGGTAGTGGTGCTTCAGTTCGCCCAGCCGTGCCGCCTTCGGCCCGGCGATGCGTCCGGCGTCGTCCGCCCGCAGCTCGCCGAGCAGAATCGGATCGCGCCGCGCGAGGTCCAGCTTGGCGAGATTCGGGTGAATGCGCTCCGCTGGCCGCTCGGCGTGGCCAAAGACAGCCTCCCAGCGCGGGCCGTCCGCGGCGATCAGCACCCGCCCGCCCGGGCTCACGGCCATGACGATGGGCCGCCCCGCCATCGCCCGCAGGCGCGGCACCAGCCCGGCATCCACCACCACGTTGGGGATGCCCAGGTTGCTGGCGAGCAGTTGCACATGGGAAAGGATGTTGCCGGCCTCCAGAGTGAGGATGCCGGCCACGGGCGGGAGGCTCTCTGTCGTTTCGCGCAGCAGATAGATGCCGTCCGGACGGGGAGCGGTGGCATCCAGACGCAGGATGCCCCGGGCCAGGCCCGGATTGAGGGCGCGCAACCCCGCCCCAACTGATTGGCCAAAAATCTCGTGCTCGATCCCGGCGAGGCTGTTGGCCTCCTGCAGCAGACCGTCCAGCAAGGCCGAATAGACCAGCAGCGGACTTGCCCGCAGGCGGTCGGGTATGAACTGGGATGCCAGAGGTTCGATGCGGGCGAGCCCCGTCACCGCAGCGGCAAAGTGGAAGGCCAACTCGCGCCCGGCCCAGGCGGGCACCCGCGCCAGATAGCCGAGTTCCGCGCGGTAACGCTCCAGGGGCAGGCTCGGCACCGCCAGGCGGTCGAGCGCCTCGCGCGTCGCCTGACGCTCCCGGGCGGTGAGCAGCCCCACGCCGTACAGGGCCTCGGCGGCGCTGCCCAGCACGGCGAGCCGCTCGGCCGGGCGCGCCCGCGACAGGTCGCCCTGCAAGCCGCGGCCGCTGGCGAAGGCCGTGGCCTCGACATCCAGACTGAGCCGGAGCGCCGCCACGCGCAGCTTTTGCGGGAGTTCCGGCAGGGCCGCGCGCAATTCAGCCAGGAATGCCGCGCTGGCGGCGAAGCGCTGCGCGGGCGATAGTGTGACCTCAAGCTCGAGGGCAAAGCGGCGCAACTGGCCGGCAAATGGATGCTTGTCGAGGCGCCCGGCCAGTTCATTCAGTGGCTGCTTCAGGTCGCGGATGGCGAAGAGCGCTTCGATGGCCTGGGCGAGTTGCTCGAACTCGGGCTCGCTGCGCCCTTGCTGGCGGGCATAGGCCCGCACCCGCCCGGCGTCGGCGGCATCCGGCTGCGAGTGGAGCTTGTTGCGCAGCGACGCGAAGCCGGCATCCAGAGTGGCGAGGCTGGAGGAAAGTTCGTGGGAGCGCGTCACCGTCGCGCCATTGCGTGCCAGCGGCAGCAGCAGCGCCGCCTGGCGCAGCAGCAGAAAGTCCCGCTCCCCTTGCTGGCGGGCGGCCAAAGCGGCCAGAATCGCCTCTGCGGCCGCAATCTCGTCCTCCACCTGGAAGGCCCCCCGGTAGTAGCGCGCCCGGCGCAGGATCCAGCCGTTGTCCGCCGCAACCAGATAACGCTCCAGCAGGATGGCCTTCAGCGCCGCTTGTCCCGGCGTGGCGGCCAGGGCCTCGGGATCGGTGGCGGCCAGCACATTGCCCACCAGGAAACCGGCTTCCTCGAGCGCGCGGGCGCGTTCGCCGAGCCTGCCGTGCTGGATGCCGCCGCCACGGGGCGCGCAGGCATAGGGTCCGGGGGGCAGCACCGCACCATCCTTGCAGAACCAGTAGATCCCGTCGAAGGGGCCCCGGGGGTCGGTCTTCATCCCGGCGAGCCAACGAGCCATCTCTGCGGTGTCGGGGGGCGCGTCGGCTGCAGCGAGAGGCGCCCACGCGAGGAAGAGGGCAGTCAACAGTCCCCCTGTCGCGGCAAGGATTGCGCGGGGAAAGGTAGCGGTGCGTCTTTCGTGCTTCATGCCTGCTCACCCAAAGAAGCCAGCGGCCAGAGACTCTGGCCTTGATCAAAGTGTATGCCCAATCCTGCCGGTGGCAAGGCCGCTGGAGGCACGCCGCCCCCATGTTGGCGGCGAGACGGCTGGCGCCGTCCACATGTTGAAGGCGAGACGGCTGGCGCCGTCCCGCCAGTCCCACGGGGATTCCCTTCGGTCACGCTCACTTTTGCGAATTTTGCGGGTAGACGCTGGCGGGCCAAAAAAGCGATAATCCGACCTCTTTTACCGGCTTTCATGGTGCCAGACGGCATCAGGGCCATGGTTAACCATTCCTCACCACGCAGAGAGTCCAATATGGCAGCAGTAGCAGCACTCGCACCCGCGCCGAACCTGTCCCGGCTGCTTCTTTCCGGCAACGAGGCCGTCGCCCGCGCCGTCTGGGAATCCGGTTGCAAGGTGGCCGCTGCCTATCCCGGCACGCCTTCGACCGAGATCCTAGAAGCCCTGTGCACCTACCCGGACATTTATACCGAGTGGTCGGTGAATGAAAAGGTGTCCATGGAGGTCGCGCTGGGCGCCTCGATGATGGGTGCGCGCTCTTTCTGTGCGATGAAGCACGTCGGCCTCAACGTCGCCGCCGACCCCCTGATGACGCTGACCTTGACCGGCACGGTCGGCGGCATGGTGATCGCCGTCGCCGACGACGTCGGCATGGCCTCGTCGCAGAACGAGCAGGACTCGCGGTTCTACGCCCGCTTCGCCCATCTGCCCATGTTCGAGCCGGCCGATTCGCAGGAGGCCTACGATATGGTGCACGCCGCGTTCGAACTGTCGGAACAGCACCAGGTGCCCGTGTTCGTGCGCATGACGGCACGCATCTGCCACGTCAAGTGCGTCACCCAGGTCGGCGAGCGCGTGGCGCACGAGCCGGCCGGCTTCGTCAAGAACGCCGAGCGCTGGGTGATGGTGCCGGCCCACGCCAAGCGGCGCATTCCTTTGATGTTCGAGCGCGACGCGGTGCTGCGCGAGGTGTCCGAGCATTCTCCGCTGAACGTGCTGGAACCGGGCAAGGATCGCCGCGTCGGCTTCGTCACCAGCGGGCCGGCCTACATGCATGTGCGCGAAGCCTTCCCGGATGCGCCGGTGCTCAAGTTGGGCATGAGTAATCCCCTGCCGCTGAACATGATCAAAGCACTGGCCGCCATGGTCGATACGCTGGTGGTCGTCGAGGAAGTCGAACCGGTCGTCGAGACCGAGATTCGTGCCGCCGGCATCGCCGTGCATGGCAAGGACATCCTGCCGAAGATCGGCGAACTGGCCCCCGAGGTGCTGACCCCGGCGATCAACCGCCTGCTGAACAACGAACCAGCGCCGCCGCCAGTCGCCGCGCCGGCCGTGTTCCCGCGGCCGCCGACGCTGTGCGCCTCCTGCCCGCACATGGGCATTTACTACACGCTGTCGCAACTGAAGAACATCATCGTTGCCGGCGACATCGGCTGCTACACGCTCGGCGCCGGCCACCCGTGGAATGCGCTCGACACGACAATCTGCATGGGCGCCGCCGTGACCGTTGCACACGGCATGGACAAGGGCCGCGGCGCGGTCGACAAGAACAAGAAAATCCTCGCCGTGATGGGCGATTCGACTTTCATGCACATGGGCATGCAGGGCCTGCTCGACGCGACCTACAACAACAGCAACATCACTTTCCTGCTGCTCGACAACGGCACGGTGGGCATGACCGGCGGCCAGAACACGCCCGCCAACGGCCTCGACATCCGTGGCAACCCGGCGCCGCGCATCGACTTCCGCAAGCTGGTCGAGGCGCTCGGCGTGAAGCCCGAGCGGGTGCGCGAGGTCGATCCTTACGAGATGCCCAAGCTGTTCAAGGTGATCCGCGAGGAGACCAAGATCGAGGAAGTTTCGGTCATCCTCGCTTACCGGCCCTGCGTGCTCACCGACGAATTCAAGGCGGCGCGCGCCTACCATGTCGATGATGACAAATGCACCGGCTGCGGCAACTGCATCGATGTCGGCTGCCCGGCGATTCATGTCACGCATCGCGAAAAGGTGGTGAAGCCGTCCGGCAAGGAAGTCGACCTCGCCTTCGTGCGCATCGACCCGATCGCGTGTACCGGCTGTGGCATGTGCCTCCAGCCCTGTGCGCCGGATGCCATCATGCAGGTCGCAGGGCCGCGCGTCGTGGCCATGCTGCGTCCGGTCTGAAATTATGGATCCCCATCCCCCCAGCCCCCTTCCTCAGGAAGTGGGTGACTGTTGTTCAGCCGCTGCGCGGCTTCCATGCTCTGGCTGTTCCTCCTTGGGGCGGCCCGGCGGAGAAACCCATTATGGAAAATAACATTACCAACATCCTCGTCTGCGGCATTGGCGGCCAGGGTGTCATGACCGCCACCGAAATCCTCGCCGAGGCGGCCATCGCCGAAGGCCACGATGCGAAAAAAACCGAAGTCGCCGGCATGGCCCAACGCGGCGGCGTGGTGACCTCGCATCTGCGCTTCGGCCCCAAGGTGCTCTCGCCGCAGATCGCGCCGGGCACCGTGCATGTGCTGCTCGGCTTCGAAGCCGCCGAGGCGCTGCGCTGGTCGGCCTACCTGCGGCCGGACGGCCTCGCCCTGGTGAATGACTCGCGGCTGGTGCCGCCGGTGGTCGAGATCGGCCTGTTCGACTATCCGGCAGATCCGATCGGCGAGATGCGCGCCGCCGGCATCCGCACGGTAAGTTTCGATGCCGCCACCATCGCCAGCAACCTGGGTGACCTGCGTCTGGGCAACACCGTCATGCTGGGTGCCATCGCCGATCACCTGCCGTTTGCCGCGGACGTGCTGCTGCGCTGCATCGAGGCGCGCTTTGCCCGCAAGGGCGCGGCCATCGTCGAACTGAATCGTCGTGCCTTCGCCGCCGGCCGGGCTGCCGCGGCGCAGGAAGCCGTCCCCGCCTAACTTTCATGGCGGCAGACACCACCCCTGATGATGAAATCTGTCTTTCCCGCGAAGGCGGGAACCCATAATTTATCAGTCTGACCACCACAGTATGGATTCCCTTCCCCGATAAAAGCATTCGAGGATGACGCGCGGGAATGACGGTGCTTGAATTGTGTTTCACGAAAATGTTCCAAGCTTCACGCTAAAAAGGAATAAACACCATGACCGCTCGCATTCTTGACGGCAACGCCCTGTCGCAAATTGTCCGCGCCGACCTGGCGGAAAAAGCCGCCGCCCTCAAGGCCACGCAGAACATCGTGCCCTGCCTCGCCGTGATCCTCGTCGGCGAAGATCCCGCCTCGGCCGTTTATGTGCGCAACAAGGTCGCGGCCTGCGAAAAGGCCGGCTTTCGCTCGATCAAGGAAAGCTACCCGCCCAATGTCGAACCGATAGTGGTGCTCGGCAAGATCGCGGCACTCAACGCCGACCCGAGCGTACATGGCATTCTGGTGCAATTGCCGCTGCCCAGGCAGTTCGATGCCGCGGCCGTGCTCGAAGCCATCTCCCCCGAGAAGGACGTGGACGGCTTTCACGCCGAAAACGTCGGCGCCCTGATGCAGGGCAACCCGCGCTTCGTTCCCTGCACCCCTTGTGGCGTCATGAAAATGCTGGCGTCGGAGAACGTACCCCTCAAGGGCGCCGAGGCCGTCATCGTCGGCCGCAGCAATATCGTCGGCAAGCCGATGGCGATGCTGCTGCTGGCGGAAAGCTGTACGGTCACGATCTGCCATTCGCGCACCAGGGACCTCGCCTTCCATACCCGCCGCGCGGACATCCTGGTTGCCGCCGTCGGCCAGCCGAAGATGATCACCGGCGACATGATCAAGCCCGGTGCGACAGTGATCGATGTCGGCATCAACCGCACCCCGGAAGGCAAGCTGTGCGGCGACGTCGATTTCGAATCGGCCAAGGAAGTCGCCGGCCTCATCACCCCGGTACCCGGCGGCGTCGGCCCGATGACCATCACCATGCTGCTTGCCAACACCCTCGAAGCGGCCGAGAGGACGCTGGGATGATGGCCCTCATTCCCCCAGCCCCCTTCTCGAAGAAGGGGGTGACGGTTGTTCGCGGGCTGCGCCCGCTCCATGTATTGGCCGTTCCTCCTTGGGGCGGCCCGGCGGAGGAACTATGAAAACCACACACCCGCTGGTCGGCATCGTCATGGGTTCGGATTCGGACTGGCCGATCATGCAGGCGGCGGCGCGCATCCTTGAGGAGTTCGACGTGCCCTACGAGGCCAAGGTGGTCTCCGCCCATCGCACGCCCGACCTGCTGTACGACTATGCCGCCGTGGCGCACGAGCGCGACCTCAAGGCGATCATCGCCGGCGCCGGTGGCGCGGCCCACTTGCCGGGCATGCTGGCGGCCAAGACCATCGTGCCGGTGCTTGGCGTGCCGGTGCCGTCGAAGCATCTCAACGGCCTTGACTCCCTGCTGTCGATCGTGCAGATGCCCAAGGGCGTGCCGGTCGCCACCTTCGCCATCGGCGAGGCCGGCGCGGCCAATGCGGCGCTCACCGCCATTGCGATCATCGCGACCTGCAACGACAAGCGCGGCAAGGAACTGTCGCGCAAACTCGACGAATTCCGCGCGCGCCAGAGCGAAAAAGTGCTGGCGATGGAACTCGAATTGCCGAGGCAGGTGTGAGCCAGCAATGATTCTGCCGCCGGCGCCATGATCCTGCCACCCGCCACTCTGGGCATGCTCGGCGGCGGCCAGCTCGGCCGCTTCTTCGTCATGGCCGCGCATGAACTCGGTTACCGCGTCATGGTGCTCGACCCTGACGAACACAGCCCCGCCGGACGCAGCGCCGACGAACACATTGTCGCCGCCTACGACGACCTCGCGGCGCTGGAGCGCCTGAGCGGCCAGTGCGCGGCGGTGACCACCGAATTCGAGAACGTGCCGGCGGACACGCTGGCCCACCTGTCGAAATTCGTCACCGTGCGGCCGAACGCCGAAGCGGTGCGCACCTGCCAGAACCGCAGTGCGGAAAAAGCCTTTCTCAAGCGACATGGCTTTCCCCATGCGCCGTATGCCGACATTCGCAGCGCAGACGATTTGCGCAACGCCAACGCCGGCCTGTTTCCGGGCATCCTCAAGGTGGCGCGCTTCGGTTATGACGGCAAAGGCCAGGCACGCGTCAATAGCCGCGCGGAAGCGCTGCTTGCCTGGGGCCAGATGCGCAACGAGCCTTGCGTGCTGGAGCAGCAGATGAAGCTCGACTACGAAGTCTCCGTTGTGCTGGCGCGTGACGAATCCGGCAAGGTCAGATGCTTCCCCACCGCCGAAAACAGCCACCGCCGCGGCATCCTCGACATCTCGCTGGTGCCGGCGCGCACCTCGGGCTGCCTCGCCGGCAATGCCGAAGAGATTGCCGAAGGCATCGCCCAGAAGATGGATTACGTCGGCACCCTCGGCGTCGAGTTCTTCATCGTGCATGGCCAGTTGTACGTCAACGAAATGGCGCCGCGCCCGCACAACTCCGGCCACTACACCCTCGACGCCTGCGTCACCAACCAGTTCGAGCAGCAGGTGCGCGCCCTGTGCGGCCTGCCGCTCGGCGCGGCGCGCGCGCACAGCGCGGCGGCCATGGTCAATCTGCTCGGCGACATCTGGTACCGCACCGACCCGCGCCACGCGCATGAACCCGACTGGGCGCAACTGCTGGCGATTCCCAACCTGAAACTGCACCTCTACGGCAAACGCCACCCCCGCCCCGGCCGCAAGATGGGCCACTTCACCGTCATCGGCAGCGACCCGCTGGAAGTGCAAAAGTCGGCAATCACCGCACGAAAAGCCATCGGCATCGATGATGAGTAATGTCCGGACCAGGTGCCGTCTTTCGGCGCAGGCTAACGTGAGCGTAGCGGACGTTAAGGTACAAAGCGGCGGCCGTAGCCAAAACGCAGTTTCGGCGCAGGCTAACGTGAGCGAAGCGAACGTTAAGCAGCGCAGCGGCGGCCGTAGCCAAAAGTCGGCGCTGGCGGGACGGCGTTTGCCGGGCAGCGGCGATGAATGACCCGCAGCGCTCGTCCGCATTGCCTGCCGATATCCAGCGCGCCGTCGAACTGCTGCGCGCCGGCGAACTCGTCGCCTTCCCCACCGAAACGGTCTATGGCCTCGGTGCCGACGCCCGCAATCCAGAAGCAGTAGCCAAAATCTTCGCCGCCAAGGGGCGGCCGGCCGATCATCCGCTGATCGTGCACATAGGTGAAATCGCCCATCTGGAACACTGGGCGCGCGACATTCCCGAAGTGGCCCGGGTGCTGGCCAAGGCCTTCTGGCCGGGCCCGCTGACGCTGATCCTCAAGCGCCAGCCGGATGTCCCCGATGCCGTTACCGGTGGCCAGGACAGCGTCGGCCTGCGCATGCCGAATCACCCCGTTGCCCTGGAACTGCTGCGCGCCTTTGCCGACGCAACGGGCGGCGCGGGTAACGGATTGGCCGCCCCCTCGGCCAACCGCTTCGGCCGCATCAGCCCCACCACGGCGCAGCATGTGCGGGATGACCTGGGCGCTGCCGTCAGCCTGATTCTCGACGGCGGGCCCTGCACGGTCGGCATCGAATCGACCATCGTCGACCTCACCGGACCGCGCACCGTCATCCTGCGTCCCGGCATGCTTTCCCCCTTCGACATCGGTCGCCTCCTCGGCCGCATGCCGGAGATGGCCGACAACCCGCTCGCGCCAAGAACAACGCCGCGTGCCTCGGGTTCGCTCGAAGCGCACTACGCCCCGCGCACGCCGTTGCAGATCATGCCCAACGACAGCCTGCCGATCGTCCTGCGCGATGCCCTCGTCAGGCGTGAGCACGTCGCCGTACTGGCCACCTTCCCCGCCCCCTTCGACCATCCGCTGATCAGCTGGCAGGTCGCCCCCGCCGATCCGGCGGGTTTTGCCCGCGAACTTTATGCCAATCTGCGCAAACTTGATTCCCTCGGTTGCGCCCACATGTTCATCGAGAAACCCGTCGGCCAGCCCTGGCAGGCCATCGCCGACCGCCTGAAGCGTGCGGCAGCCGGTTCCGGCGGCGAAAAAACATCGCCGCAAGACCACCCCTGAAGCAACAGGGCTTCGCAGAAAGCCTGCTTGAAAAATAGTAATCGGCCGGTGTCAGAACTTTTCGTGGCATAGATTCCTTTGCTGAACGAAATGTACGAACAGTTTAAGATTCAGCCACATCCAAACCTAAAAAAAGAGGAAACCGCACAATGATGACCACAATCCGCAAGGAAATTCCGGAACTACAGCCCCTCGCCACTTTCAAGGCGCCGCCGGGCACCGGTTACATTGAACCCAGCACCTTCACGCTGGTGCGCGCCGAATCACCCGCGCTTGCCGTAATGACTGACCTCAAGCAGGTGACCGTTGCCACCACCGGCCCCGATGCCACGCTGGCACAGGCCACCCAGACGATGATTTCACGCGGCGTGCGGCTGCTGCTGGTGGTCGATCGCGACGACATTGTCCTCGGCCTGATCACCTCGCGCGACACCCTGGGTGAAAAACCCATCAAGCTGATCAAGGCGCAAGGGGGGAAGCACAGCGATCTGCTGGTCAGCGACCTGATGTGTCCGCGCGACGACATCGACCTGGTCTCGATCAACGACGTGCTGCACGCCACGGTCGGCGACATCGTCGCCACGCTCAAGAACCTGAAGCGTCAGCATGCGCTGGTCGGCGAACGCAATCCGATCACCAAGCAGACCCGCATTCGCGGCATCTTTTCGGCCACGCAGATCGGCCGTCAATTGGGCGCCGCCGTGCAGACCTTCGAAGTCAGCACCACGTTCTCGGAAATTGAAGGCCTGCTCTCGCAGGACAACATCTGAGCGATAGTCACCACACCCCTCGCTGACTGAACGCAGCAGGCCACCCGTCGCGGTGGCCTGTTGTGCTCTCGCAACACCTCCCATGCCCATGTGCTAATGGCGCTCAGCTGAGTATCATTGCCATTCCTTAAGGCATAGAATTCACACAATTCAGGCCCGGACGAAGTTTCGGGTTTTTTTGTGGTCAGGTCGCCCTCTCAAACCCAGTAAATACTGCGCGGACGCCCTCCGCGACTACACCATGCCAACGCAAACCGCTCTAGCCATGCATCGCTCAATCACCAGAACTTTGCGGCGCAAGGCAGTTGCCCTGGCATCCAGTCTGCTGGCAGCGACTGCCATGCTGACTTCCGGGGCGGCACTGGCCGCGGATCTTTCTGTCTCCGGATACACTTGGTCGCCTGATCCGGTAATGCGTGGCGCCTCATCCACATTTACCGTTGAAGTGACCAACAATGCAGCGGCAGAAATCGTCAACAATCCGATACTGCTCATCGAATTACCGGGCAATGTCGATTTCAATTCCTCCCCCGCGCCTGCCGATTGCGCATTCAATCTTGCGCCCACTCCGAAACTGTTGACCTGTACGCGTGCCAGCCTGGCCGCTCAGACAATCTGGACAACCGCATTCCAGGGCAATGGCTTGACGGCAGGCGTGGCGAGCACGAAAGCCAGCATCAGCGCTGTCGGCAATACAGACGGCAACTCGGGCAATGATGAGCTGACCAAAAACACCACGGTCATCAACGGCGCCAACCTTACCATCGTCAAGACCGGCCCGGCCAGCGCCACGGCGGGCGACGTCATCAACTTCACACTTGCCGTCAGCAACGTCAACGGCCCCGATCCGGCCACGACATTCCGGGTCATCGACAACCTGCCGGCGACCGCCGACTTCACCTACCAGTCCTACAGCGGCACAAACTGGTCGTGCAGTCACGGCGGCACAACGCTGACCTGCGATTATTCCGGGGCACCGATCGCCAGCGGCGCGCCCGCCCCCCTTATTACCGTCACCGGCCGCATCATTACCAGCGCGGGCTCCATCACCAACGGCGCCAGCGTCGTTTCCACCGATGCCGCAACGGGCGACCCCGTCGCCGGCAACAACGGTCCCTCGCTGGCCGTGGTCACGGTGGCACCGGGGACTACGCTGCGCGCCAACAAGACCATGGTGTCCACCGCTACTGGCTTGACCACCTACGCCACCGGTGAGGGCGTCACGTTGACGCTGTCGGCAACCAACCAGGGGCCACAGAACGCGACCGGCGTGGTGCTGGCGGACAGCGTGTCCGCCGATTTCAGCATCGGCACGCTGCCGGGCGGGTGTACTGCCAGCGGCCAGGACATCACCTGCACGGTCGGAGCGCTTGCCAATGGCGCGACCTCCTCAAACTTCATCATCCCACTGTCGGTAACCGGCGCCCCCGGCGCTGGCAGCAACGCCGCGACGATCGGCCGCAGCGCGCCAGCCGGCGGCACAAACCAGTCGGCAACGGTCAATTACAACATCGCCGCACCGTTCGCCCACCTGACATTGACAAAAAGCAAGGGCCCCAATCCGGTCGCGGCGGGCGGCAACATCACCAACACCATCATCGTCACAAATAGCACCACCTCAACGTCCACGGCCACCGGCACGATACGTGTGACGGATGTGCTCTCGGCCAACGAAACCTACGTCAGCGCCAGCGGCACCAACTGGTCATGCAGCGCCAGCGGCTCACCCGAGACCGTGACCTGCGACAACAGCAATCCGAGCGGGCTGGCGCGCGGCGCTTCTTTGCCGACACTGACCATCACCACCCAGGCTGCCAGCGGTTTTCTCGGCCCGCTCGCCAACACAGCCTGTACGGGGCAATCCGCCGGTTCGTCGCATCTGCCCGCCGACAACAGCACCACCGACAATTGCCAGACCCGCAGCGTGACCAGCACACCGCGCAATGTCGATCTGGCGATGGCGAAATCGGCTTCCTTGGCGACGCTGGATACGGCAACCAATACCTTCAGCTACACCCTGACAGCATCGAACAACGGTCCGGATGTCGCACCCACGGCGACGGTCACCGATGTCCTGCAAGCCTGGTACAACGGCAATGCCGGCACGACTGGCGGTAGCGCGGTTATTGCGGATGCTGCAGCTGGCGAATCGTGCAGCTTCGGTTCCACCGTCACGTGCACCTTGCTCAATATCACCAACGGTTCGCCACGCAGCATCACCATCACGGTGAATCGGCCGATTCTGAGCGGCAACATCAACAACACCGCGACGGTCGCCACGCCGGATGCCATCGACAGCAACAGCGGCAACAACTCGGCCTCTGCCAGCATCACCGTCGATCCCATCGCCGATGTGGCCGTGCTGGGCATCGCCGCCGCGCCCAACCCGGTCAAGGTCGGCGTGGAACTGACTTACACCAACTCGATCCGCAACAATGGTCCGAGTGCGGCCGCCGGTGTCATCTTGCGGCAACGCATCGACCCGGCGCGGATGAGTTACGTGCCTGCCAGCGCGGCCATCTCCGGCACGTCGGCCTCATGCAACTACGTCACCTTCGTGGGCGCGCCCTATGCAGGCGAGCAAGGCATCGAATGCACCGGCTTCAGCCTGAGCAACGGCGAATCGCGCCAACTGGTGTTCAAGGTCATACCGGTTTACCCGTATCCGGATGCACTGGATGCCAGTTACACCAGCAACGCAACCATCAGCACGACCACGGTCGAGAGCGATGCCACCAATAACAGCGGCAGCAACACGGTCACAGTGACCACCCAGGCCATCGACCTGACCGTCACCAACAACGATCCCGGATTCGACCCCACTGCCTTCGGCGATCACATCCAGTATCAGGTCGTCGCCCAGAATAACGGCCCGTCCCAGGCCACCGGTTTCAAGCTGACGGTGACGCCGACCCCGCCACCGCAGGGCAGCCAGCCAAATCCCTACACCATGACTTGGAACGCCGGCGGCAGCACCTTGCCGGCGGGGGCCAGTTGCGGCCTCGACGGCAGCAACGTGGTGTGTTACCTCGGCGCCAGTCAGGCCGCCAGCGTCCTGCCGCCCAACACCAGCAGAACGTTCGCGCTGCGATTCGATACCGGACCTTTAACCAACGTGCCGGCCAGCAGCATCACTTACCGCACCACAGCGGTCGTCGAATCGTATGAAACCGGCGCATCGCCTTTCGCCGGAGACACGTTGGCGGGTAACAATTCGGTTTCGGAAACCACCACCGTATTGCCCAAGACCGATCTGTCAGCCACCAAGTCGGTATCGCAGCCGGTCGTCGACCTGAATCAGGAGTTCACGTACACGATCACCGTGGCCAATGCCGGACCGTCCGATGCTGCCGGCGTGCGCGTGACCGACGTGCTGCCCAGCGGCTTTGTGCGCACCGGCACGGCCATCGGCGTGACGCCGGGCAGCGCCGTGTCGCTGACTTTGAATAGCTGTAGTGGCCCGGCCAGCGGCAGCGGCGGCACGGTGACCTGCGACCTGGGCGTGCTGCCTGCGGGCGGCGACAGTGATGCCAACAAGCGCGTCACCATCGCCATCCCGGTGCGCGCGGCTTACCAGGCCAGCGGCAGCTATGCCTTCGCCTTCATTACCAATATCAACAACACGGCCAGTATCGCGCCGCTGCCGAACACCTCGCTCGACGTCGCCAGCGGCAACAATTCGAACAGCGTCGCTGTGCAAGTGCGACGGAACAGTCTCGCCGGGACGGTGTATGCCGACAACAACCTTAACGACAGCTTCGATGCCGGCGAGGCTATCAACGCTGTCACCCTGACCCTGACCGGCACCGACAGCTACGGCTACACCTATGGGACGGGCGCTGGGCAGACCTACGCGGCCCTGACCACGACGACCAATGCCGGCGCATTCACCTTTGCAACCCTGCCGCCGGGAATCTGGGACTTGAGAGAAACTCAGCCCGCCAATTACTGGGACCGCTTCGAGACGGTCGGCACGGCAGGCGGCACAGCGCCGGCGAATACCTGCGACGGCACGGCAAACTGCTCCGCCTCAACTGCCCATAACACCATCAGCGGCATCAGCCTGCCCGCCGACACGGCCACGGCCGCGACTGGCTATGTGTTCCAGGAAATCCAGCGTGGCCAGCTATCTGGCTACGTCTATCACGATGCCAACAACGACGGCGATCGCGCCGCATCGGGCGAGGCCGGCATCGCCAGCCTGGCCAACCACATCACGCTGTCCGGCCTGGCCTACAACGGCGTGGATGTCTGCACGCTGGCGACCTGCACGCTCAGTCTCAATGCATCCGGTCAATACAGCTTCAGCAACCTCCCGCCCAGTGATGGCACCGGCTACACCATCCAGCAGAACTCCCAGCCGACCGGCTATCTGGATGGCAAGGATCAGCGTGGCGATGGCGTTGGCAATGTCGTCGCCGGCTCCGCCGGCCGCGCTGCGCCGGAGACGCTTACCGGCATCACCCTCAGCCCCAACCAGAGCAAGACCGAACACAACTTCGGTGAACTGCTTCCGGCCACACTCTCCGGCTTCGTCTTTATCGACAGCAACACCAATGCGGTGCGCGAGGGCACGGAAACCGCTGGCGTCACCGGCGTGTCAATCACGCTGACCGGCACGGACGATCTCGGCAACACCGTCAATACAACCACCCCCACCGCCGCCAACGGTAGCTACAGCTTTACTGGTTTACGCCCCGGCAGTTATGCCGTGCAACAGGCCGTCATTGCCGGCCTGACCCATACCGGAGCCCAGGCCGGCAGCAAGGGCGGCACGATCGATGGCGCGGTGCGCGCCGCCAACGTGGGCGTCATTGGTACGGCACTGCGAGACATCACCGTCATTCCCGTTGTCTCCAACGATACTGCCAGCGGCTACAACTTCGGCGAATCCGGCCAGGGCCTGGCGGGCTTCGTCTATGTCGACCTGAACAACAACGGCGTCAAGGATGCCGCCGAACCGGGCATCGCCGGGGTGCAAGTCACGCTCTCCGGCCAGACCAGCGGTAGCGTAAACATCTGCATAGCCATTAGCCCCAACCCATGCACGGTGACTACCGACGCCAGCGGCGCCTACAACTATGTCGGTCTGCCGGCCAGCGATGGCACCGGGTATGCCTTGACGCAACAATCCCAGGCCAGCCCGCCACTTGCCAACTATGCTGATGGCCTAGACAGCCCGGGGTCGTTGGGCGGCAGCGCAGCGGTCAACGATGTTTTCTCCGGCATCGTCATGAACGTCGGTCAGTTTGGCGCGGACTACAATTTCGGCGAGCGCGGTGCCTCTCTCGCCGGCCGCGTCTATCACGACGCCAACGATGACGGCAGCTTCAACGGCAGCGATAGCGGCATCCCAGGGGTAACGGTCACCCTTTCCGGCACCACGGCCAGTGGTGCCAACGTCTGCAGCATCATCGCCAGTTGCACCACCACCACGGCGGCGGACGGCAGCTACGGCTTCACCGGCCTGCCTGCCAGCAACGGCGGCGGCTACACCCTCACCCAAACCCAGCCGGTCGATTACGCCAATCGCACTAACGCCACAGGCACGCCCGCCGGCACGGCGACGACGGGAACGACGATTTCCGGTATTCCCCTGACTGCGGGCGTGAACGGCAGCGGCTACCTGTTCGGCGAGAAGACCGGCACCATCACCGGCTTCGTTTACCACGATGCCAACAACGACGGCGTCAAGGATGCCGGCGAACCCGGCATCAATGGCGTGACACTGACCCTGTCTGGCAACACGGCTTCAGCTGTCGATGTCTGCACGACCATTCCTAGTTGCACCACAACCACAGCCGCCGACGGCAGCTACAACTTCGCCGGCCTGCGCAGTGCCGGAGCCGGCGGCTACACTATCACCGAGACTCAAGCCGCCGGCTATCTCGACGGTCGCGAGGCGGCTGGCAGTCAAGGCGGCACGGTGGATAACAGCAGCTTTACCAACAACGCCGCACAAAACCGCATCAGCGGCATCGCCTTCAGCGCTGCCAACCCCGCCACCGGCTATAACTTCGGCGAAGTGCAGTCGGGCAGCCTGTCCGGCCGGGTCTGGCATGACGCCGACAACGACGGCACCTATGGCGCCGGTGAGGAACTGGCTGGCGTGACCTTGACGCTGACCGGCACCGACGACCAGGGCAATGCGGTCAACCAGGCGACAACATCCTTCGCCGACGGCAGCTACAGCTTCACCAACCTCCGACCGGCCAACGGCGCCGGCTACACCATTACCGAGACGCAACCGACCGGCATTGGCGATTACGCAGGTGCCACCGGCACACAGGTTGGCGGCCTCGGCGGTACAGCAGCACAGAACGTAATCTCCGCCATCCCACTTGCCTCGGGCAATGCCGGCGTCAATTACAACTTCCGCGAAAACGCCTCCAGCCTGGCCGGCTTCGTCTATCGCGACGACAACGATGACGGCGCCAAGGGCGCTAGCGAACCAGGCATCGCCGGGGTCGTTATCACCCTCAGCGGAACCGACGCCAATGGCGCGGCAGTGAATCGGACGACCACCACCGCTGGCGACGGCAGCTTCCGTTTCATCGGTCTGACCAGCGGTACCTACACCCTGACCGAAACCCATCCGGTCATTTACCAGGACGGCCGCGAAACCGTCGGCAACGCAGGCGGAACGGTCGATAACGGCAGCTTCACCACGGCCGCGGCGCAAAACCGTATCTCTGTCATCGCACTCCCCGTTGCCACTACCGGCACCGCTTACCTTTTCGGCGAACGCACCGGAGCCAATGCCCAGATATCCGGCAAGATTTGGGTCAACACCGTGAGTACCGACCAGACACAGCAAGCAGGCGAGCCCGGTGCCGCCGGCTGGCAGGTAGAAGCCTGGCAAGGTGGCGTACAGAGGGGAACCGCAACCACTGCCGCCGATGGCAGCTACCGCATTGCCAATCTGCCGGCAGCTACCGGCTACGAAATCCGTTTCCGGCATCCCAACGGTGCCCTGTACGGCAACCCGATTTCCCAGGATGCTGCCTACAACGCTGCCTTCGGCCTGCCCGATTACTCTGCCCGCACCATCGCCGGACTGACGCTGGCCTCGGGGGCCAACATCGTCGAGCAGAACCTGCCCATCGACCCCTCCGGCATTGTCTATGACTCGGTAACACGCAACCCGGTGGCCGGTGCAACGGTAACGATCAACGGTCCGGCCGGCTTCAATCCAGCTGTGCATCTGTTAGGGGGTGCCGCAAACCAGAACCAGACCACCAATGCCACCGGCTTCTACCAGTTCCTGCTGCTGCCCGGCGCGCCAGCAGGCACCTATACCCTGGCAGTGACGGTACCACCCATATACGTGCCATTCCCCTCGGGCATCATCCCGCCCTGCACCAACACCCCCACGGTCGGCGGTGCGCCTAATCCGGCGCTAGTGCAGACGAGCAACGCGGCGCCACCGGCAAGTACGCCTCAGCACAACCCGGCCAGCTGCCCCGTTACCAGCGCCAGCTTTGCTGCTAGTGCGGGCAGCACGCAGTATTTCACCGGGTTTGCGCTAAGCGGCCTATCAGCCGACGTCCTCAATAACCATATCCCCCTCGACCCGATCCTCGGCGGGGCCCTGGTCGTCTCCAAGACGACACCGCTGGTCAACGTCAAGCGCGGCGAACTGGTGCCCTACACGATCACGGCCACCAACACCCTGGCGGCAACTTTGCCCAACCTCGATGTGCGCGACCAGATTCCGCCGGGGTTCCGTTACCGGATCGGCTCCGCGACCCTTAACGGCGTCCCCCTCGAACCCACCGTTGCCGGCCGCCACCTTACTTGGCGCAATCAGACGTTCACGCCAGCCGAGCGCAAGATATTCAAACTGATCCTGGTGGTCGGCGCCGGTGTCGGCGAGGCCGAGTACGTCAATCAGGCCTGGGCACTCAACAATATCGTTGACAGTCTGGTTTCGAATATCGCCTCTGCTACCGTACGCGTCGTTCCCGACCCGACCTTCGACTGCTCGGACATCATCGGCAAGGTCTTCGACGACAAGAACGCCAATGGCTATCAGGACGATGGCGAACCGGGCATCCCGAACGTGCGTGTCGTCACGGCGCGCGGGCTGCTGGTGACGACCGATGCCGAGGGCCGCTTCCATGTCACCTGCGCGGCGATTCCGCAGATGGACCGCGGTTCGAACTTCGTCATGAAGCTGGACGAGCGCACGCTGCCCTCCGGCTACCGGCTGACCACCGAGAATCCGCGCGACGTGCGTGTCACGCGTGGCAAGATGGTCAAGCTCAATTTCGGCGCCACCGTGCATCGGGTGGTGCGTCTGGAACTGGCTGCCGGCGCCTTCGTCGGCGCGAGTGTGGAACTGGCGCCCGACTGGCACAAACAACTGGCTGCCCTGCCGGAAACGCTCACGGCGCGGCCCTCGGTGCTGCGCATCGCTTATCGGCCCGGCCAGGAGGGCACCGAACTGGCGCAACAACGTCTGGCCGCCGTTGCCGACCGAATCCGCGTCCTGTGGAAAGAAAGTCGAAAAGAGGATGCGGATGAACCGCGCCACCCACTGCTGATCGAGACGGAACTGGGGGGCGCGCAATGAACCACCGTGCACTGCGCCAAACCGCCCTCGCCGCCGCCATCGGACTGTTGTTCGCTCCTGCCTTTGCCGGCACAGAAACGGGCAAACGCATCGATAACGCTCGCGTCGATCTGCACGACATACCGCCGCCGGGCGAACTGCAGCCTGCCGTGAACTTTCCGCTGCCTTCCGGCGTTACCCGCGCCGAAGCTGCGGCCATGAAGTCTGCCGCCATCGCATTGCCGGCGACGCAGCCGGTGCTGAAAAAGTCCTTCGAAGATACCGCCCACGGGGCCCTGTTCGCCTCCGGCAAGGCCGACCTCACCGAAGCATACCGCCGTCATCTCGATGAACTGGCAGCACGCTTGCGCGGCAAGGATAATCTCAAAATATCCGTTGTTGGCCATACCGACAATCAACGCCTGTCTGCGGCCACACAGAATATTTACCGCGACAACCAGGTTCTGTCCGAAGCGCGCGCACTGGCGGTGGCGGCCCATCTCAAGAACACCCTGAAGCTTGCGGCCGGACAACTGGCCATCGAAGGCCTCGGCGCGACTCGTCCCGTGGCCGGCAACGACACTCCCGAGGGCATGGCGCAAAACCGGCGTGTGGAAATTCACATCTGGTTCGATGAGATCCAGGCGCCCCCATCCCTGCCGCCCCCTGCAATACCGCGCCAGCCGTGCGCAGCCGAAATTGCCGGCGCACCGCAGGCGCCGTTCCGCATCACCATCGACGGCGAGCCGGTGAATCTCGGCGCTGCCACTTCAGAGGCCGACCGCCAGCGCTGTACCGACGTGGCGCTCGAAAAAGCCGACATCCAGGTACGTTTCGATGCGCTGGCCATCAATCCGGCCATGAATGCCTGGGCCTATCCGAATGGCGTGGTGCGCGGCGAGGCGGTCGAATTCCGCGCCTGGTCCAACTATGTTCCCTGGATCGCCAGGGCCGAACTACGCCTGTTCCGGCCCGGACAACTGCCGGTGGAAACACCGCTCGCCGTCCTGCCCATCAGATGGGGTGAAACGGTCAATTGGCCCGCACCCGTCGTCGGCGCCGACGACAAGGTCTTTTACCTGCTGCGCGTTTACGACGCCGACGGTCGCTTCGATGAAACCGGCCTTAAGCCCGTGGAATTGCTGGTGCGTCCGCGTCCGCCAGAGGGTTTCGCCGATCGCGACAAAATCGAGCGCGAGCGCCTGGCCGGCCATGGCGAAAATAGCCTGCAACTGCGCAACATTCCGGTCAAGGGCGGCACCGTCACCGTCAGCGGCAGCCGGCTCGCTCCGGGTCAAACGGTGCGCAGCCTCGGACTCGACATGCCAGTCGATGCCCAGGGCAAGTTCGCCATCAAGCAGATCCTGCCGGCCGGCCCGCACACCGTCGAGGTGATGGTCAGCAATCCGGACGGCAGCGCCACCACCTTCCGGCGCAACCTGACGATTGCCGCCGACGACTGGTTCTATGTCGCGCTGGGCGACCTGACCATCGGCCGCAACCGGGTTTCCGGCCCGGCTACTCTGGTCACAGGCGACACCCAGCACTATGACGGCAGCACCTATATCGACGGACGTGGCGCCTTTTATCTGAAGGGCAAGATCAAGGGTGAGTACCTGCTTACCGCCTCCGCCGACACCCGCGAGCAGCCGATCGAGAATCTGTTCAAGAACTTCTCCAGCAAGGATCCCCGCTACCTGCTGCGCAGCATCGACCCGAATGCCTATTACCCGGTGTATGGCGACGACTCCACCACCGTAGACGACGCGCCAACCCAGGGCAAGTTTTACGTCAGGCTCGAAAAGGGTGATTCCCACGTCATGTGGGGTAATTTCCAGACCGCCTGGAGCGGCACCGAGCTGCTGCAATACTCGCGCGGCCTCTACGGCGCCAAGGCGCGCTACCGCTCCGAAGAAGCGACACCATTTGGCGAAAAACGCACGGTACTCGACGCTTTCGCCGCCGACCCAGGCACGGTGGCCGCCCGAGACGAATTTCGCGGGAGCGGCGGCTCGCTCTACTACCTGCGGCAACAGGACATCACCCAGGGTTCGGAACGCGTCTGGATCGAAATGCGCGACAAGGATTCCGGGCTGGTGATCGAGCGCAGGCAACTGGCGCCGGCCCAGGATTACGAGATCAACTACCTGCAAGGCCGGCTGATCCTCAGTCACCCCCTGGCCATGAGCGGCGGAGCCGCGGGTCTGGTGATGACCTCGGCGGCGGGCGGCAACCCGCTCTTTCTGGTCACGACCTATGAGCATGTGCCGGGCCTGACGGCGGTGGCCAATCTGACATCCGGCATCCGTGCCAGCCACTGGGTTGGCGACCACCTGCAACTTGGCCTGACGCATTACCGCCAGGGCGAGGCCAGTTTCGGCCAGACACTCCGGGGAATGGACGTCACAGCGCGCTACAAGCCCGGCACCTGGGTGAAGTTCGAGGTAGCCCGCTCGGAGGGTGTCGGAACGCCATCACAAGTTTCGCAGGACGGCGGTTTCGGCTTCAACCCCCTCGCCAGCAACGGTCAGCCCGCCAATGCCCATCGCATTGAGGCATCGGCCGATCTGGCCGAGGTAACGGAAAGCATGAAGGGTCGCGTGTCGGCCTATGCGCAGAACAGGGAAAAAGGTTTTTCCGCTCCCGGCCAGATCGCTTATGGCGGCGAAGCCGTGAAGCAGCAAGGCCTCAAAGCTGATATACAAGTCGCCGCAGGCACAACGCTACAGGCCAAGGCCGATAACCGTAACGGCGACATCCAGGACAGCAAGGCCATGGAAGTGGGCCTGCGCCAGAAACTCGACAACGAATGGACCAGCGCTGTCGGCCTGCGCCGCGACGAACGCCAGAATGTCCTTGCCAACGCCAGCCCGACCCTCTCGCAGAATGGCGGCCGCAGCGACCTCATCCTGCGCGGTGAATACCGGCCCGATAAAGCGGATGGCCAGCCGGGAGAAAAGGAAGACTGGGAAACCTATGGTTTCGTCCAGGGCACCCTGGCCAAGGACGGTGACCGGCAGGACAACCACCGGGGCGGTGTCGGCGGTGCCTGGCGCATCAATGATCGTTTCAAGCTACTGGCAGAAATCTCGGAAGGCAGTCTGGGTACGGGGGGCAAACTGGGCGGCGACTATCGTCTTTCCGACCGCAGCAATGCTTATCTGACCTATGTGGTGGAAACCGAAACACCCGACGTTGCTTGGCGTGGCCGCCAGGGCTCCTGGGTTTCCGGCACCAGCGCACGCGTTTCCGACGATCTGCGCGTCTTTGGCGAAACCCGCGCCACGCATGGCGCTGGGCCGCAGAGTTTGTCACAGGCATTCGGCCTCGACTGGGCCGCCAACGACCGCTGGACCTACGGCGTCAAGGGTGAAATCGGGGAACTTTCCGATCCTTTCTCCGGCGACATGGAACGCCGGGCCGTCGGCCTGTCGGCCAGCTACAAGTTCGAGAAAGTCAAATATACGGGCAACCTGGAATGGCGCGGCGAAGATGGCAACATCACCGGCAAGCGCGACACGTGGCTGGTCAGAAACACTCTCGGTTACCAGGTCAGTCGCGAATGGCGCCTGCTTGGCAAGCTCAACTGGTCACATTCGACCAATAGCCGTGGCACCTTCTACGACGGGGCTTACCACGAGGTGGTTGCCGCTGCCGCCTGGCGGCCAGTCGACAATGATCGATGGAACACCCTGTTCAAATACACCAACCTCTACAACCTGCCCTCGCCGGGACAGATGGGCGCTTCCGGAAGCGTCGCCGACTATGCCCAACGGAGTCAGGTGCTGGCGGTCGATACCATTTACGATCTCAAGCCCTGGCTGTCAGTGGGCGGCAAGTATGCCATGCGCTTTGGCGAATTGAAGGCCAGCAAAGTCGATGGCGAGTGGTTTGACTCGCGCGCCGACCTGCTGATCCTGCGTGCCGACTTCCACTGGATCAAGGAATGGGATGCCCTGGTTGAATTGCGCAAGCTGCGCGCCACGGAAGCCAAGGACGCGCGCGCCGGCTGGCTGGTGGGCGTATACCGCCATGTCGGCGAAGGCATCAAGATGGGCGTTGGCTACAACTTCACCAACTACTCCGATGACCTGACCGACCTGTCCTATCGGAGCCGGGGCTGGTTCCTCAACGTCCTGGGCACGTTCTGACGCCAGGCAGGAGGTGCAATGCCGTCCCGCCAGCGCCGACTTTTACCATACGCAGGCGGGGCGCAAAACTCACGCAAAACTCCCGCCAGCGCCGACAGTCACTAAGCGAGGTCGCCAGCCAGCGAGTCGCGAATCGCGGCGGGGAGGGTGATTTCCGCCTGGTAGTTCGGGTGATCGATGCCGGCACGGATGGCGGCGCCCTGCTTGGCTGCGGCAGCCATGGCCGGCGTCAGTTCGAACCGCAGGAAATGCACGGCCGAGGTCTTGTCCTCGGTCTCGCGATCCAGGTCCTCGTTGGCAATCGGATTCACCTTTTCGAAACCCTCGACCTGGACCCAGATGGCCTTTTCGATGCCGATCAGTTGCGCGAGTTTTTTCCGGCGCTCGGCTTCGTCCGGGAACTCCACCATGAAGGTCGCTTTCCAGTTGCAGCCATCCGGAATCAGCGGGTTGTAGACGTCGAGTTCATCCTGGATCGGCTGCGCCTCGAACATGCGTTCGAGGCGCAGCATCTCCTGCACCTGATATTGCATGGTCAGCGCATCTTCGAAGTAGAGCGTGGCATTGGTGCCGAGCGGCAGCTGCCGGTTCTTCTTGTGGGCCATGACTTTGGCCCGGAACTCGGGCCGGATACGGGCGTATTTTTCGAGGCTGTAGAGGTTTTCGTGAGTCAGCATAAAGTCTCCTGAGATGTAGTTACCACCGTTAGAGGAAAGCATTGACCAAGTCCGTCACACCGGCGGAGGCCGGTGTCCAGGTTGTTGATATTCCTGGATTCCGGCTTCCGCCGGAATGACGAGATTTGGATTGATCAGCGCCTCCTTAGCGTGTGGCCTTATTCGATTCCGTAGGCTTTTCTCAACAGTGCCATCGGGTGTACCGGGACGCTGCCGTCAGCCCGGGCGTGGGCGATGTGATGGCCGGCCATGGCGCAGTCGGAGCCGTAATGGTCGGGCTTGGCCTGATTGACGCGACCCACCACCGGCTTGACGATTTTCATCGCATACGAGTGAAACTCTTTCTTCACCGCGTAGGTGCCGTCATGGCCGGAACAACGTTCGATGACGTCGATCTCGGTATCCGGCACCAGTGACAGCGCCTCCTTCGTCTTCGGGCCGATGTTCTGCACGCGCTGGTGGCAGGCGGCGTGATAGGCGACCTTGCCCAGCCCCTGCTTGAAGTCGGTCTTGAGCTTGCCTTCCTTGTGGCGCAGCATCAGGTATTCGAAGGGATCGTAAAAGGCATTCTTGACCTTGATGACATCCGGGTCGTTCGGGAACATCAGCGGCAGTTCCTGCTTGAACATCAGCACGCAGGACGGAATCATCGCCGTGAGGTCCCAACCTTCATCGACGAGCTTGGCCAGCACCGGAATGTTGCCCTCCTTCGCCGCCCGCACCGACTCGAGGTCGCCGAGTTCCAGCTTGGGCATGCCGCAGCAGCGTTCCTTTTGGGCAATCGTCACGGGGATGCCATTGTGCTCGAACACCGCCACCAGGTCTTCACCCGGGCCGGGTTCGTTGCAGTTGATGTAGCAGGTGGCGAACAGCGCCACCTTGCCGGTCGTCCTGCCGGCGGGCTGCCCGACCGTGTCGGGCGACAGTTCGCGCAAGCGGCTGCGCAGCGGCTTGCTGGCAAATGCGGGCAACCAGGCAGCGCTGTGGATGCCGGCCACGGCCTCGAGCAGCTTGCGCGCCGGGCCAACTTTGTTCACCGCGTTGACCACCGGAGCAACGATGGGAATACCGACAAACCGGCCAACGGTATCGGTGCTGGTGAGCACCTTGTCGCGCAGCTTGGTGGTGCCTTTCTGGAAATGCACGGCCTTGGCGCGCAGCATCAGATGCGGAAAATCCAGGTTCCACTCGTGCGGCGGCACGTAGGGGCACTTGGTCATGTAGCACAGGTCGCACAGATAACAGTGATCGACGACCTGCCAGTAATCGTCCTTCTTGACGCCGTCGACTTCAAATGTCTCGGAAGCGTCGACGAGGTCGAACAGGGTGGGGAAAGACTGGCACAGGCTGACGCAACGGCGGCAGCCGTGGCAGATGTCAAAGACGCGCTCCATCTCGTGATAAAGCGCCTCCTCGCTGTAGAACTCGGGGTTCTGCCAGTCGAGCGGATGACGTGTCGGAGCGTCGAGATTGCCTTCGCGGCGCGGTGCGTCCATGCTTTCTCCCATGATTTAACGTGGATGGCGGAATTGCCGGCTGCCTCCGCATGACGGACGACAACCGGCAAACTTCCTTGCTGCCTTGCTGCAGTGCTCAGCCCAGTTCGTTCAGGGCCTTCTGGTAGCGGTTAGCGTGCGAACGCTCCGCCTTGGCCAGGGTCTCGAACCAGTCGGCGATCTCGTCGAAACCTTCGGCACGGGCGTCCTTCGCCATGCCCGGGTACATGTCGGTGTACTCGTGCGTCTCGCCGGCAACGGCAGACTTCAGGTTATCGGCGGTCGGGCCGAAGGGCAGGCCGGTGGCGGGGTCGCCGCTTTGCTCAAGGTACTCGAGGTGGCCGTGCGCGTGGCCGGTTTCGCCTTCCGCGGTGGAGCGGAACAGCGCGGCAACGTCAGCGTAGCCCTCGACGTCGGCCTTGTTTGCGAAATACAGATAGCGACGGTTGGCTTGAGACTCACCGGCGAAGGCGTCTTTCAGATGCTGTTCGGTTTTGCTGCCTTTAATTTTCATGGTCAGGTCCTCTCTTGGTTGACAGTACAGGCAAGCCGGATGCGACAACAAGTCCAATGCGCATTCCGTCTTGACTCAAATACTTTAGTACCCACACGCAATAAATGGAAATTGTAATTTCCTACCGGGCTAATAGTGGATGGCTATGAATGCCGAAACATCCATGCAGTTGCGCCGCCGGGGAGAAGGGAAGCAAAGCACTCCGCAACAGTCTCGCCGCCGGGCCGCCCCAAGGCGAGGCGACACGCGGCGCCAGCCGCAATCCGCGCCAAAGCATGACGGGGGTACCCCGTAACTGACGAGCGCAGCGAGCCACAGTCACCTCCCCCGCGAGGGGGAGGCCGGGAGGGGGCGGGTGTCTACCTTCGCGCGGGAGGGGCTGGGGGTGGGCGGGGCTTACTTTGGAATAGCCGGTCAAGCGAAAAACCCGTTACCAGCGCCGTACCGGCAATCACGACAAATGATCCGGCAATGGTGTGCCAGCCAATTGCCTCGTTGAGGAACAGATATCCCCAGATGATGCCGAACACCGGAATGAGGAACGTCACCGTCAGCGCCGGCGCGGCCCCAATGTCGGCAATCAACCGGAAGTACAGCAAATAAGCCACGCCGCTGCAGAGAATACCCAGGGCGATGACCGAGCCGATCACCGCGGGACTGGCCACTTGCGCGGCCGGAAAGAATGGCACCGCTGGCGCAATCAGCAGTGTGGCGGCCCACATGCTGCCATGGGCATTCGCGAAGGGCTCGACCGATTTGGCGGATTTTGCGTAAACCGAGGAAATGCCATAACAAAACGAGGCCCCCAGCGCCGCGGCAATCGCTAGCCCGGCTCCGGGAAGCAGCGTGACCTTGTCAAAGCCGGCGAGCACCGCCACCCCCGCGATGCCGAGCGCCAGGCCGAGCGACGCCCGGGCGGTCAATGGCGTTTTGGTCCAGACAGCGGCGATCACCGCTCCCCAGATCGGCGCGGTGGCATTCAGGATCGACAGCAATGAAGCGGTAATCGTCTGCGCCGCATAAGCAAACAGCAGAAACGGCAGCGCCGAATTGAACAGGCCCAGCAGCAGATAGTGCTGCCAGTGCTGCCGGACGTGCAGCGCCTTCTTGAGCACCAGGCCGACCACGAGCAGGAACAGCGCCGCCAGAGCGACCCGGAATTCGATGAGCAGCGTCGGCCCGAGTACCGGCGCGCCGATCCGCATGAACATGAAAGACGCGCCCCAGATGGCAGACAAGACGACAAGACGAAAAAGGTTGGCGTTGCTCATGCTTTGGCCGGGGAAGGAGATGACTTAGGGAAAGGCAGGATCATTCCAGTTTCGTCATATTCAGTTGAAAAGCCGGAATCCATGAATAGCGACAACCTGGACAACGGCCTGCGCCGGCGCGACCGAAGAAGTCCTGGTTACTTCGAGCTGTTTGATTGATGCAGAGCCGATTGCACAACCAGAATCTTACGACTATTCACGGAACTTGCCACTGACATCAACCGCCGCTAGGCGCGTGTCATGCGAATTCCAAGAACCCTCACCATCTGTCGGCTACTGTACCGAATTCGCGCGGGATGAAGGTGCGCTCAAACGGCTGCGATCGGGTAACCTCTCTATCCATTAAGTTCCAAGAGCGCCGAAAATGTCCGCCAAACCCCAGCCGCAGCACAATCATCTTCTGGCAGCCTTGTCGCCTGACGTTCAAGGCCGTTTGTTCCCGTACCTGGAACTGGTGCGCATGCCGTTGCGCGCGATCCTGTATGAATCCCGGCGCCCCATGCGTCACGTTTACTTTCCCACCGACTCCATAGTCTCGATGCAGTATTTGATGGAAAACGGGGCATCGACCGCAATCTCGGTAGTGGGCAACGAGGGGTTGCTCGGCATCACTTTGTTTCTGGGCGGCGAGAGCACGCCAAGCCGGTCGCTGGTACAGAGCGCCGGTTACGCCTATCGACTCCCCAGACTGCGGGTGAAAGAGGAGTTCAACCGCCACGGCCAGTTGCTGTTGCTGATGCTGCGCTACACGCAGGCCCTGATCACGCAAGTCTCGCAGACCGCGGTTTGCAACCGGCACCATTCGATCGACCAGCAGCTCTGCCGCTGGCTCCTGCTTTCCATGGATCGCCTGTCACATAACCACTTGACGATGACACAGGAATTCATCAGCAACATGCTCGGCGTGCGCCGCGAAGGCGTCACCCAGGCCGCGTTGAAATTGCAGCAGCTCGGCGTGATTTCATATTCGCGCGGATTGATCAAGGTGCTGAACCGGTCGAAACTTGAAACGCTGAGTTGCGAGTGCTACAGCGTGGTCAAGAAGGAAACGGATCTGCTGCTGCATTACCTGCCGCAGCGCCACGTGATTACGAATACCGACGCCATCCCCACTGTAACGCTGAGCACGCCGTAGGCAGAGAGTCGTCAATGGAAACGGCGCTTGGGGAAACAATTTCTTTGCCGCGATCCAACCAGGCGCTCGGGCCGCACTTCAAGTAAATCAGGGGCAGACCACGGTTTCCGCCGTACCCCATGCGGGGCATTTCATACCCGCTGGTCGCCGTCCCGCCAGCGCCGACTTTTCTTCAGCCCAGGCGCAGCTTTACAGCACGGCTTACCTTAACGAGGCGTTCAGCGCCTCCAGCGCATGGTTGCCGGGACACAGATAGGCGTCGCCGAGCTGGTTGAGCGGTTTCTCGACCGTATTCAGGTGCCGGTGCATCGATTCCGAGGTGCTGTCGACAAACAGCAGGCCGGTGACGATTTCGCCAATCGCATGACGCTCCTGCAGGTGGTTCATGGCGCCCACCCGGTCGGTGGGATCGTAGTCCGTTTTCAACTTGCGCAGCAGCAGGATGGAGCCGTCGTGCTGCACGACCCGACGCAATTCACCGGGGGCATAGGAGGCTTCGATCTGGTCGCGCGGCAGGATGAAGTCGAGCCGATTGACCGCGTCGTTGTGCTCGCGCACATAGTCGTAGCTCTTGGTCGAGCCGGCGTGGTTGTTGAATGTCACGCAGGGGCTGATGACATCGATGAAGGCGGGACCACGATGGCGCAGGGCGCCCTTGATCAGCGGGATCAACTGTTCCTTGTCACCCGAAAAACTGCGCGCCACATAAGTTGCGCCGAGTTGCAGGGCCAGGGCGACGAGGTCGATCGGACTGTCGGTATTCACCACGCCGCGCTTGTTTTTCGAGCCCTTGTCGGCCGTGGCGGAAAACTGGCCCTTGGTCAGGCCATACACGCCATTGTTTTCGACGAGGTAGGTCATGTCTACGCCGCGGCGCATGGCATGGGCGAACTGGCCGATGCCGATGGAGGCCGAGTCGCCGTCGCCCGAAACTCCCAGGTAGATGAGGTCGCGATTGGCCAGCGCGGCGCCGGTCAGCACCGAGGGCATGCGGCCGTGGGTGGTGTTGAAGCCGTGCGAGTTGCCGAGGAAGTAATCGGGCGTTTTCGACGAGCAGCCGATGCCGGAAAGCTTGGCTACCCGGTGCGGCTGGATATCGAGGTCGAAACAGGCCTGCACCACGGCGGCACTGATCGAATCGTGACCGCAGCCGGCGCACAGCGAGGAAATGGCGCCTTCATAGTCGCGGCGCGTGTAGCCCAGCGCGTTCTTCGGCGTATCCGGGCGCAGCAGTTTGGGTTTGGCGAAATAGGTCACGAGGCCACCTTGCGAATCGGGCTTACTTTGTGGGCATCGAGCGCGGCGGCGATGCGGCCGGAGATGAAGCTGGCGGTGATCGGCGTCCCGTCGTAATGCAGGACGCGGAGCAGTTTCTTCGGATCGACTTCACCTTCGGTCAGCAGCAACATGCGCAGTTGGCCGCTCTCGTTCTGTTCGACCACGAAGACGACATCGTGTGCGGCGATGAAGTCGATGACGGCATCGGCAAAGGGGAAGGCGCGCACCCGCAGCAGGTCGATCTGGATGCCCTGCTCGTTGAGTTGGGCAAAGGCCTCGGCCATCGCCGGACTGGTCGAGCCGTAGTAGATCGCGCCATGGCGGGTCGGCTGCGCGGCGCACCGCACCACGGGCTGCGGCAGGATTTTTTTCGCCGTTTCGAATTTGCGCCGCAGCCGTTCCATGTTGTAGACATAGTCGGTGCCCGCCTCGCTGTATTTTGCGTAGGCGTTGCGCGTCGTGCCACGACTGAAGAAGGCGCCCTTGGTCGGGTGCGTACCGGGAATGGTGCGCCAGGGGATGCCGTCGCCATCGACGTCAAGGTAGCGGCCGAAGTTCTTGCCCGCCTCCAGCTCGGCCGCGGACATGACCTTGCCGCGGTCGTAGCGGCGCTGGTCGTCCCACTCAAAGGGCTGGCACAGGCTGTCGTTCATGCCGATGTCGAGATCGAGCAGGACGAACACCGGCGTTTGCAGCCGCTCGGCCAGGTCGAAGGCCTGGGCACCGAGCGTGAAGCATTCGTAGGGGTCTTCGGGGAACAGCAGCACATGCTTGGTGTCGCCATGCGAGGCATAGGCGCAGGCAATCAGGTCGGACTGCTGGGTGCGCGTCGGCATGCCGGTGGACGGCCCGCCGCGCTGCACGTCGAAGACCACCACGGGCACTTCGGCGAAATAGGCGAGGCCGAAGAATTCCTGCATCAGCGAAATGCCGGGGCCGGAGGTTGCCGTGAAGGCACGGGCGCCATTCCAGGCAGCGCCGATCACCATGCCGATCGAGGCCAGTTCGTCTTCGGCCTGCACGACGGCATAACGCGCCTTGCCATTGTCGGGATCGGTGCGGTACTTGCGGCAATAGCTGCTGAAGGCTTCGATCACCGGCGTCGAGGGCGTAATCGGATACCAGGCGGCAACCGTGGCGCCGCCATATACGGCACCGAGGCCGCAGGCGTTGTTGCCGTTGATGAAGATCTTGTCGCCGACGCCGTTGGCGCGTTCGACCTGCAGACCGATCGGACAGGGCAAGACTTCTTGCGCCGCGTCGTAACCGAGCTTCAGCGCATTGACGTTCGCGCCGATCAGTTTGTCCTTGCCGCGATATTGCTCGGCGATCAACTTCTCCACCACCGCGAATTCCATGTTGAGCAGCGCGGTCAGCGCGCCCACATACATGATGTTCTTGAACAGCAGGCGCTGGCGCGGATCGGTGTATTCGCTGTTGCACATTTCGGTGAGCGGGAGGCCGAGGACCACCACGTCACTGCGGAAGCGCGAACGCGGCAGGTTCTTGGTCGAGTCGTAGAGCAGATAGCCACCGGGTGCGATCTCGGCGATATCCCGGTCCCAGGTCTGCGGGTTCATCGCCACCATCAGGTCGCAACCGCCGCGCCGGCCGAGCCAGCCCGCCCCCGAGACACGCATTTCATACCAGGTCGGCATGCCCTGGATGTTGGACGGGAAGATGTTGCGCGGCGCAATCGGCACGCCCATGCGCATGACGGCGCGCGCAAACAACTCGTTGGCCGAAGCCGAACCGGAGCCATTGATGTTGGCGAACTTGATGACGAAGTCGTTGCAACGCTGGAGGGTCTTGGGTGAGGTGTCGGCTTTCATTTTCTGGGGGCCTCCGCGCCTGCGGCGGCGGTTTTGAAGAAGTATTTCCGCATGTCCCAGGCGCCGGTCGGACAGCGCTCGGCACACATGCCGCAATGCAGGCAGATGTTCTCGTCCTTGACCATCACCCGCCCGGTTTTCAGCGTACCCGACACATACAGCGCCTGCTCGAGATTCTTCGCCGGCGCCTTCAGCCGGGCGCGCAGCTCATCTTCCTCGCCATTGGCAGTGAAGCTGATGCATTCGGTCGGGCAGATGTCGACGCAGGCGTCGCACTCGATACAGGACTTGTCGGTGAAAATCGTTGCAACATCGCAATTCAGGCAGCGATCGGCCTCGGCGCAAGCCAGGAACGGATCGAAGCCGATTTCGAGTTCGAGCTTGATGTCGAGCAGCGTCTTATCGAGCGTTTTGGTCGGCACCTTCCGGCGCGCCTCCTCGGAGACGTTGTTGTCGTAACTCCATTCGTGGATGCCCATTTTCTGGCTGACCAGATTGGTGATCGCCGTCGGTCGCCTGAGCAGATCACGCTGGCGGCAGAAGCGGTCGATCGAGATCGCCGCTTCATGGCCATGGGCCACGGCGGTAATGATGTTCTTCGGTCCGAATGCCGCGTCGCCACCAAAAAACACCTGCGGCAGCGAGGATTGCAACGTGACGGGATTGAGCACCGGCAGGCCCCATTTGTCGAACTCGAGGCCGATGTCCCGCTCGATCCAGGGAAAGGCGTTTTCCTGGCCGATGGCAATCAGCACCTCGTCGCATTCCATCAGCACATGCGGCTCGCCGGTGGGGATCAGGCTGCGCCGTCCCTTGGCATCGTATTCGGCGCGCACCTTCTCGAACAGCATGCCGGTGAGCTTGCCGTTGTCGTGCCTGAATTCCTTGGGCACCAGCATGTTGAGAATCGGGATGCCCTCGCTGATCGCATCCTCCTTCTCCCAGGGCGAGGCCTTCATTTCGTCGAAGCCGCTGCGCACCACCACCTTGACATCCTCGCCGCCCATGCGCCGCGCCGAGCGGCAGCAGTCCATCGCCGTGTTGCCGCCGCCGAGGACGATGACGCGCTTCTCCGTCGTGGTCGTGTGGCCGAAGGACACGTTGGCCAGCCAGTCGATGCCGATATGGATGTGCGCCGCCGCTTCCTGGCGCCCCGGTACATCACACTCGCGTCCGCGCGGGGCGCCGGTGCCGACAAATACCGCGTCCCAGCCTTCCGCCAGCAAGTCGCGCAAACTGCCCACCCAGTGCTCGTAATGCATGTCGACGCCAAGGTTGATGATGTAGCCGCATTCCTCGTCGAGCACGCTGTCGGGCAGGCGGAACTTGGGAATCTGGCTGCGCATCATGCCGCCGGGTTGCTTGCCGCTGTCGAACACGCTGACCTGATAGCCGATCGCGGCGAGATCGCGGGCGACGGTCAACGCGGCCGGACCAGCGCCAACGCAGGCGATGCGCTTGGAATTCTTTTGCGCGGGCGGTTTCGGCAGGCGGTGGCGAATGTCGTCCTTGAGGTCGGCGCAGACGCGTTTGAGGCGGCAGATGGCGACCGGCTCGGCATCCACGCGGCCACGCCGGCAGGCCGGCTCGCAGGGGCGGTCGCAGACGCGGCCGAGAATTCCCGGAAACACGTTGGAATGCCAGTTGATCATGTAGGCATCCGAATAGCGGCCGGCGGCAGTCAGGCGGATATATTCGGGAACGGGGGTGTGGGCCGGGCAGGCCCACTGGCAATCCACGACTTTGTGCAAATAGTCGGGGGCGCCGATGTCAGTCGGCTTCACTTGCGTGCACTCTCCATTTAAGTTCGTGCGTCCGGCGTGATATGACGTGGGGCGCTGGCTGCTGTTTCATTGATTAGCGGCGCGAAGTCTACCACTTTGGTATCAACGCGTCGGCGCATCGAAAAAATCTGGGGCTGACCCATTTTCCTGAACCCGGAAATCCGCTACCCTTGCTTATCCTTGTTTGCCAAACGGTAATTCATCATGGCCATGCGCGCACTCATATTCGACGTCGATGGCACTCTGGCCAATACAGAGCGCGATGGGCATCGCCCCACCTTCAACTCCGCATTCGAGGAAGTCGGCCTCGATTGGCACTGGAATGAAAAGTTTTACGGCACGCTGCTCAATGTCACGGGCGGCGAAGAGCGGATTCGCCATTACGCCGAAAAATACGACCCGGCGACATTCGCGCACCCCGACTTCGAGCAACTCGTCAAGCGCATCCACGACATCAAGACCCGCAATTACCAGCGCCTGCTCGCCGCCAGGACCATCCCCTTGCGCAGCGAAATCGGCCACCTGATCTGCGAAGCGCGCACCGAGGGCGTGCGCCTGGCGATCGCCTCGAGTTCAAAGCGGGAAAACATTGTGGGGCTCCTGCAAGCCAATCTGGGCCCGACGGCGGACACCTGGTTCGACGTGATCGCCTCGGGCGAGGATGTCGCCGCCAAAAAGCCGTCCCCGGATCTCTATTTGTGGGCGCTCGATAAACTCGCTCTGCCGGCGCGTGACTGCCTGGCGGTCGAGGATTCGGCCCACGGTCTGGCGGCCAGCCTGGCGGCGGGCATTCCGACGGTCGTCACCGCCAGCGATTACACGATGAATGAAGACTTCGAAGGTGCCCGCATGGTGCGCCACGAAGCCGACAGCCTGTCGCTGGACCAACTGCGCCGCTGGCATGCCACGGCCGGCGCCGCCTGACAATCTTTCATGATGCGTGGGCGCAGACCACGCATCATGAAAACGCCCGCCTCCCTTCGCCCCCCTCTCGGGGGGTTCTTACCAGCTCGCTGCGCTCGTCTGTTACGGGGTGCTCCGATCAACTATCGGTGCGGGTTGCGGCTAGCGCCGCGTGCCGTCTCGCCTTGGGGCGGCCCGGCGGCGGGACTACGGGGGTTTTCTCCCTCTCCCCTTGCGGGGCGAGAGGGGAATTCGGGAAGCACTGCTTCCCGCCCTCGCAGCCGGATCGGAATGCAATCCGATCCGTGGGGCGCGGAGCGGGGTCGGGGAGAGGGGGATTCACCCAAAGGCCCTTGGCCCGCTTACGGGTTAAGGGCGGCCCGGCGGCGGGACTGCGGGGGTTTCTGCTACTTCGATGAAGCACGGTGCTATGCTTCGCCTATGCTCAATTTGCATTGCTTTAAGCGGAGAAATCCATGATGCCCTTACGCTCACAACGACCTGTCGTATTCACAATGACCCATCTTGCCATCGCTTTTGGCTTGCTGTGCGGCGGTTCCGCCGCCGCGGCGGCTGACCGGAGTGGCAAGGTGGTCGTCGATTCAGTATGTGCCAGCTGCCACGGCGAAGGCAAGGATGGCGCGCCACGCATTGGCAACACGGCCGACTGGGCGCCCCGCGCCAAATTTGGCCTGCCCAGGCTGCTTAACAGCTCGATGGAGGGCTACCGGAAAATGCCGGCGCATGGTGGAAAGGCGGCAGTAACCGACCTGGAAATGACGCGCGCCATTGCCTATATGGTCAGTGGCGGCAGGTCGCCCGATCCGCTCAAGCCGTATGCCAAGGTGTCGCACGGCACCGGCGCGGAAATCGTCAAGGCAGCCTGCGGCAACTGTCACCGCGATGGCGCCAACGGCGCGCCGAAGATCGGCGACAAGGATGCCTGGCTGGCACGCCTCCCCAAAGGTGTCGAGGAACTGGTGGCATCCGCCATCCAAGGCCACAATAAAATGCCGGCACGGGGGGGACTGAGCAATCTGAGCGACATCGACATACGCGCTGCCGTGTCCTACATGCTGTCCCAGTCGCTGACGCGTAATTAGCCACCTGGCTTGAGATTTGGCGAGCACGGCGGCCTGTCCGTGTCTTTCCTGTTCACTCATTCCGCAAGTCCGGCATTCCGGCTCGATAGCCATGGCGATGGTTGTCTTCCGCCAGCAAGCATGCCTCACTTCCGACAAGTTTCACCATGCGGCAACGCCTGACGAAATGGCTGAAACTGGAACCCGGCGAGGGCGTGGCCGTCGCCTGGGCGTTCGCGTATTTCTTCCTGCTGCTGGCGAGCTATTACATCCTGCGGCCATTGCGCGACGAGATGGGCATCGCCGGCGGCATCGCCAAACTGCCATGGCTGTTTACCGGCACCTTCATCGCCATGCTGGCGGCGGTGCCGCTGTTCGGTTTCATCACCACGCGCCTGCCACGGCAGCGTTTTTTGCCACTGGTGTATGGCTTCTTCATTTTCAATCTGCTGCTGTTCCACGCCGCCTTCCAAGTCGATGGCTGGCGCGAGGTCATGGCGCGCACTTTCTTCATCTGGGCCAGCGTATTCAACCTGTTCGTGGTGTCGGTGTTCTGGAGCTTCATGGTCGATCTTTTCAGCAGCGCGCAGGGCAAGCGCCTGTTCGGGCTGATCGCGGCCGGCGGCACGGCGGGCGCGATTACCGGCCCAGCGCTGACGGCACTGCTGGTGGTGCCGGTCGGTCCGGTCAATCTGCTGCTGCTCTCGGCCCTGCTGCTGGCCGGCGCGGTGCTGTGCATCCGCCAGCTCGGCCGGTGGTCCGAACGAAAAGCGCCAGCACCGGCGCATGAACTACAGAAACCGGAAGAACAAAAGGCGCCATTGGGCGGCTCGATTTTCGCCGGGCTGACTTTGATCGTGCGCTCGCCCTATCTGCTTGGCATCGCCCTGTTCATGCTGCTGTTCACCACGCTCGCGACCTTTTTGTATTTCGAGCAGGCGCACATCGTCGCCCGGTCGTTCGACAATTCCGCCGAGCGCACGCGCTTCTTCGCCCTGCTCGACCTGGGAGTGAACGTCCTGACAGTGCTGACGCAGGTACTGATCACTTCGCGCCTGCTCACCCGCGTCGGCGTCGCCGGCACGCTGGCACTGGTACCGCTGCTTTCGGCATTTGGCTTTGCCTTGCTGGCGCTGACGCCGGTGCTCGCGGCACTGGCCGGGTTCCAGGTATTGCGACGCGCCGGTGAATACGCCATCACGCGGCCGGCGCGCGAGATGCTGTACACCGTTGTGGACCGCGAAACCAAGTACAAGGCGAAGAATGCGCTGGATACCGTCGTCTATCGCGGCGGCGACGCCTTGGCCGGCTGGCTGTTTGCCGGGCTCAAGTCACTCGGGCTGGGATTCGCCGCCATCGCCTGGCTCGCCGTGCCGCTCGCGCTTGCCTGGGCGGCAGTGGCGCTCTGGCTCGGCCGCCGCCAGGCGAAACTTTCCCGCAACAAAGATTAAAGGCCCGCCCCTCCCATCCTCCCCTCGCGGGGAGGTGACTGTTGACTCGCTGCGCTCGTTTGTAACGGGCGGCTCCGTATTTTCTATGGGGACCGCAAAGCGCCGCATCCAGTGATATTCGAGCACCAGCGAGCCGTTCGCCCCACCCCTGGCGAGGGCGGCGAAGGGGGCGGGTGTCTTTCATGATCGGGGGCTTGGTTTTCGCATCATGAAAGTTTGCGCTATTCTTTGACCATGACCGATCCCCGCTCCCCCGCCCGCCGTGACTTGTTCCGCCTTGCCGCCGGCGCGGCAATCGCCACGCTGATACCGCCGGCACTGGCCGCGGCGCCGGCGCAACTAATGCGCAGGATTCCGAAGGGCGGCGAAGCGATTCCGGCCGTCGGCCTCGGCTCGTCGCTGACTTTCAATGTCGGCGCTGCCACCGCCGATCGCCTTGCCCAGCGCGAAGTGCTGAAGCTGTTTGCCGAACAGGGCGGCCGGGTGGTCGATTCCTCGCCGATGTACGGCGCGGCGGAAAGCGTGATCGGCGACCTCGCCGCCGAACTGGGCGTCACCAACAAACTGTTCGTCGCCACCAAGGTGTGGACCACGGGGCGCGATGCCGGCATGCGCCAGATGGAGGATTCGTTCCAGCGCCTGCGCACCAAACAGATGGACCTGATGCAGGTGCACAACCTGGTGGACTGGAAGACCCAGCTCAAGACGCTGCGCGAATGGAAGGCGCAGGGACGCATCCGCTACATCGGCATCACCCACTACACCGAGAGCGCCTACGACGAATTGGCACGCGTGATGGCATCCGAAGACATCGACTTCGTGCAGTTCAACTATTCGATCATCGAGCGCGCCGCCGAGCAGCGGCTGCTGCCCCTGGCGCAGGAGCGAAAGATTGCCGTGCTGGTGAATCGGCCCTTCGCGCGTGCCGGACTGTTCGACAAGGTGCGCGGCAGGGAACTGCCACCGTGGGCCGGCGACATCGACTGCGCAACGTGGGCGCAGTTCTTCCTCAAGTTCATCCTCGGCCACCCGGCCGTCACCAGCGCCATCCCGGCAACCAGCAAACCGAAGCACCTGCTCGACAACATGCAGGCCGGCCTCGGCCGCCTGCCGGACGCCGCCACCCGCGAACGCATGGCGCGCCTGATTGCCGGCTTCTGAGCGCCGCAGACCCCGGATGAATTACCCGGAGACAGCCCGCGCCTAAGCTGTCCTGCGGCCCATGGCGAGGATCGTCAGCACCGCCATGATTTGCAGCAGCGCCACGCCCGGCAGCACCCCGTCCATCCCGCCGGCATCCAGCAGCGCGCCAAACGCCAGCGGCCCCAGCGCCATGCCGACATCGAGGCCCGAATAGACAAAGCCATAGACGCGACCAAAAGCCGGCGACGCGTTGCCGCCCGCCAGCGAATTGGTGGCAATGCGCCGCACCAGCAGGTCGCGCGAAGGTCCGGAGATGCCCACGCCAACGCCAATGCCGACCATCAGCGGAACCACGCTCCAGGCCGGCGGCAAACCGGTGGCCAGTGCGGTGGCAAAGAGCGCCGCGCCGACCAGGGCCATCCCCACCGTGCGGTCATGCGTCTGCACCCTGGCGGCAACAAAGCCACCGACGACCATGCCCGCCGCCGAACCCAGCAAATACCCGGTCAGCCCGGCCACCGCGGCGGCCAGGGAAATCCCGTAGATGCCGCCCAGTACCGGTGCGGAGAAACTCTGCAGGCCGGCAAAGGCGGCGGTAATCAGCAGGAAAAACGCGAAGGCCAGCCAGATCACCGGCGTGTTGAGGAACGCGAAGCTGCGGCCCGGCGCCGTAGCGCCAGCGCCGACTTTCGGCCGCTCATCGTCCAGCAGCGGCCGCGCCCACAGCAGCGTGACCATCGACAACAGCGCAAGCAACACCGCCGCGACGCCGGCGCCGCGCCAACTGCCCCAGGCCAGCGCCATGCCGGACAATGTCACGCCGATCACCCAGCCCAGGTTGCCCGACAGGCCGTGCACCGAAAACGCATAGCCCAGCCGTGGCGGCGAAACCTTCTGGTTGAGCAGCGAAAAATCCGCCGGATGGAAGATTGAATTGCCGAGACCGGCCAGCACCACCGCCAGCAACAGCATCGGATAGTTGGCCGCCGCCGCCAGCGCCAGGCCGGAAACTGCCATCAGGCCCACCCCGGCCATCAGCGTGCGACGCGCGCCGTAACGGTCGACCAATATTCCGGCAAAAGCCTGACCGGTGCCCGAGATGACAAAAAACACCGTCATAAGGAACCCGGCCTCGGTGTAGCCAAAACCGAAGTCGACCATCAACAGCGGAAACAGCGGGGGCAGCAACAGGTGAAAGACATGCGAGGTGGCGTGCGCCATGCCGACCAGCGCAATCACCATGGCATCGGCACGGACAGTTGTAGTGGCCGTCATGCGCCGCGCCTAAGCCGGCGGCAACTTGGCCGTGTTACGGGCCCGCTGCTTGGCGGCGATATTATCAGCATGACTGATATACAGCAGGTCGACAATCTTGCGCATCAGGTGCAATTCGTGCGCATCGAGGTGCCCGTCAGCCATCGCGACATGCCACATGTTTTCAATGATGATGTTTTTCTGCGCGGCGCTGCAGGTTTTGTTGATCAGCGATGTGAACTGGTAGTAGTCGTTGGCCTGATGGGCTTCCTGTTCGGCCAGCGCAATCAATGTCTCGTACTGGTCGGCGTCAAGACCGAACTGCTGACGCAGCACCATGCCGATCGCGGCCCGCTCCGCGTCGGTGATCCGGTTGTCCATGCGCATGACCTCCAGCAGCAGTGCCGCGGTGGCAACCTGCAAGGCATGCGCACCGCCGGCTTCGTTCGGCCGGGTGCCGGGCTCGATGAACTGGTTGAAGAAGTCTTTGATGTTGGCAATCATGGCGGAGGGTCGGCGTCTGGCGAGGTCCCTATTCTAGCCACGTGAAAAGTCGGCGCTGGTGGTACGGCGTCGCGGGCCAGAATCGGGCCGCCATGAATTTTCATCAAAGCAAACCATTGCCCCACATCAATAACACCCACTGGCATCGGTCCGTTACCTTCGTTGGGCGTCACCATCACTCGGCACCGGGCTCGCAGTACAATCACTTCTCTCAACGGAGGCATTAGCCATGGGAAACAAACTCGAATTGCTCGAAGCGGAAGCCCTGCAACTGACAGCCAGCGAGCGCGCAGCTTTCGCCCAGCTATTGCTTGCCAGTCTCGACGAAGATACTGAGATTGAGGAAGCGTGGGCCGCCGAAAGCGAGCGCAGAATTTCTGACATTGAGAGCGGAGCGGTACAAGTCATTCCAATTGCTGACGCGCTTGCACAGGTACGTGCGTCACTGAAGTGAAGCTCGTCGTTGCTCCGCTGGCGCTCGCCGAGCTACACGATGCGGCCGCGTTCTATACGCTGAAAGCGAATGTTGAGCTTGGTCTCGCGTTTGTCGCGGAGTTTGAACGAACGGCCAATTTCGTCTTGGCCAACCCTCTGCTCGGTGCTGTATTCCGTGGCACTCGTCGGCGATATATTCTCCGTCGGTTCCCATACAGCATCATCTATCAAGTCACCGCAGAGGAGCTGCGAATTCTTGCCGTCGCCCATCACCGGCGGCGTCCTGGCTACTGGGCGCATCGGAAGTAGGTCACCAGTGTCACTTCGCTACTCCCGAGCTGCTTTGGCGGGTGCTGACCGAAAAGCGCTGGGAGCTGCTCAAGCTGCTCTGCGGGGCCGGGCCGGTCTCCATTCGCGAAGCCGCCCGCCGTGCCGGACACTACGTCAAGGCGGTTCACGGCGATGTCACTGCGCTGCTTAACGCTGGGGTACTCGACCGTACGGAAGACGGCCGCATTGTTTTTCCGTTTGAGGCGGTGAAGGTTGAGTTCCTATTGCAAGCCGCATAGCGTCAAAAGATAGGGCCAGGCTGGGCTAGCCATTTGAAAAGTCGGCGCTAACGATACGGCGATAGTCGCCCAGAATCAGGCCGCCATGAGTTTTCATTAAAAGCAAGTCATTGCCCCAGTTCAACAACAACCCACCAGCATCTGTCCGTACTATCATTGCATATGCGGACAGACTACCCCGACACACCTGCGATACATCAAGCGCTTACGTCGTGCCAGCTGGTTCTGCGAATTTCAATGGTACGGACCGGTGGGTCTGGTGAACAACTGTTAGCAGCCAAAGGAAGCCACAATGGATATTCTCAGCGCAATTACTTGGCATCATCTCGCCTTCCTATTTGCGCTAGCGTTCATCGCTATCTTCCGGCAACCACTGTCTGAGCTTATTCGCCGTACTACAAGAATCGGGAAGGATGGCTTATCTGCTGGCCCCGCTGGCCCCGCTCCAGATGCTCAGCGCGAGAAATTTGATCCGGAAGCTGTACAACAATTGCTTGATGTAATCGGCAACTCAATCGTGATTACGGACATCGAAGGGCGAGTAAGAACAGAGTTGAAGGAAAAAGGTCTTAGTGCCGAGGGCGACACCATTAAGGTTTTAATTAGGCACTTGGCAGGCACCAAGTTGCTTTTGTCATTTGAACAGATCCACAACCTTATATTTGGCAGCCAGATTTTCTTGCTGAAAAAGCTGAATGAGGTAGCTGGACAGGGAAGGCCTTTTTCCTTTGTTTGCAGCCACATTGATCACGTTAAAACGCTATATCCAGACGAACTTGGCGAATGGTCTTTCGATCAATATCTTGAATTTATGTTTAGCCGCCTCCTGATTGTTCGACATGGAGACCAGATTCATATTACGAATCTAGGCGTGGAGTATTTGACATGGCTGGCTCGCAATGGTCGCAGCGAAAACAATCCTCTGTAAAGCTGCCCTCACGTAAGTTACGTTAAGTGACTGAATATAATTGACAATAAAAACCAACTTTCTTCCAAGCGTCTTACGGCCGCAGGCCAATTACTTCTCTAACCATTCATTTCATCGATCCGACTCCAGCTGCCGCTGAATACGTTAGAACTCAATCGAACATCATGCGAATCGAAGGCACCGTAAAAACCTGGAACGATGAACGTGGCTTCGGGTTCATAGAGCCTCTCCACGGAGGCCAAGAAATCTTCCTGCATATCAAAGCCTTTGTTGTCCGCTCTGGTCGGCCTGAAGTAGGCCAGCGTGTGACGTTTGAGGTTGAAATGACCCCTGATGGGAAAAAGCGGGCGAAACGCGTCGAAGTTGTAAAAGTAGTTCGCCGCATTGTCCGGGCTCGCAACGATAATCCAGCGCAGTGGGGCACGGCGAGCTATTTTGCGATTCCGGCATTCTTTGTCGTCTTCGCTTTAACCACCTTAATTTGGAAGGTCCCAAGTTGGGTCGCGGGCCTCTATCTTGGCGCAAGTCTGGTGTGCTTTGTCTTCTACGCCATGGACAAGTCAGCCGCTACCGCGGAGAGTTGGCGTATCAGTGAAGATACTTTACTGGCCTTGGGACTTGTAGGCGGCTGGCCGGGCGCAATTGTCGCGCAGCAGGTGTTACGCCACAAATCCAACAAGGCATCTTTCCGTGCCAAGTTTTGGGCAACCGTGGTCGCCAATGTTCTTGGGTTTGTCGCCCTCAGCTCACCGTTGCGAGCTGTGCTATGGACGTGATTTCCAGAGCAGAAAACAGAAAAACGGCCAGGCCCGAATTTCTCAAAACCATTTGAAAAGTCGGCGTGACCGCAGGGAATCCCTTTTTCGGGACTGGCGGGACGGCGCTCAGCTCCGCCGCCGCGCTTCACCAAGATGCGCATACGCCGGCTCGCTGCCGAGCCGGTCATCGATCACGGCCTTGCCGACGGTGAAGTGGTAGATATCCTGGAAGTTGGCCGTGTCGAGCCCGAGGGCGCGATGCACCTCATCGTCGAAATAGCAGCCGATGCCGGTGCCCTGGATGCCGGCGGCTTCGGCTTCGAGGTAGAGCACCTGACCCAGCATGCCGGCTTCCCAGAAGCGCTGGCGGTAGCGCCAGGGTTGGTCCGGGTCGATGTCGTCGAAGCGTGCCAGCATGGCCAGCGCAAAGGCCGAGTCGCCGGCGATGTCCTGATGACAGGATGTCGTGACGGCAAACTCGCGCACGTCCAGCGGCGCCAGCAGATGGAGCGGCAGGTGATCGGGGCAGTCGGGGACTTTGGCCCAAAGCCAGTCCGGCCGCATGGCGGCGCGCAGCGTGGCGAGCGCAGCCGGCGCGCGTGGCAGGCAGTAGATGCCCGGTTCCAGGCCATCGACACGATGCACAAACAGCACCGGATGCACGCCGGGCGTTGCTTCCAGCAGTGACCAGGGCGGTTGGCCGGCGCGCGGCAGCAAGGCGTCGAGCATGCGGTAAAAACGCTGCGCGCTGATTGCGGTGACGCCGTCGAAGTTCTGGGCGGAGCGCCTGCCGATGATCAGCCGGCTGGCCGGTGCCTGCGCGGCGGGCGCCAACGCCGGCAATGGCGCCAGTGTGTCGGCCGGCACGCGTCTGCCGGCAGGCTTGTGCGTGGCGGCGGCGACAAGCGAAATGTCCGGCCAGTCGCGGTGCGCGGGGCTCAAGGCATTGGCTGTTCCCGCCCACGCCACGCCGGCCAGCATGGACAGCACCGCTGCTGCTTTGGGTGCGTCCCCTGGCCCGATCCAGACCAGCGCTTCCGGGGTTTCGGTCTCGGCTTCGCCCGCCGGAAAGTCTGCAGCACGATCCACCCCGGTAAGGGCGGCGATTTCGTCATCGCCCCAGTCGTCAAGCAGACGCAACTGCCAGCCAAGCGCGGCGGCGGCATAGGACAGGGCCGCCAGGGCATGGCCGCAATCGTGCTGGCAATAGCGGAAGGCGCGCATGCCGTACTTCCACGCCTCGCGCCAGTGGATGCCGGTGAGGGCCAGCAGCACGCCGCCAGACCAGGCGAACGGCGCGGCGGCGCGTTGTTCGAGGCAATGCTGGTCGGGCCGGTAGTGATGGACGCCGGCCGGCAGTCCCGGCAGCTCCGGGCAGATCAGGTAGCCCTCGGTGGGATGGAGGTTGCCGGAGGAGGGGTTGCAGCGCAAGGCCCAGCGGTTGCCGCCATAGGTTTTCCAAGCCGACAGGCCAAGTGAGAGTTGCAGCAGGCTGGCTATGCTGTCCGCATCGATAACCTGTGGCGGTACAGCTGCGGCGCACAGGTCGTCCCAGCAGACCGGGAGGTCGGCATCGAGCAATGGCAGCGCCAACTCCGGCGCGCCGGCATAGCGGCGGAACGGGTCGGGCTGTGTGGCCCAGTCAAGCCCGCCGGGGCCGGGAGCATAGCGGTCGAGGTGATGTTTGGAGCGTTCGTGGTAGTTGCGGACAGGGTCCATGAACGCAATACTAAGGCCTTTTCCAGATCATCCGTCGACAGCGCCGGAGACCAAGCCGACCAGTTTGCCGAAAAATTCCGTTATCCTAGGTACCGGGCAGGCAGTTCTTGAAGTCCTCGCGCAATGGCGCCCGGAATCATTTCAAAGGGACATGATGGAAACAGTCGCACACAACAGATCCGACCTGAGGTTTCGACTCGACCCGGAGGCCAAGGCCTTGATTGCGGTTGCGACACCCGGGCCGGCAAGCCAAAGTATCGATGAGGCCTGGCTGCGCGATGAACTGGTCGCACAGGGTTATGGCGCGCTGCGCTACCTGCCCCGGGCAGCCCTCCCCCTGCTCGCCAACTACAATTCCGGCAAGGCCGTCGAAGTCAAGATCGCCGAGTGCATCGACGCCAGCCTGAAGATCGATACTTCACCCGATGGGCTGGAGGCTTACCTGGATATCAACGCCGCGGAAGGCGGAGCCCCGCTGACCAGGGATGTTGTCATGACGGCACTGGCAGAGTACGGCATCGGCGCGGGAATAGTGCCGGAAGCCATTGATGCGGCCATCGCTGCCGGCGCCGTCAAGCGGCACGTGGTCGCCTACGGCCTGCCGCCCGAGCATGGCTGCAATGGACGACTGGAATCCCTGCTCCCGGAAGTGCGCAACCGCACGCCCCACGAAGATGAGACCGGTCACACCGACTATCGGGATCTGGGCGAGATTCCCGTGGTTCATCCTGGCGCAGCCTTGATGCTCCTCCACCCACCCACCCTGGGCACGCCGGGTTTGTCGGTGCTGGGGGAGCAGATTGATGCCAAGCCAGGCAAGGAAGTGAAATACGCCGCCAACCTGCCCGGCACCAGCCTCGACCCTGACAACCCCGACCTGCTGCGCGCCGCCATCAATGGCCAACCCGTCATCATCCGCGGAGGCATGATGGTCGAGCCGGTATTCAGGATCAATGCGGTCAATACGGCCAGCGGCAATATTGACTTTGATGGCAGCGTGGTGATCAAGGGCGACATCAGTGCCGGCATGGCCGTGCATGTCAGCGGCGACATCGAAATCGGTGGTGTAGTCGAAACGGCCACCCTGGAAGCGGGCGGCAGCATCGTGGTCAAGGGCGGCGTCATGGGCGGGCTCGGCCGCAAGACCACCGAAGAACACCATATTCGTTGCGCCGGCTGCTTCAATGCCGCGTATGCCCAGCAGGCCAGAATCGAGGCTGGCGACAGCATCTTCATCGACGACATGGCCATGCAATGCGAGCTCACCGCGATCAACCACATCCAGGTCGGCAACAAGCGGCGCGGCCATATCATCGGCGGTCACGTCCAGGCGACGTTCTCCATCACCGCCAAGGTATTCGGCTCGCCCAATCGCGTGCGCACCACCTGCACGATTGGCGTCAATCCGCTCATGCACAAGCAAATGCTCGAGTTGTCGAAGACCCGCGATGGCCAGGAAACCCAGTTGCTCGAAATCAGCAAATTGCTCGATTTCTCGCGCAAGAACCCCGGCAAGCTGCGTCCGGAGATGATTGACAAGGCCCAGGCAACGGCGGCGGCACTCTCGTCCGGCATCGCTGCACTGCGCGAGGAGGAAGAAACGCTGGCAAAAAAGATCGAACTCTCGCAACAGTCACGCGTCAATGTGCAACAAGCCATCCACGAAGGCGTCGAAATTCACATGGGCAAGCAGTGCTATCGCGTCACCGGCGAGCATGGCCCCTGTTCTGTCGGACTCGGTGAGGCGGGTCTTGAACTGCTCCCGCTGGAAGTGGCGAAGTAAGCGACATGCCACAAGGCGAGGCGAGGGCCTTGGCTACGGGCACTTTTCCGCGAGGGGAAACAATAACGGCCATCCAAGCGGAAGGCCGTTCTGCTTACTGGTGCCGGGAGGGGGACTCGAACCCCCACAGTGTTACCACCGGCGGATTTTGAGTCCGCTGCGTCTACCGATTCCGCCATCCCGGCTGCTGGGCGGGACGCGTAGAATGCGGCCCCGCTTGCAAGAGCGCGCATTATCCGCAAAACACCCCTGCCCCGCAACCAATGAAACCAAGCCTCGACGATTTCGACTACGCCTTGCCCCCAGAGTGCATTGCCCAGGCGCCCCTGGCCGAGCGCAGCGCCAGCCGGCTGCTGGTGATGAAGGACGGCACGCTCGCCGACCGGGGCTTCACCGACTTGCCGGATTTTCTGGCGCCTGGTGATCTCATCGTGATGAACGACACGCGCGTGATGCATGCGCGGCTCTATGGGATCAAGGCCACGGGCGGCCAAGTCGAGGTGCTGGTGGAGCGCATGACGGGGGAAGATGAGGTACTGGCGCAGTTGCGCGCCAGCAAGCCGCCCAAGCCGGGCAGCTGGCTGCGGCTGGCGGATGCCTTCGATGCCGAGGTGATCGGCCGGGAGGGCGAGTTCTACCACCTGCGCTTCCATGCCAGCGAACCCGGCACTGCGGCCGAACTGATCGAGCGCTACGGCAAGCTGCCCTTGCCACCCTATATCGAGCGGCAGGCGGCCAACGCCGACGAAGAACGCTATCAGACCGTGTATGCCCGCGAACGCGGCTCGGTGGCGGCGCCAACGGCGGGGCTGCATTTCGATGCGCCGCTGCTGGAACGTCTGCGCGACCGTGGCATCGGCATCGCCCATGTGACGCTGCACGTCGGTGCCGGCACCTTTCAGCCGGTGCGCGTGCAGGATCTGGCGCAACACCACATGCACCGCGAACGCTATGTGCTGCCCCAGGCCACCGCCGACGCCATCGCTGCAACACAACAGCGCGGCGGCCGCATTGTCGCGGTCGGCACCACCACGCTGCGCACCCTCGAATCGGCCTTCCTTTCCAATGCGGATGGCACGCTGGAAGTCGGCGCCGGGCCGTCCCAAGCCGACGCCCCCCCAGTGGGGGGCAGCGAGCCGGGGTTGCGAGCGCGGGGGGCTCCGAAATTCGGCGCCGGGCCGTCCCAAGCCGACACCCCCCCGGTCACCGCTTCGGGTGATTTCATGGGGGGCAGCGAGCCGGGGTTGCGAGCGCGGGGGGCTCTGAAAGTCGGCGCTGGCGAGACGGCGCTGTTCATCACGCCGGGCTACCCGTTTCGCGTGGTGGATCTGCTGATCACGAATTTTCATCTGCCGAAGTCGACCCTGCTGATGCTGGTGTCGGCCTTCGGCGGCATGGAGGACATCCGCGCGGCGTATCGTCACGCCATCGACTCCGGCTACCGTTTTTTCAGCTACGGCGACGCCATGCTCATTCACCGCCACGATGAAATTTAATCTCCACACCACCGACGGCGCCGCCCGGCGCGGTACGCTGACCCTTGCCCACGGCACGGTCGAAACGCCGGTATTCATGCCGGTCGGCACCTATGGCACCGTCAAGGCGATGGCGCCCGACGAACTGGTCGAGATTGGCGCGCAGATCGTGCTTGGCAATACCTTTCACCTCTGGCTGCGGCCGGGGCTCGAAGTCATCCAGGCACACGGCGGGCTGCACCGCTTCATGGGCTGGGATGCGCCGATCCTCACCGACTCGGGCGGCTTTCAGGTGTTCAGCCTCGGCGCACTGCGCAAGATCACCGAGGAAGGCGTGAAATTCGCCTCGCCAATCAATGGCGACAAACTGTTCATGCGGCCCGAGGATTCGATGCAGATTCAGCACACCCTGAATTCCGACATCGCGATGATTTTCGACGAGTGCACGCCCTACCCCGCCGATGAACGGCAGGCGGCGGAGTCGATGCGGCTATCTCTGCGCTGGGCACGGCGCTCGCGCGACGAGCATGATCGTCTTGGCAATGCCAACGCCCTGTTCGGCATTGTGCAAGGCGGCATGTTCGAGGCCTTGCGCGACGAATCACTGGCAGCGCTGGCTAACATCGGCTTTGATGGTTTCGCCATCGGCGGCCTGTCGGTGGGCGAACCGAAAGAAGAGTTCGCGCGCATCCTCGCCCATACCGCCCCGCGCCTGCCCGCCGACCGCCCGCGCTACCTGATGGGCGTCGGCACGCCGGAGGACATTGTTTATGCGGTTGGCCAAGGCATCGACATGTTCGACTGCGTGATGCCGACGCGCAATGCGCGCAATGGCCACCTGTTCACCCGCCATGGCGACATCCGCATCAAGAATGCCCGCCACAAGACGGACATCCGGCCGCTCGACGCGGATTGCGGCTGCTACTGCTGCCGCAATTTCAGCCGCGCCTATCTGCATCACCTGTTCCGCTGCGGCGAGATACTCGGCGCGCGGCTCAATACCATCCATAACCTGTTCTATTACCAGACTTTGATGCGCGAACTGCGCGAAGCCATTGCGGCCGGGGAATTTGCCGCTTACGTCGCGCGCTTCCGGAAAGACCGCGCAACGGCACAGGTATAATGCGCAGCTTCGATTTTTCTCACCTTCACCTGGAGCACTAAAACATGCTGATTTCCAATGCCTACGCCCAAGCCGCCGGCTCGGATCCCACCGGCGGGCTGATGGGTCTGCTGCCCATCATCCTGATGTTCGTTGTGCTGTGGTTCCTGATGATTCGGCCGCAGATGAAAAAAGCCAAGGAACACCAGAAACTGGTGTCCGAACTGGCCAAGGGCGATGAAGTCATCACCCAGGGCGGCATAGCCGGCAAAATCGTCAAGGTTGGCGACAACTACATCACGCTCGAAGTGGCCGAAGGCAAGAATGGCCCCGTCGAGGTGCTGATCCAGAGACAGGCGATCGGCTCCTTGCTGCCCAAGGGCTCCCTCAAGACCCTGTAAACATGCCGAGCCGCCCGGGCAAGGACAGCCTCCCCGCCCGCTGTTCGGCTCCCTATTCGTCAGCCTTTACTTGAGCCCATAGCGCCCCATGAATCGCAATCCCCTCTGGAAAAACGCCACGGTGATCATCGCCCTGGTGCTCGGGCTGTTGTACACCCTGCCGAATTTATTTGGCGAGGTGCCAGCCGTACAGATTTCGAGCGTAAAAGCAACCGTCAAGCTTGACTTGCCCCTGCAGTCGCGCATCGAGGAAGCCCTCGCCGCCGCGGCCGTCAAGCCCACCGGCCTGTTTTTCGAACCCAACAGCATCCGCGTGCGTCTGGCCGACACCGACACGCAGTTGAAGGCCAAGGATGTCATCGAGCGGGCGCTGAACCCCGACCCGGCCGATGCCTCCTACAGCGTGGCGCTCAACCTGCTGTCCGCCTCGCCCGACTGGCTGACCAGCCTGGGCGCCAAGCCCATGTATCTGGGCCTCGACCTGCGTGGCGGCGTGCATTTCCTGCTGGAAGTCGACATGAAGGGGGCGCTCACCAAGCGGCTCGATTCCACCAGCGCCGACCTGCGCACCCTGTTGCGCGACAAGAACATCCGCCATGGCGGCATCGTGCGCGAGGGCAACCTGCTGTCCCTAAGGTTTCCCGATGCAGACACCCGTGACAAGGCGCGCCTGGTGCTGACTGACAACCAGCCCGACCTCGATCTGGTCGAACGCCAGGATGCTGGTGATTTCAGACTGGTGGCCACGCTGAAGCCAACGGCGCAACAGCGCATTCAGGAATTCGCCCTCAAGCAGAACATGACTACCCTGCACAACCGCATCAACGAACTCGGCGTTGCCGAACCGGTGATTCAGCAGCAGGGCGCCGACCGCATCGTCGTGCAACTGCCCGGCGTACAGGACACCGCCAAGGCCAAGGACATCCTCGGCCGCACGGCGACACTGGAAGTGCGCCTGGTCGACGACGAGGCGAGCGCCAACCCGTCCATCATGGAACAGGCCGAGCGCGGCCAGCCGCCGGCCGGTACGGATTATTACGTCGAACGCGGCGGCCGCGGCCTGCTGGTCAAGAAGCAGGTGGTGCTCACCGGCGAGCGGCTGACCGACGCCCAGGCCGGCTTCGACAGCCAGACCCAGGAGCCGGCGGTGCATCTGTCGCTCGATTCGGCCGGTGCGCGCATCTTCAGGGACGTGACGCGCGACAACGTCAACAAGCGCATGGCCATCCTGCTGATTGAAAAAGGCAAGGGTGAAGTGGTGACGGCCCCGGTGATCCGCTCTGAAATCGGCGGTGGCCGCGTGCAGATTTCCGGCCGCATGACGACGACCGAAGCCAACGACGTCGCCCTGCTGCTGCGCGCCGGTTCGCTCGCCGCGCCGATGGACATCATCGAGGAACGCACCATCGGCCCCAGCCTGGGCGCCGACAACATCGCCAAGGGCATCGATTCCACACTGTGGGGCTTCGCGGCCATCGCCGTTTTCATGATCGCCTATTACCTGCTGTTCGGCGTGGTCTCGATCATCGCGCTGACGGCCAACCTGCTGTTCCTCGTCGCACTGCTGTCACTGTTGCAGGCCACGCTGACGCTACCCGGCATCGCCGCGGTGGCGCTGACGCTCGGCATGGCCATCGACGCCAACGTGCTGATCAACGAGCGCATCCGCGAGGAACTCAGGAACGGCGTCACCCCGCAGGCCGCCATCACCGCCGGTTATGAACGCGCCTGGGGCACCATTCTCGACGCCAACATCACGACGATGATTGCCGGCGTCGCGCTGCTGATCTTCGGCTCCGGTCCGGTGCGCGGCTTTGCCGTGGTGCTTTGTCTGGGCATTCTCACCTCGATCTTCAGCGCCGTGGTCGTGTCGCGCGCGGGGATCAACCTGATCTATGGCCACCAGCGCAAACTGGATGCCATCAGCATCGGCCAGATCTGGAAGCCTGACGTTTAAGCCACGGGGAATATAGAGCCATGGAATTTTTCCGCATCAAAAAAGACATTCCCTTCATGCGCCATGCGCTGGTGTTCAACATCATTTCGTTGACCACCTTCGTCCTGGCGGTGTTCTTTCTCGCCACCAAGGGTCTGCACCTGTCCATCGAATTCACCGGCGGCACCGTGATGGAGGCCGGTTACAGCCAGACCGCCGACCTCGACAAGATCCGCAAGCAACTTGAAACGGACGGGTTTACCGATACGCAGGTGATCAACTTCGGCTCCTCGCGCGACGTATTGATCCGCGTGCCGATCAAGTCCGGCATGGAAGGCGAATCCTCCAGGATCAGCGAAAAAGTCGGCGCCAGCCTGCAAGCCGCTGGCGGTGACCCACAAATCAAGCGCGTTGAATTCGTCGGCCCACAGGTCGGCAAGGAGCTCGCCGAGGACGGCGCGCTGGCGCTCCTGCTGGTCATCATCGGCATCGTCGCCTACCTCGCCTTCCGCTTCGAATGGCGCTTTGCGATTTCGGCGATCATCGCCAACCTTCACGACATTGTCATTATCCTGGGCTTCTTCGCCTTCTTCCAGTGGGAATTTTCGTTGCCGGTGCTGGCGGCGGTGCTGGCCGTGCTCGGCTACTCGGTGAACGAATCCGTCGTCGTCTTCGACCGCGTGCGCGAAACCTTCAGGAAGCAGCGCGGCATGACCACGCCCGAGATCATCGACCACGCCATCACCAGCACCATCTCGCGCACCATCATCACCCATGGCAGCACGCAGATGATGGTGGTCTCGATGCTGATCTTCGGCGGTCCGGCGTTGTACTACTTCGCCGTGGCACTGACCATCGGCATCCTGTTCGGCATCTATTCATCGGTGCTGGTCGCCAGCCCGCTGTTGATGTGGATGGGCGTTTCACGCGAGCATTTCGTCAAGCCGAAGAAAGAAAAAGCCGAAGGCGTCACCGAGGATGGCGCCTGCGTCTGACGCCATGAAGGCCTACGTCTGGGATCTCCCCACCCGGCTGTTCCACTGGTCGCTGGTCGCCTGCGTTGTCGGCGCTTTCGTGACAGCAAATATCGGCGGCAACCTGATGGTCTGGCATGGCCGGCTGGGGCTGGCCATCTTCGGGCTGCTCGTCTTTCGCCTGATCTGGGGCGTAATCGGATCGAGCTACGCGCGCTTCGCCGTCTTCGTGCGCGGCCCCAGAGCGATCCTCGCCTATCTGCTGGGCCACTGGCGCGGTCTGGGACACAATCCGCTCGGCGCCCTTTCGGTGCTGGCCATGCTCGGCATGCTGTTCGCCCAAGCCATGACCGGCCTGTTCGCCAACGACGATATCGCCTACTCGGGCTACCTTGCCAGCCGTGTAGACGCCGACCTGTCCGCCCGGATCACCGCCATCCACCATCTGCTGGAAAAGCTGCTGATGGCGCTCGTCGCCTTGCATCTCGGCGCGATCGCCTACTACGCCCGCGTGAAGAAGCAGAACCTCGTCAAGCCAATGCTGACCGGCTGGGCGGAAGGACGTCCGGAATGGTCGGCCAAGGGCGGCGGGCTTGCCGCTTTCCTTGTCTCCCTGCTGATTGCCGCGCTGGCGGTCTGGACCGCTTCCGGAGCATTGCAGCCGCCCCCGCCGCCGCCACCTGCGACGCAAGCGCCCGCTTTCTGAAAGTCGGCGCTGGCGGGACGGCACAAACAACAACGGCCACCCACTGGTGGCCGTTTGCTTGAGCGGATAAGGCTCAGTCGTCTTTTCTGAACTTGTCGTGACAAGCCTTGCAGGACTCGCCGAGCTTGCCGAACTGTGCCTTGACGGCGCCTGCGTCGCCACCGGCGGCAACCTTGGCCATCTCGTTGGCGGCTGCGTTGAAATTGCCGGCGATCTGGCCAAGGTCGGGGCTGCCGAAGAACTCGGACTTCAGGCGGGTTTCCTTCCAGCCCTTGCCCTTGTCGGAGCCCGGCTGGAACAGCGCGCCCATCTTGGAATTGGCGATCGCCTGGATGACGTTGGCGGCCTCGGCGACCTGGTCCTTGTTGAACGTGCCATCGACGTTGGCCTTGATGCGGGCCATGCTCCAGGCCATGGTGTGATAGGCCGACTGGCGCCAGCGGATTTGATCTTCCATCTTGCCGACGGATTGAGCAAAGGTGGCACCGGCAACGGCAATCAGCACACTACCGGCGACGAGGTTTTTGAATGTTTTTTTCATGATTTTCTCCTTTGGGATTTGGAAACGCATAAAGCAGACTGGGCGAAACCGGCCCTTTCTGTATACGCGGCCAGCGTCAAGTTTATTCGATACCGGAAGCAAAATTCTGCTTGACGCGCAACTGGCCGTTCTGTGTAACCAAAGTCACCAAGCGGTCGATGTTGGGATGCTTGCCAGGATTGGCCAGGGCATCCGCGGTGTGCTCGGCATAGAGTTCGAGGCCTTTTTTCGCTGCCTCGACGGTAATGGCGCCAAACAGTTGTGCAAGGTGGTTGTAAACCGCCAGCGAGCCGGTCTGGCCGGCCTTGTTTTCGATGGTGGCGACAACATTGCCGTCAGGATCGATCAGTTGCAGCGCCGCCAGGTGCGACACCTTCGGTAATTGCTTGAGGTTCTCGGCGAAAGACATCAGATTGCCTTTGCCAGTTCGATGGCCTTGCCGATATAGCTGCCCGGGGTCATCGCGAGCAGACGCTCCTTGTCGGCTGCGGGAATCGCCAGGCCACCGATGAAGGCACGCAGGGCCGCCGGCTCGATGCCCTTGCCGCGTGTCAGCTCCTTCAATTGCTCATAGGGATTGGCAATGCCGTAACGCCGCATTACCGTCTGGACCGGCTCGGCGAGCACCTCCCAGCAATTGTCGAGATCCTCGGCCAGGCGCTGCGGGTTGGCTTCGAGCTTGTTGAGGCCGCGCAGCGTCGAATCGTAGGCCAACACCACATAACCGAAAGCCACGCCCATGTTGCGCAGCACCGTCGAGTCGGTCAGGTCGCGCTGCAGGCGCGAGATCGGCAGTTTTTCGGAGAGATGGCGCAACACCGCATTGGCCATGCCGAGGTTCCCCTCGGAATTCTCGAAGTCGATCGGATTGACCTTGTGCGGCATGGTCGATGAGCCGATTTCGCCCGCCTTGGTCTTCTGCTTGAAGTAGCCCATTGAGATGTATTGCCAGATGTCGCGGTCGGCGTCGATGAGGATGGTGTTGGCGCGCGCCATGGCGTCGAACAGTTCGGCCATGGCGTCGTGCGGCTCGATCTGGATGGTGTAGGGGTTGAACGTCACGCCCAGTGATTCGATGAAGCGGCGGGCGAAGGCTTCCCAATCGAGTTCCGGATAGGCCGCGAGATGGGCGTTGTAATTGCCGACCGCGCCATTGAACTTCGCCAGCATGCCGACATCGGCAATGCGGGCGCGGGCGCGGATCAGCCGTGCCGCGACATTGGCCATCTCCTTGCCCAGCGTGGTCGGCGTCGCCGGCTGGCCGTGAGTGCGCGCCAGCATCGGCAATTCGGCCAGATCGTGGGCCAGGGTGCGGAAACGCTCGATGACACGATCCAGTCCGGGCAGCAGGATCTGCTGCCGCGCATCATTGAGCATCAGGGCATGGGAGGTGTTGTTAATATCTTCCGAGGTGCAGCCAAAGTGGATGAACTCCGAAACCTTCATCACCTCGGCGTTGTTCTTGAAGCGCTCCTTCAACCAGTACTCGACGGCCTTGACGTCATGGTTGGTCACTGCCTCGATCTGCTTGATGGCCGCGGCATCCGTCACGGAAAAACCGGAAACGACCAGGTCGAGTTCCGCAAGTGTTTCCGCGGAAAAAGCCGGCACCTCGATAACTTCCACCGCGGCGGCAAGCGCCTTCAGCCACTCGACCTCGACGCGGATACGGTTTCTGATCAGGCCATATTCGGAAAAATGTGCGCGTAGCGGCTCGACCTTGGCGGCATAACGGCCGTCGAGCGGAGACAACGCGGTCAATGCGGTCAGACTGGATGAATTCATGGCAATTGCGTCAGGCTGGAAGCCCGTGGGGAAAAAGGGAATGGACGATTTTATCAGGCCACCTGCGGCGCACCTACCGCAAGTTGATACTTCGGTATAGTGAGCGAATGGACATACAGTTGATTGCCCGTCCGGACTGCCCCGCGGCTGAGCAGCTGCAGGACTCCGTGGCAGTGGCCATGCAGGCGCTGGGCATAAGCCCGAACGTGCCGCTCCAGGTGAGCGAAGCGGCCACTGGCCCGTGCCTGCAACTGCTGGTCAATGGCGCCACGGTCTGCCCCTGTTTCCCGTCAAAGGAAGCCGTGGCCTGTCCGACCTGTGGAGAAATTCACGACAATCCCGATCGTGAAATCATTCGCTGGCATCTTGCCGAGGCGCTGGGGCGCAAGACCGTGTTGTTTCTCTGCTCGGGCAATGCTGTACGGTCGCAGATGGCCGAGGCAATTGTCAATCATGTGCTTGGCGATAAATGGGCGGCGTTTTCGGGCGGCATCTTCCCCATGACCCTCTGGAAGCCGGTCGTCCAGGTATTGAAGGAAATCGGCATCGATGCGCGTGGCCGGAAGTCCAAACATATCGAGCTGTTTCTCGGTTGCCACTTTGACATCATCATTTCCCTGTGTTCCACGGCAGATGACTTCTGCACCGCGTTTCCGGGACAGGGTGTGCGCAAGCACATGCCGTTTGACGATCCGGTGACCAGTCCCTTCTTTGGCGTGGGCGACCTCGGCCGGACGCGTGACTTGCGCAATGCCATGCGCGACATGATTTGCCAGTATCTGGAGAGTATCCCATGAGTATTTTCGACATTTTCTCCGCGAAGAATGCCGGCTCTCTGCTCGCCACCCCCGATGAAGAACACCGCGCCAAATACCAGCACTTCAGGACACTGCTCAACCATAACCACGACGCGCTGCTGCTGATGGCCGAAATGGAGCAGCTTTATTTCAGCGGACATCCCTTTGACGCGGCAATACTGAAGCGGAACTACGCAAGCTTGTTTGAGCACGTGCTGGGGCTGGCAACGGCCCTTGATGCGCTGTCAGCGGGCCGTTTTCCAGGCTTGCCGGATGTCTGCCGGGCCATCGACGCCAACATCGCCGCAGCGCTAACACCCCGCGCAGCCAGCCTGTCGGGAGACATGGTTCTGCCTTTGGAACGCGTCACCCCGGACATGCATGGACTGGCGGGGCCGAAAGCCGTCAATCTTGCCGTCATGAAGAACGTGCTGAAGCTTCCGGTCCCGGACGGATTCATCATTACTGCCGAGGGAACCGCGCGCTTTCTTGAAGAAAGTGGCCTGCACGACCAGATTCGGGAGAGGTTGGACCGGATATCGCCGGAAGATCTTGCGGAACTTGAAACCGGCAGTGCGGCAATCCGGCAGATGGTGCTTGACGTGGCGGTGCCGCGGTCGATCGCCACCACAATCATCGAATCCTATGCAACACTTGAAGCAAAAACGCGCAAGGGGATCAGGATAGCGGTCAGAAGCAGCGCGGTACGCGAGGATACCGAGGCGAGCTTTGCCGGACAGTATTCAACCGTCTTGAATGTCACGCGTGATGGCTTGCTCGATGCTTTCAAGGAGGTCATGGCGAGCAAATACTCGCCGCGCGCCATCGCGTACCGGCAACAACTCGGCCTGGAAGATGAGGACACGCCGATGTGCGTCATCGGTCTGGTCATGGTTGACGCCCAGGCCAGTGGCGTCATGTACACGGTCGATCCGGCAACGCTTGACGCCACGCAGGTCAAGATCAGTTCACTTTGGGGCCTCGGCGAGCAACTGGTCGGCGGCGATGCGGCCGCGGACTCCTTCGTTGTCCGGAAAAACAGCGGGGAAATCAGCGAGCGGCAGATCGCCGAAAAAGCCGCAATGTTGATATCCCTCTCCGACGGCGGCACCCTCCTTGAAGAAACCAGCCTGGCAAAGCAAACCTCCCCCTCACTGACGGATGAAACCTTGCGCCAACTGTGCGCCAGCAGCGTGCGGATCGAAGACCATTATCAAACAGCGCAGGACATTGAATGGGCGATTGACGCAGACCAGCGCCTCTTCTTTCTCCAGACGCGCCCGCTTCATCTGGCGGCGAAGGCACGCGAACTGCCGAGCGAAGATTTGTCCGGCCTCGAGAACATCCTGCCCGCGGGCATTGCGGCATCCCATGGCGTCACTTCCGGCAATGTTTACCTCGCGAAGGATGAGCGGCAGCTGACCGCCATCCCTGACCATGCCATCCTGGTGACCCGCACTGCCTCGCCAGGCTACGCGGCGGTGATGGGGCGGATCAACGGTCTGATTACCGATGTGGGCAGCATCACCAGCCATCTGTCCTCGGTGGCCCGCGAGTTCGGCATACCCGCCATCGTGAATGCGGGGAAGGCCACAAAAATACTGGCGGATGGAGAGTTTGTCACCGTGTCGGCAGAAGCGCCGGTCGCCGTGTATCGCGGGGTTGTCGAACAACTCGGCGGGCGGATGCGGCCGACGAAAAAACTGATTGTGAATAGTCCGGTACATAGCAAATTGCGGGCCATGCTGGACCATATTTCTCCGCTCAACCTGACCAATCCGGATGCCCCGTCCTTTACCGCTGCTGGCTGCAAGTCATTTCACGATGTGATCCGCTTTTGCCATGAGCATTCCATGCGGGAAATGTTCGGCATTTCATCGGCAGCGGAAGGGGCGGGCGCATCGACAAAGATTACTTCGCATATTCCGCTGGTGATCCATGCAATCGATCTGGGCGGCGGATTGAAAGGCCCTGCCTCGTCAAGCAAAACAGCGACGCCCGATGATATCGATTCGCTGCCGATGAAGGCCCTCTGGCAGGGGTTCACACATCCGGGGATCAATTGGGCAGGCACCATAAACTTCGATGCCAGCAAGTTCATGACCATCATGGCCTCGCTGGCCACCTCGGAACTGGGGCCGGCGCCCGGTGGCGACAGCTACGTCCTGCTGTCAAAGGACTACATGAATTTCAGCGTCAAGTTCGGTTACCACTTTGCGACGATTGATGCCCTCTGCGGCAGCGAAGCGAATCACAACTACGTTTCCCTGCAATTCGCCGGCGGCGCCGGCAATTACTTTGGCCGGTCACTGCGCATCAGATTCCTCGGCACGGTACTCGAGCGGCTCGGTTTTCAGGTCAAGCTGCAAGGCGACTTGCTGGAGGCTTCGCTCAACCGGCATGACCTGGAGGCGACGCGGGAGGGGCTGGACCAGCTCGGCAGGCTGCTGGCCACCAGTCGCCTGCTGGACATGACTTTGTCAGACCAGGACTCCGTCGACACGCTCACCGAATCCTTCTTCGAGGGCGACTACGACTTTCTGCGGCCGTTCGACGCCAACCAGCCGGAGGGATTCTTCACCCAGCTTGGCCATTGGCAACGGCGCGCGGTCGATGAGACGACCTGTCTTTTCCAGGATGGCAAGATGTGGCAGGGGCCCGTATCGGGGGCCATCACGGGACTCATCGGTAAAACCCTCGGAGTTTCCTATCATGACTTCCTTGACACGGTCGGCGCTTACTTTTATTTCCCGTTGGCGATTGCCAAGAACAGCGAGATGGGCAATGGCAGCATCCATGTCGACGTGATGCCGGAGAGTGGCAACATTGATCGGGCGGGGGGCGTCATTTTCGGTCTCGAAAACGCCGCGAATTATTTTGTTTTCCGCATCAACGCGCTTGAAGACAATGCCATCCTGTTCGAGTTCGTCAACAACAAGCGCATCCAGCGAAAATATATGGATATGGTTGTCACCGCGCATACCTGGTATCGCCTGAAAGTCGACGTAGACGGCAATACCGTCCGCTGTCAGGCCGGTGACCGGCATCATTTTGAATACACGGCAAAAAAGGCTGTGACGGGGCATGTGGGCCTGTGGACCAAAGCCGATTCGGTAACTTTGTTCGGCCCGCTGACCATTGAAGATGCGAATGGCACCAGAACCTTCGGCTATTGAAAAGAAGCTAAAGACCTGCTCAACTATCAGGACCACACTCCCCAGCAGGATATTGCCCACTTTGAGTACCCGTTCCGGAGAGGTCGGGGCAAAATGGATGATGCTAGAATTATTTTTCCTTACTTAAGCGGCAACGTTACATGAAACTGCTCGGCACGTTCACCAGCCCATACGTTCGCAAGACACGCATCGTCCTCGCGGAAAAGAAGATCGACTGCGAATTCGTACTGAACTCGCCATGGGTGGAAGGCAGTAGTGTTTCTCAGCACAACCCACTCGGCAAAATCCCCGTTCTGATTTTCGACGATAACAGCACGCTGTTCGATTCGCGCGTGATCGTCGAATATCTCGACAACCTGGCGCCCAACAACCGCTTGATTCCTGCCCCCGGTCGCGAGCGGATTCAGGTCAGGCGCTGGGAAGCACTCGCCGACGGCATCTGCGATGCCGCCGCCGCAGCCTTCCTCGAGGGCAAACGCGAAGGCGCGCAGAAAAGTCAGTCATGGATCGACCGCCAGCGTGGCAAGATCGTGCTCGGCCTCGCCGCCAGTTCTGCCGACCTGGGCGAGCAGCCCTGGTGCTATGGCAACAGCATCACCCTTGCCGACATTGCACTGGGCACCGCATTGGGCTATCTGTTGTTCCGCTTCCCCGATATCGACTGGCAGGCACAACACCCGAACCTGGCGCGGCTGTACGACAAGCTGATGTTGCGGCAGTCGTTCATCGATACGGTTCCGCACGACTAGTAAAGGCCCGCCCTCCCCCAGCCCCTCCCGCGCGGGAGGGGTGACTGTTGTTCGCTTCGCTCATTTGTTACGGGGTGCCCCCATTCAAGCTTTGGCGCGGATTGCGGCTGGCGCCGCGTGTCGCCTCGCCTTGGGGCGGCCCGGCGGCGAGGCTGCTGCTTTTCTCCCCTCGCCCCTTGCGGGAGGGGCGACTGTTGTTCGCTTCGCTCATTTGTTACGGGGCGCCCCCATTCAAGCTTTGGCGCGGATTGCGGCTGGCGCCGCGTGTCGCCTCGCCTTGGGGCGGCCCGGCGGCGAGGCTGCTGCCTTTCCCCCCTCAACCCTTGCGGGAGGGGCCGGGGGAATAGCTACAAAATCACGCCGCCGCCCAGGCAGACTTGCGACTCGTAGAGCACGGCCGACTGGCCGGGGGTAACCGCCCATTGCGGGGTGGCAAAGGCAATCTCGCAGCGTTCATCGGCCAGCGATTCGATATCGCAGGCGGCATCGGGCATGCGGTAGCGGGTTTTGGCCGCATACACCCAGTGCGTGTGCGGCGGCTTGCCGGAAACCCACGACAACTGGCCGGCCGTCAGCCGGTCGCGCAGCAGGGCGGGATGGTCATGCCCCTGCACGACGTACAGCACATTGAGCTGCATTTCCTTGGCGGCGACAAACCAGGGCTCCTCGGGGGCGCCCTTCACCCCGCCGATACCCAATCCTTCGCGCTGACCCAAGGTGTAATACATCAACCCTTCGTGTCGGCCAATCACCCGATTGTCATCGAGGCGGCGGATTTCTCCCGGCTGCTTCGGCAGATAGCGCGCCAGGAACTCGCGAAACGGCCGCTCGCCAATGAAGCAGATGCCGGTCGAATCCTTCTTGGCGCAATTGGGCAGGCCGGCTTCCTCGGCAATCCGGCGCACCTCGCGCTTGTAGAGGTGGCCTACCGGGAATAGCGTTTTCGCCAGTTGCGCCTGATTCAGGCGGTAGAGGAAGTAGCTCTGGTCCTTCGTGCCGTCCTCGGCTTTCATCAGCTGATAGGCACCGAGGAATTCGCGCACCTGGGCGTAGTGTCCCGTGGCGATCATGTCGGCGCCGAGCTGCATGGCGTGGTCGAGGAAAGCCTTGAACTTGATCTCGGAATTGCACAACACATCGGGATTCGGCGTGCGACCGGCCTGGTATTCACTCAGGAAATCGGCAAACACCCGGTCGCGATATTCGGCGGCGAAATTGACCGCCTCCAGCTCGATGCCGATGGCGTCGGCTGCGGCAGCCGCATCGATCAGATCCTGGCGCGACGAACAGTAATCGTCCGTGTCATCGCCCTCCCAGTTTTTCATGAACACGCCGGTCACCGCATAGCCCTGGCGCTTGAGCAACAGCGCCGCCACCGAGGAATCAACCCCGCCGGACATGCCGACAATCACCTTTTTCATATCAGCACCCGTAATGACGTATCAAATCGACCGGATAGCGCCGGCCCGCCAGATAATCCTGCACACACTGCAGCACCAGCGGACTGCGGTGTCGCTCGCGACAGGCCTCGATTTCGGCAGGGGTGAGCCATACCGCCTGCAGGATGCCCTCGTCGAGGCGGCGCGCCGTAGTGTGAGCGCCGACTTTTCCGGTAAAGGCAAAGCGCAGGTAGGTCAAATCCCCCTGCGGGCGCGGCCACTGGTAAACGCCCACCAGGGCGGTCGGCGCAAATTCGTAAGCGGTTTCTTCCAGCACCTCGCGTGTGCAGGCAGCAACAAGCGATTCGCCGTTTTCCAGATGGCCGGCGGGCTGATTGAAGCGCACCCCCTCGGCGGTTTCTTCTTCGACCAGCAGGAAGCAGCCGTCGCGTTCGATCAACGCCGCCACCGTGACATGGGGTTTCCATATTTCCATGGGGGTAATTTTAACTCCCAATCCCCCCGGCCACCTTCCTCGGGAAGAGGGAGTGACCGTGGTTCGCGGGCTGCGCCCGCTCCAACTTTTTTGCTGCGCCTCCTTGGGGCGGCCCGGCGTAGGCACGATGACCCCCTTCCCCCCAGCCCCCTTCCCGGGGAAGGGGGTGACCGTGGTTCGCGGGCTACGCCCACTCCGTTTTTTTGGCTGCGCCTCCTTGGGGCGGCCCGGCGTAGGCGCAATTCCGATAAAATCTTCGATCACAATTAAAACGCTTGGGAGAAAAAAGATGTCCATGTCCGATCGTGACGGCTTCATCTGGCAGGATGGCAAGCTCGTGCCCTGGCGCGAAGCCACCACCCACGTGCTGACCCACTCGCTGCACTACGGCCTCGCGGTATTCGAAGGCGTGCGCGCCTACAAGACCGTCTCCGGCACGGCCATCTTCAAGTTGAAAGAGCACACCGACCGCCTGTTCAATTCGGCGCACATCTACTGCATGCCGATGCCCTTTGACCGGGAAACGCTGATGGAGGCACAGAAGGAAGTCGTGCGCGCCAACAATCTCGAATCGGCCTACATCCGCCCGATCGCCTTTTACGGCTCCGAGAAGATGGGCGTCTCGCCCAAGGGCGCCAAGACCCACGTCGCCATCGCCGCCTGGCCCTGGGGCGCCTATCTCGGCGAGGAAGGCATGGAAAAGGGTATCCGCGTCAAGACCTCCAGTTATGCCCGCCATCACGTCAATGTGACCATGGCGCGCGCCAAGTTTTCCGCCACCTACGCCAACTCGATCCTCGCCAACATGGAAGCCACCGAGCACGGCTACGACGAGGCCCTGCTGCTCGACGTCGATGGCTTTGTTGCCGAAGGCGCCGGCGAGAACCTGTTTATCGTCAAGGACGGCGTCATCTACGAACCCGAGCTCGCCTCGGCGCTGGTCGGCATCACGCGCGCCACCATCATCGCGCTGGCCGAAGAACTCGGTTACAAGGTGGTTTCGAAGCGCCTGACGCGCGACGACATCTACATTGCCGATGAAGCCTTCTTTACCGGCACTGCCGCCGAGGTCACGCCGATTCGCGAACTCGACGGCCGCACCATCGGCGTGGGCCACCGCGGCCCGATTACGACAAAACTCCAGAGCCTGTTCTTCGACGTGGTCAACGGCAAGGTGCCGGCCCGCGCCAGCTGGCTGACACCCGTAGCTTAATGATTGGGATCGCCATGAGCACAACCAACACCCCGACCACCGACACCGCCCGCGAAGTCGACGTCACGGCGCACGACCTGCCCCTCGCCTGTCCGCGTCCCGGCAGCCCCTTGTGGGCACGCCATCCGCGCGTCTTTCTCGACGTGCTGAAGCACGACGCGGTCGCCTGCCCCTACTGCGGCACCAAATACCGCTTCACCGGCGAGAAGCCCAAGGGGCATCATTAACAAGATCCTCAAGAAACACGCCGGGCCGCCCCAAGTGTTTCTTGATCCCCTGGGGGAAGAAAGCCGCCAAGCGGCTTTCGCGGGGAGGATTCTAATTGTGTCGCCGTCCTGGATCGGCGACACGATCATGATGCAACCGCTGTTGATGCGGTTGCATGCGCAACGGCCTGACACCACGATTCATGTGCTGACGCCAGCGTGGAGTGCGCCGCTGCTGGCGCGCATGCCGGAAGTGGCTGCCGTCATCGAAAACCCTTTCGCCCATGGCGTTTTCGACTGGGCCGGCCGGCGCGCCCTGGGTCGCCGTCTCGGGAACACCGATTATTCCCAAGCCTACGTGCTGCCCAACTCATGGAAATCGGCGCTCGTGCCATTTTTTGCGGCCATCCCGCGGCGCACCGGCTATACCGGTGAAGCGCGCTTCATTCTGCTGAATGATCGTCGCACGCTCGACAAAGCCGGACTGCCACGTCTGGTCGATCGCTATGCCGCGCTGGCCGGACCCGCCACGGACGTCACGCCCGAGCCGCGCCTGACCTCGACCGCCGCACAGCAACGTGCCGCCCGCATGGCGCTGGACTTGCCGCTGGATGTCGCGCCACTGATCCTTTGCCCCGGCGCCGAATATGGCCCGGCCAAGCGCTGGCCGACCAGGCACTTTGCCGCACTGGCGCAAAAAGTCGGCGCCGGCGGTACGGCGGTATGGATCATCGGCTCGGCAAAGGATGCGCTGATCGGCGCGGAAATCGCCAGCCTTGCCGCTGGCGCGGCCGTCAATCTCTGCGGGCGCACCAATCTCGAACAGGCCATCGACCTGATCGCCAGCGCGCGTTGCGTTGTCAGCAATGATTCCGGACTGATGCACGTCGCCGCCGCGCTCGACCGGCCACTCGTGGCGCTCTACGGCTCGTCCAGCCCTGGCTACACGCCGCCCCTGTCGGCGCGTGCGACAATCCTCTCGCTCGGACTCGACTGCAGCCCCTGCTTCAAGCGTGAATGTCCGCTCGGACATTTGAACTGCCTCGAAAACCTGACGCCCGACCATGTGCTTGCTGCCGTAAATAAATGAAATGTCAAAGAAACCTATCTTTACCTCACCGCAGGAAGTCGAATTTGCCTTCTACGAAGCGCTGGAGCGCGGCGATCTCGACACCATGATGGCGGTCTGGTCTGAAGACGACGAGATCGTTTGCGTCCATCCGGGCGGACCGCGCCTGACCGGCTATTCCCTGGTCCGTGAAGGCTGGCGTCATATTTTCGAAGGCGGAACGCGCCTTAAAGTACAGCTGCTGGCTTTGTCGACCGTGCATGGGCCGTTCGCGGCTGTGCATAGCCTGGTCGAGCAGCTCGGGGTGGTCGGCGAAAAACAACTCGCCGCACCGGTGGTCGCCACCAACGTTTACACGCGTGGCGCCTTCGGCTGGCGCATGATCGTGCATCATGCTTCGCCCGTGCCGCCATCGAGCATCGGCGACGCACCGCATATCCTGCATTGAGGGGGCACCAGACGACTCCCCCTTACCGCGCCCCGGGCTGGCTTGCCGGCTGCCATGCGCAAACCGTATGGCCACTCCTGCGCAAGGGATCGCTGCCGGACTACCGGCGGGAACGTCACGACACCCCGGATGGCGACTTCATCGACATCGACCGGATCGATGCGCCGACGGGTGCATCCTCTGCCACCCCGCAACTGATCCTGTTTCACGGCCTCGAAGGCAGTTCGCGCAGCCATTACGCCCGCTCCATGATGCGTGCCGTCGCCAGTCGTGGCTGGCACGGCGCGGTGGTGCATTTTCGCGGCTGCTCGGGCGCGCCGAACCGCCTGCCGCGTGCCTACCACTCGGGCGATTCCGCCGAGATCGACTGGGTGCTGCGCCGCCTGCACGGCGAACGACCGCAGGCACCCATGTACGTCGCCGGCGTTTCGCTCGGCGCTAACGTTTTGCTCAAGTGGCTGGGCGAACAGGGTACCGCTGCAGGATTCGTCGCCGCCGCTGCCGCGGTATCCGCCCCACACGACCTGGCTGCCGCCAATGAGGTGTTGCAGCATGGCTTCAACCGCATCTACACGCGGCATTTTCTGGGCACGCTGATTCCAGCGGCGCTTGCCAAGCTGGCCCGCTTTCCCGGGCTTTACGATGGCGCGCGGGTACGTGGCGCCGACTCGATGCAGGCCTTCGATGATGTGGTCACCGCGCCGCTGCATGGTTTTGCCAGCGCGGCGGACTATTACGCGCGCGTTTCTGCGCGGCAGTTTCTCGGCGGCATTCGCGTGCCGACGCTGGTGCTCAACGCGAAGAATGACCCGTTTCTGCCCGCCAGCGCCCTGCCCGGACCGGCGCAGACCGCAGCGGCGGTCACGCTGGAGCTGCCCGAAGAAGGTGGCCATGTCGGCTTCGTCACCGACCGCTTTCCCGGCGTGCTCGACTGGCTGCCGCAGCGGCTGCTGGCGCACTTCGACACCCACGCGAGCATGCCGTCGGCAAGGGAACCGCAGTAAGATGGGCGACCAATAGTTACCTACCTGCCAGGAACGCGCGATGACTGCCATTGCCCCGGAAATCTTCAAGGCCTACGACATTCGGGGCATCGTCGATAAATCACTGACCACCGCAACCGCCGCAGCCATCGGCCGCGCCCTCGGCAGCGCCGCCCGCCAGAAGAATATCGCCTCCATCGTCATCGGCCGTGATGGCCGCCTGTCCGGCCCGGCGCTCGCCAAGGCTCTCGGCGAGGGCATCCGCGCCGCCGGCGTCGATGTCATCGACATAGGCTTGGCGCCCACGCCGGTCATCTATTTCGCCGCCCACGAATTGGGTACGCAAAGCTGCGTCGCCGTCACCGGCAGCCACAACCCGCCCGACTACAACGGCTTCAAAATGGTGCTCGGCGGCCAGACGCTGTATGGCGCGATGATCCAGGACCTTTATCGCCGTATCACCAGCGCCGACTTTCCCAAAGGTGGTCGCGGCAAGATCACCACGGCCGACGTGCGCCAGGCTTATCTCGAGCGCATCGTCGGCGATGTCAAACTCGCCCGGCCGATGAAGCTGGTCGTCGATTGCGGCAATGGCGTGGCCGGCGCTTTCGCGCCGGAACTGTTCCGCCGCATGGGCTGCGAGGTCATCGAGCTGTTCTGCGCGGTCGATGGCACTTTCCCCAATCATCATCCCGACCCATCCAAGCCCGAAAACCTGGCCGATGTGCGCCGCGTCCTGCGCGAGACCGACGCCGAACTGGGCCTGGCCTTCGACGGCGACGGCGACCGGCTTGGGGTCGTCACCAAGGATGGCGAAATCATCTACCCCGACCGGCAACTGATGTTGTTCGCCGCCGACGTGCTGAGCCGCAATCCCGGCGCGCAGATCATCTATGACGTGAAGTGCTCGCGCTGGGTGGCCGAGTCGATCAGGTATCAGGGCGGCCGGCCGCTGATGTGGAATACCGGGCACGCCCTGATCAAGACCAAGCTGAAGGAAACCGGCGCGGCGCTCGCCGGCGAAATGAGCGGTCACATGTTTTTCAAGGAACGCTGGTATGGCTTCGACGACGGCCTGTATGCCGGCGCGCGCCTGCTGGAGATCGTTTCGCGCTGGCCGGATGCCGCCTGGCCGCTGCAGAACCTGCCCAATGCGCTCGCCACGCCCGAACTCAACCTCAAGATGCAGGAGGGCGAACCGCATGCGCTCGTCGCCAAGCTGCAAACAGCCGGCAAGTTTCCCACTGCCCGCGAACTCATCACCATCGACGGGGTACGCGCCGAATATGCCGATGGTTTTGGCCTGGCACGCGCCTCGAATACCACGCCGGTGATCGTGCTGCGCTTCGAAGCCGACAATGAAGCAGCGCTCGCCCGCATTCAAGCCGAATTCAAGGCGGCACTGGAAGCCGTCTGGCCCGGGCTGGATGTGAGTTACAGTCATGGCCACTGAAGAGATCTTCATCGGCCGCCAGCCGATCCTCGACCGCTCGCAACAATTGTTCGCCTATGAACTGCTGTTCAGAAGCGGCAGCAAAGACAACTTCGCCAACATCCATGACAACCTGAGCGCGACGGCCAGTGTCATCCATCATGCCTTTGCCGAACTCGGCATCGAGCAGGCGCTCGGCCCCAACAAGGGTTTCATCAACTGCGACGCGAGCCTGCTGCAGTCCGACATGCTCGAAATCCTGCCGACCGACAAGATCGTGCTGGAAATACTGGAAACCGTCGAGCTCACCCCACAGATTGTCGAGCGCTGCACCGATCTCAAGGCGCGCGGCTTCGCGCTAGCGGTCGACGATTTCGTCGCGGATGAAAGCAAGTGGCAGCCGATTCTCGGACTCATCGACATCGTCAAGGTCGATCTGCTGCAGTTGGATCGGGAACAACTGGGCACGGTCACCAACGCACTGCAACGCTGGCCGCTCACCCTGCTGGCCGAAAAGGTCGAGAGCCGCGAGCAGGCGGAACACTGCCATCAACTCGGTTATCACCTGTTCCAGGGCTATTACTTCGCCAAACCCGACATCATGGTCGGGAAAAGACTATGCCAGTCGCAACTGGCGCTGATGCGCCTCCTCGGGCTGGTGCTGGAAGACGCCGAAACACCGATGCTCGAAGGCATCTTCAAACAGGAACCCGGGCTGGCGGTGAATCTGCTGCGTCTGACCAATTCAGTCGCAACCGGGGTACGGGGCAGGGTCACCAGCCTGAAACAGGCCATTACCGTGCTGGGGCGCCGCCAGTTGCAGCGTTGGCTACAACTCTTGCTCTTCACCAATCCGGCGGGCGACAGTCAGGTCGCCAGCCCGCTGCTCCAGTTGGCAGCTACCCGCGGCCGTTTTCTCGAACTGCTGGCAGGAAAACTTCAGCCTGGAGCAAGTGAATTGGAAGACCGCGCCTTCATGACCGGCATCATGTCGCTGATACCCGTGCTGATGGGCGTGCCACTCGAAGAAATTCTCAAGGGCATCCAGTTAAGCGGTGACATGAACGAGGCCCTTGAACAAAGAAGCGGCCGGCTCGGCATCATGCTGCATCTGGCCGAAGCACTGGAAGCGGACGATGGCGAAATCTGCCATCTGCTCACCAGCGAACTGCCGGGCGCCGACCACATGATGGTGAACATCTGCCTCACCCAGGCGTTGGCTTGGGCGGGCAATATCGGGCGGGAACACTGTTAGCCCGCCCCCTCCCTGCCTCCCCCTCGCGGGGGAGGTGACTGTTGCTCGCTGCGCTCGTTTATCACGGGGGACGCTGTTCAGGTAGTGGTGCGGATTGCGGCTAGCGCCGCGTGTCGCCTTGCCTTGGGGCGGCCCGGCGGCAAGGCTGCAGTGGTACTCCCCCAGCTGAGGTACGCTTGTTCGCCTTGATATTATTCTGGCGGGCTGGGTCGGCTCTGTGGTTTGGTGGCTTGCGTCTGCTCGTGGTTTTCTTCGACCACAATCGCCTCGCCCTCGATCACATGGCCGCCCGGCGCTGGTTGTTGGCGCGGTTGGGATTGTTGCTGTTCGCGTTGTTCGCGCATGATCTGGCGAATTTCCCGGGTTTTCCACCAGAAATAGCCCCAGATCATCAATCCCAGGACAACGGCAACGGCGAGGATCACCAAGGAAAACATGAAGGCGGCAACCAGCACCAAGCTGCCGACCAGCACGGTCAGGACCTTTTCCAGCATGCCGGGATTTTGCGATGGTTTTTGGATCTTCATTACTGTGTGGTGACGGCCAAGTATCGACGATTCAATCAGGCCAGCGTGCGACCGAAGAAATCGAGCGTTCTTTGCATGGCCAGCTTGGCGCAGTCCGGATCATATACTTCCGGTCGCTGCTCGTTGCAGAAGGCGTGCGCGGCGGCGTAACGATATATCTCGGGTTTCTGCCCGGCCGCGCGCATGGCCTGTTCGAGCTGATCGACTGCCTGCGGGGTGCACCAGTCATCCAGATTGGCGAAATGGCCCATGAACGGGATGCGGATCTGCGCCGGATCGGCAAAATCCTGCGGGGGAATGCCGTACAGGCAGACAGCCGAGGTGACTTCGGGAATGTGCACAGCGGCCGCAATGGTCAGCGCCCCGCCCATGCAGAATCCCATCACGCCGACCTTGCCGGCCTGTTGGCGCAAGTGCAATACCGCACCGCGCAGGTCCTGATGCGTCGCGCCGGGAAAATCGAGGCCGTTCATCAGGTGGCTCGCCTCATCGGGGTCCTGGGTCACCCGGCCATGGTAGAGGTCGGGTGCCAGGGCAGTGAACCCGGCCTCGGCAAAGCGGTCGGCGACGCCGCAGATCTGGGGATTGAGCCCCCACCATTCCTGAATGATGATGACGGCAGGCTTGCCGGCCCCGGCCGGCGCAAGGTACCCCGTGCAGCCACTGCCGTCGGGACGCGCAAACTCGATCATTTCACCCATGTCATGCCTCCTTCTCGATGAATTGCTGACAACGCCGTCGCGCCAGCGCCGACTTTCGTGGCGTTCGGCCGGACAGGGTCGCCGCAATCACGTTCCATGCTTGCCGACCAATCAACTGACAGCTTATCTTACGCCCATCACAATAAAATTCATGGCGGCGCCAGTCATGGCCTGCGTGCGCGAATTGACTGCCCGCCAGGCGGGAGGCCATTACGATAAAGAGAATACGGGGAGTAGAATCTTGCTTCTTGGCATGGCGACTTCCCATCCGTACGCAAAATGGCTATAAACCGGGTACGGACATGCCACAAACCAACCCGCGTCATTAACGCTTCACAAGGATGGTGCCCAGGAGAGGACTCGAACCTCCACGGTGTTACCCGCTAGTACCTGAAACTAGTGCGTCTACCAATTCCGCCACCTGGGCAGGCGTAAGAGGCGCGCATTTTAATGGAAACCGAACGATTGTCAAACAATACCAAAGCCAAAGCATCACCCAAGGGCCACAAGCTCTCGAAGATCCGCGCCGCCGATCCGATGATCGAGCGCGAGCGCGCGAATTACGACCATCCGCTGCCAAGCCGTGAATATATCCTGCAGGTTCTGACCGAGCAGGGCGTGCCGGTTGCATTCGAACGCCTGTGCCAATTGCTCGACATTGCCGATTCCGAGCACGAACCGTTCAGCCGCCGCCTCGGCGCGATGGCGCGCGAGGCCCAGTTGCTGCAGAACCGGCGCAACGACTGGCTGATTCCCGACAAGGCCGACCTGGTGCGTGGCCGGGTGCAGGGGCATCCGGACGGCTTCGGCTTCCTCGTGCGCGAGCCAGGTGAACATGGGGGTGCCGACCTGTTCCTGTCCGAAAAGGAAATGGCCAAGGTGCTGCACGGCGACCATGCGATTGCCCGTGTGGCGGGCATGGATCGCAAGGGGCGGCCCGAGGGCAAGATTGTCGAGGTGACCGAACGCGCCAACCGGCAGGTCGTCGGTCGCGTCTTCGAGGAGCATGGCGTCTATTACGTCGTCGCCGAAAACAAGCGCATCAGCCAGGACATCCTGATCGCCCCGCCGGAAAAGGGCGATCGCAAAGCCTTGCGCGCGAAAGCCGGCCAGGTGGTGATGATCGAGATCATCGAACAACCGTCGAAGCAATCGCAACCGATCGGGCGGGTCATCGAGATCCTTGGCACTTACGCCGATCCCGGCCTGGAAATCGAGATTGCGCTGCGCAAGCATGAGCTGCCTTTCGACTTCTCGAAAGAGACCCAGGCGGAAACGAAGAAGCTGCCCGATGTCGTGCGCAAGACGGACTGGAAGGGCCGCGAGAACCTGACCGAACTGCCGCTTGTCACCATCGACAGCGAAACGGCCAAGGACTTCGACGACGCCGTGTTCTGCGAGCGGCAAGGCAAGGGTTACCGGCTGGTGGTGGCGATTGCCGATGTCTCGCATTACGTGACGGATGGCAGCGCACTCGACACCGATGGGCGACTGCGTGGCAACTCGGTGTATTTCCCGCGCCGCGTGATTCCGATGCTGCCGGAAAAGCTCTCGAACGGACTGTGTTCGCTGAACCCGCAGGTCGAGCGCCTGTGCATGGTCTGCGACATGGACATTGCCGCGACCGGCGCGATCAAGCAGTTTCGCTTCTATTCGGCGGTCATATGGTCACATGCGCGGCTGACCTACACCGAAGTCGCCGCGGCGCTTTACGACAAGGACACGGCAGCGCTGCAAAAGATCGGCGGCTTGCTGCCGTATCTGGAAAACCTCGATGCGCTCTACCGCGTGCTCGCCAAGGCGCGGGAAAAGCGTGGCGCCATCGATTTCGAGACCGTCGAAACGCGCATGGTGTTCGACGACCAGGGCAAGATTTCCAGCATCGAACCCTACGAGCGCAACGACGCGCATCGCATCATCGAAGAGTGCATGCTGGCCGCCAACGTCTGCGCCTCGGACTTTCTCAAGGAACGCGAACATCCGGCGCTCTATCGCGTCCACGAAGGGCCGACGGCGGAGCGGCTGACCAAGCTGCGCGACTTCCTCGCCACCTTCGGCCAGCAACTCGGCGGTGGCGACGAACCCCACGCCAAGGACTATGCCCAGTTGATCGACAAGATCAAGGACCGGCCGGACAAGCAGTTGCTGCAGATGGTGATGCTGCGCTCGCTGCGCCAGGCGATCTACAGCCCCGACAATGTCGGGCATTTCGGGCTGGCCTATGAAAGCTACACGCACTTCACCTCGCCGATCCGGCGCTACCCTGACCTGCTGATCCACCGCGCCATAAAGTCGGCGCTGGCGGGACGGCGTTATGACACGCTGAACTGGGAACAGGTCGGCCTGGCCTGCTCGGCGACCGAACGCCGCGCCGACGAGGCAACCCGCGATGTCGAGGCCTGGCTCAAGTGCTGGTACATGCAGGATCGCGTCGGCGAGATTTTCACCGGCAGCATTTCTTCGGTGGTGCCTTTCGGCATTTTCGTCGCGCTCGACAAAGTGTTCGTCGAAGGTCTGGTGCACGTATCGGATCTCGGTCGCGACTACTTCCACTTCGACGACAAGGCGCATGCCATGGTCGGCGAACGTAGCGGCAAGCGCTACCGCCTGTCCGACCGCGTCAGCGTGCAACTGGTGCGCGTCGACCTCGAGCAGAACAAGATCGATTTCCGCCTCGCCGAAGAATGATGAAATTTGAATATGCCCGGGCCTCGCCGGCGACGCGCGAGGCCTTGCGGCTCGGCATGCGCGACCGCGCCGAGCAGTTCCATATCTGGCTCATGGAGGGCCAGCTCAAGCAGGTGATCGAGGTGGTCAGTCGCGTGCCGGCGGCGCTCGCCGACCTGCTGCCGGTCGTCGCCAATCCCGATGCCAGCATCAACGTGCGCATCGGCGCCAGCGCGGTATTCGAACGCCAGGCGGCTACGCCCGCGCTGCAGGCGCTGGTGCCGGCGCTCGGCATGCTGAGCATGCACGGCGACGCCCGCGTGCGCGCCGAAGCCTGTTACTTCCTCGGGCTGAGCGGGACGCCGGCTGCCGCGCGTTATCTGGAAGTACGCCTGGACGATCCGGCTGCCGAGGTCAGGGAGATCGCGGCGGAAAGTCTGGAAGAATTAACCACCAAGGAGCCCCCAACATGACGACTATCGACGAACTCAAGCGCCGCTTCGCCAGCGCCGATTTTCTATCCTTCACTGAAATTGCGCCTGGCTTTGTTGCCGTTCAGGTCGCGACACCTTTCTCGAAGTGCACCGTCGCCTTGCAGGGCGCGCATGTGACGAGCTGGCAACCGCAGGGTCAGAAGCCGGTGATCTGGCTGTCGTCCCAGGCCAAATTTTCCCCGGGCAAATCGATCCGCGGTGGCGTGCCACTGTGCTGGCCGTGGTTCGGCCAACATGCAACGGAAGCAGGCTATCCCGGTCACGGTTTCGCCCGCACCATTCCCTGGACATTGCTCGATGCGCGGCGGCTGCCCGACGGTCGCGTGCGCCTCGAATTCAAGCCGGAGATGAGCGACGCGGCGCTCGCGCAGTGGCCGCATGCCTCGATCGTGCGCTACAACGTCACCGTCGGCCAGGAACTCGTCGTCGCACTCGTTACCCGGAACTCCGGCAGCGTACCCTTCCAGCTCGGTCAGGCGCTGCACACTTATTTCACGGTCGGCGACATCGGCCAGACCAGCATCGCCGGACTCGCCGGCTGCACCTACATCGACAAGCTGGCCGGCGGCAAGCGCAAGAAGCAAAAGGGTGCGGTGACCTTCACCGGCGAAACAGACCGTGTCTATCTCGGTACGGCGGGCTGCTGCGGGATCATCGATCCGGTATTGAAGCGCACCATCCTCATCACCAGCACCGGCAGCCGCTCCACCGTGGTGTGGAACCCGGGCGCGGCAAAGGCGGCGCAGATGGGCGATTTCGGCCGGCAGGGTGAACAGCGGATGGTCTGCGTCGAGACCGCGAATGCCGCCGACGACGTGATCGACCTCGCGCCGGGCGAAACACATCGCATGACCGCGCAGTACCGCATCATCAATTCATGAGCGAAGAAACCCGACTGATCCACGGCTTCCACGCCGTCGTCGCCAAGCTGCGCCAGGACGCCGCCGGCGTGCGCGAAATCTATCTCGCAGCAGGACGGCAGGACGCTCGCGCCAAAGACCTCGTCAAGCTGGCCGGCGAGCGCGGCATCCGCATCGTCAGTGTCGATACGGCGCGTCTCGATGGCATGGCGAAGGGCGAGAGCCATCAGGGCGTGGTGGCCAGCGTGGCCACCCGGCAGCGCTATGTGACGCTCGACGACGTGCTGGACAGTCTTGCCGAGCCGGCCCTGCTGCTGGTGCTCGACGGCGTCACCGACCCGCACAACCTGGGCGCCTGCCTGCGCGTGGCCGACGCCGCCGGCGCGCATGCCGTGGTGGCGCCCAAGGATCGTGCCTGCGGCCTGAATGCCACGGCCATCAAGGTCGCCAGTGGCGCCGCCGACACCGTGCCCTACATCGTCGTGACCAATCTCGCCCGTTCGCTGCGCGAGATCAAGGAACGCGGCATCTGGACCATCGGCGCCGCCGGTGAGGCGACGCGCGACCTGTATGCCATCGAACAGAAGGGTGCAACCGCCTGGGTGCTGGGCGCCGAGGGCGAAGGCCTGCGACGCCTGACGAAGGACACCTGCGACGAACTGGCGAAGATCCCGATGTACGGCTCGGTCGCAAGCCTCAATGTGTCGGTGGCTGCGGGGATCTGCCTGTTCGAGGCGCGCCGCCAGCGGGGGTAGGCCCGCCCTTTCCGTTCTCCCCGCGCGTCGAGGTGGCGGTTGACGCGTTGCACTCAGGGTATCAATATCATTTCGGCTGCCGGCATCGGTCTGGCGAACAGATAGCCTTGGCCGTAATCGCAGCCTGCTGCTTTCAGCATCTCGCATTGCTCCGACGTTTCGACGCCTTCGGCGATCACCTTGAGACCGAGCTTGTGGGCCATGACGATGATGGCTTCGACAATGGCCTGGTCGCCACGATCGGCAGCCATGTCGCGCACGAAGGTTTGATCGATCTTGAGGAAGTCGAGGGGGAATTTTTTCAGGTAAGACATTGCCGAGTAGCCGGTGCCGAAATCGTCGAGAGAAATCCGGAAACCGGCATCGCGGAATTTCATCAATTTATCCGCGATTTCCGGCCGGTCGTCGAGCAACACACCTTCGGTGATCTCGATGGCGATGCACTTGGCCGGCAGGCCGATCTCTATCAGGTAATCAATCCAGGTTTCTTGCGTATTACCCGAAAAAAACTGGCGCGGCGACTTGTTGACGCTGATCTGGATAAGCGCGTCATCGGTTGCCTTCAGCAACCCCGCGTCGTACCAGCGTTTGGCCGTGCGTGCCGCTTCCTTGAACACCCAGTCGCCGATCTCGTTGATGAGGCCGATTTCTTCGGCGATCGGAATGAAGTGCGCCGGACTGACCATGCCGTGCGTGGGATGGTGCCAGCGCAGCAGCGCCTCAGCCTTGAAAATGCGCCCCGTGGCCAGCTCCACGATCGGCTGCAAATACACTTCGAGTTGATCGGTGGCGATGGCATTGCGCAAATCGTTGCTGAACAATAGCCGTGTTTGTGCGGCCACCTGCATTGATGTCGTGAAATAACTGAAGCGGTTGCGGCCCTGCGCCTTGGCCGCATACATGGCCTGGTCGGCATTTTTCAGCAGGGATTCGACGTTATCGGCGTCGCCCGGAAAAATCGTGATGCCGAGGCTGGCGGTAACGAAGACCGACTCCGTGTCGAGCACAAAGGGCTCCGCCAATGCCAGGAGAATTTCCTGGGCGACCTTGCTGACACGGTCGGTGTCGGCGAGGTCGGACATGATGACCGTAAATTCGTCACCACCAAGACGCGCCACGGTATCGGTGGTGCGCACGCAGTCGCGGACACGGTGCGCCGCCTCGATCAGCAAAAGATCGCCGGTATGGTGGCCGAGGGCATCGTTCACTTCCTTGAAGCGGTCGAGGTCGACGAACAACAACGCGACATGCAGTTTCGCGCGCTGCGCCTTTCTGATTTCCTGCTGCAGGCGGTCCAGGAACAGGCGGCGGTTGGGCAATTCGGTGAGGGAATCGTAGTTGGCCTGCCGCCAGATGGTTTCCTCTGTGCGTTTTTTTTCTGTGATGTCGCAAAACATGGCGATGCGCCGCAGCACTTTGCCATTGCCGTCGTAGATGGTATTGATCGCCAGCTGTTCTGGATATTCCTCGCCGTTTTTGCGCCGATTCCATATCTCACCCTGCCAGCAGCCGGTCGTTTCCAGGGCGTGCCACATCTCCTGATAAAAAGGCAGTTCATGCCGTCCGCTTTTCAGCAGCCGCGTGTCCTGGCCGATGGCTTCGTGCGCGGCGTAGCCGGTTACGTGCGTGAAGGCCGGATTGATGGCGATAATGCGGTTATCGGCATCCGCTACCGTGATCGCTTCGCCGATGGCCTGGTGCACCGAGGCAGCGATCTGTAGTTCGTTTTCGGTGCGCTTGCGCTCTATGGCAAGTCCGGCCAGTTGGGCGACCTCGCGCATCAACTCGATATCGCTGACGTCAGGGGTGGCCGGGAGTTCCCAGTAAAAGGCGAAAACGCCGAGCACCGTGCCGTTCATGGCAAGGATCGGTTCCGACCAGCACGATACCTGCTTGCCCGCTAATGACGGTGGCCGACAAACAGCGCAGGAAGGATGGGCATCGATGTCGTCGATAACCAGGCGCTGGCCGCGACTCGCCGCCGTCGCGCAGGCGGCGCAACCACCATCGCCGAAGACGCGATTCGACTGCTGCGGGGCCGCGCCATAAATCAATTGCTGGCCGGCCTCATCCAGCACCAGGATGGAGCAGGACATACCGCGGGTCTGGCGCTCGGCACCCTCGGCGATCAGACGCAGTATCTCCGGTAAAGTGGCATCCCCGGCAAGCTGGCCAGTGACCTCACTGCGCGTGCGCTGCCGCTCCTCGCCGCGCTTGCGCCCGGTGATTTCAAGATTGTTGCCCAGATATCCGGTGATCTCTCCCTGCGGGTTGCGCAAGGCGACGGCATTGCCGTTCACCCAGCTGAGCTTGCCGTCGGGACGCAGGAAGCGAAAGTCCATCGAACAGTCACTGTCAGGCGACAGCGGCTTGCGCCAGATGGATGCGACGGCATCCCGGTCGTCCGGATGGATCGTCCGGGTCCACCCCTCACCAGCGGCTTCGGCGGCGGAAAGACCGGAGATTTCGCACCAGCGAGGGTTCACAAAAAGACATTTGCCCGCGGTGTCTATCTGGTAGATGCCTACGGGCGCATGGGTGACCAGCGTGCGGAAGCGTTCCTCGCTTTCCCTGAGTTCGGATACCCTCTCCCTGATTTTCGTTTCCAGCTGTGCTTGATTGGATTCGAGCTGGCGGCGCTGGCGGTACAGTTCGCAGAAGACTTTTACCTTGCTCTTGAGGATGTGGGGTTCAAAGGGTTTGATCAGGTAATCGACCGCCCCCAGTTCATAGCCCTTGAATTGAAGCCGGATATCCTTCATCCCGGCGGTGACGAAGATGATGGGGAGGTGCCGTGTCTTGGGGTTGGACCGCATCAATTCGGCTGTTTCGAAGCCATCCATGCCGGGCATCTGCACATCCAGCAGCACCAGCGCAAAATCCTGCTTCAGGGTATGGCGCAGCGCATCGTTGCCCGACCCGGCCTTGACCAGATTGAGCCCCTGATTGGCCAGGACTGCCTCCAGCGCCACCAGGTTTTCCGGGCGATCGTCGACCAGCAGCAGTGCCACCCCGTCATCAGTCATCTCGCCCTCCTCGCTGGCGCGGACTCGTGGCGCATTGTGACGCCAGTTCCTGCAACAGGGCTGCCAGGCCATTCAAGGCAACGACATAGTCAACCCCGGTCGCCGCCAGTGCGGCCTGGGGCATTTGCTGGGCTTCGGCGTCAGCCGGATCCTGGACAATGGCGACACCGCCTCTTTCCTTGATGGTCCTTAACCCCCGGCTGCCATCGAAGTTGGCTCCGGTCAGGACAACGCCGATCAAGTCCGGCCCAAAGACTTCTGCCGCCGATTCGAACAGGACATCTACCGAAGGGCGGGCAAAACTCACATGAGGGTCCGCGGAAAGCGCCAGAAAGCCCCCGTGCTCAACCAGCAGGTGATAGTTGGCCGGCGCCAGGTAAACCGTACCAGGAAGGATTTCGTCCTGTTCGTCGGCTTCCTTGACACGCAAAAGACAACGTTCGCCGAGCAGTTTCACCAGGCCACTCCCCGCATTCGGGCCAATATGCTGAACGATCAGGATGGGCAGCGGAAATTCCGCCGGCAATTGACCGAGCAGTTTTGCGAGTGCGGACACCCCACCGGTGGAGACACCAATCACCACGGCCTGAAAGCTTCTAGCCATAACGCTTTCTGTAGATGCGCAGGGGGGGGGACAGTTCCGCGTAGTGCTCGCCCACTTGCCTTTTCTCCAGAGTTTCCTTGAGACCAAGGCAGAGAAATCCACCCGGCAGCAGGCTGCTGTCGAAAAGGCGCAGGCAGCGCTCCTTGAGCGCAGGCTTGAAATAGATCATGACGTTGCGGCACAGGACCATGTTCATTTCCCCGAACTCTCCATCGACCGCCAGATTGTGCGGGGCGAAGACGATGTGCTTTTTCAGGGCAGCAGACAGGATGGCACGATCATAGCGGGCGGTGTAGTAATCGGCAAAGGAGGCGCTGCCACCGCTTTTCTGGTAATTGCGCGTAAACCGCTGCATCTCCATGATCGGCATGACACCTTCGCTGGCTTTTTGCAGCACCGTCTCGTTAATATCCGTGGCATAAATGCGGTAGCGCCCCGCCATGCCTTCTTCGTTCAACAGGATCGCCATGGAATACGCTTCCTCGCCCGTGGCGCAGCCGGCGTGCCAGATCTTGACGAAGGGATAGGTCTTGAGAAAAGGGACCACCTGCTCCCGCATCGCCCTGAAAAATTCCGGGTCGCGGAACATTTCGGTGACATTGACGGTGATGCCCCGCAACAGCGACTCGAAGACTTCGCGCTCGCGCAGCAGCCGCGACTGGGCCTGCGAAAAGGTGTCGAATGCAGACTCGGCCAGCCAATGGGTCAGCCGGCGCTTGATCGAGGCGGCGGCATAGTCGCGGAAATCGTAACCGTAAATCTGCTGCACACCTTCCAGCAGGAGGCGAATTTCCACGTCTGCCACTTCAGCGTGCTTCATGGTCGCCGCGCTAGACGTGCTGAAAGATCCAGACGCGGATCAGTGACAGGAGCTTGTCCACCTCGATCGGTTTGGCGATGTAGTCACTCGCCCCCGCCGCCATGCACTTCTCATGATCACCCCGTAACGCCTTGGCGGTCATGGCGATGATGGGAATATTCACCAACCGGGGATTCATGCGGATGGCGCGCATGGCGGTGTAGCCGTCCATTTCGGGCATCATGATGTCCATCAATATTATGCCGATATCGTGGTCCGCCTCCAGCCGGGCAAGCGCTTCCTTGCCGTTTTCCGCTTCGATCACGATCATGTTCTTCTCCGCCAGGACGCTGGATAGGGAGAAGATGTTGCGCATGTCGTCATCCACCAACAAAACCTTCTTGCCTTCCAGCATCGCCTCCTTGTCGATGGCGGTGCGGATCATGCGCTGTTTGTTCGGATGGAGGTTGCTCTCCACCAGATGCAGGAACAGGGTGACCTCGTTGAGCAACCGTTCCGGACTTTTGGCGCCCTTGATGATGATGCTCTCGGCGAAACGCCGCAGCTTGCGCTCGTCCTCGTGGCCGAGGTCGCGGCCGGAGTGGATGATGACCGGAATGCGCCGCGCCCCTTCCATGTTCTGGATGTATTCGAGGAGTTCGAAACCGGACATGTCGGAAAGACCCAGGTCGAGGACCATGCAATCGAAGGACTGGGAGGAGAGCAGGTCGATGGCTGCCTTTCCTGTTTCCGCCACCGTGATAGCGACGATGCTTTCCTCGAGCAGGGCGACCATGCTTTTCGCCTCGTCCTTGTTGTCTTCGACGATCAGCAGTTTGCGCACCGACTTGTCGATCGAGTCCTCGATGGACCGGAACACCTCGTTCAACTGTTCCATGGTGACGGGCTTGGTGGCGAAGCCGATCGCGCCCATGGCCATCGCCTTCTGCCGGTCGTCCAGGCAGGTGATGAAATGGACCGGGATATGCCGGGTGCGCGGATCGTCCTTGAGACTGCGCATCACGCCCCAGCCGTCGATGTGGGGCAGCATCACGTCGAGAACGATGGCGTTCGGCTGGAAGCGCCTGGTCATGGCGAGGCCGCTTTCTCCGTCCGCGGCGATCAGGGCTTCGAACCCGCGTTCCTTGACCATGCCTTGGAGGATCTTGGCGAAGTTCAGATCGTCCTCGATGATCAGGATGCATTTGTCACCCTCCGCCAAATGGGCGCGATCATCCGACACGGGTTCGGGAAAAGACCGGGGTTCACCGCGATCCGGACCGCCCGCCAGCGGCGCAAGCGCCGCTGGCGGCGGGGCATGGTGCGGCGGGCGCACTGGCGCGACGTGCGCAATTCTGGGTGCTGCCATCCCTACCTGGGCTGCCTCGGCCACAAGTGGCATGTAGAGGGTGAATACACTGCCCTGGCCCTCTGTGCTGCTCATGCGGATTTCGCCATGCATATTGCGGGCAAGCTGGAGCGAAATTGAAAGTCCCAGTCCCGTGCCCCCGTACTTGCGGCTGATGGAGCCGTCGGCCTGCTGGAAGGCATCGAAAACCAGTTGCTGCTTTGATGTGGAAATGCCGATTCCGGTATCGCTGACGATGAAAGCAAGTGCTGGCACCGGCAGCGGATTTTCCCGCTCAGCAAGGGTGGCGATACGCAGGCTGACCTCCCCCGTCTCGGTGAATTTCAGGGCATTTGAAAGCAGGTTCTTGAGTATCTGGTGGACGCGCTGCTCGTCGCCATCGAACAGCGCCGGAACATCGGCATCGGCCGCAACCCGGAAAGCCAGTCCCTTCTGTTCCGCCAGCGGGGTGAACATGGCACGGATGGAGTCGCAAAGATCCAGCACCGGTAGCGCAACGAAATGGAACTGCATCTGACCGGCTTCGACCTTGGAAAGGTCGAGGATGTCGTTGATGAGATTGAGCAGGTCCGTGCCGGCGGAATTGATGGTGGAGGCGAATTCGATCTGCTTGTCAGTCAGGTTGCCGTCCTTGTTCTGCTTCAGCAGGCTGGAGAGAATCATCAGGCTGTTGAGTGGGGTGCGCAGTTCGTGAGACATGTTGGCCAGGAATTCCGACTTGAAGGTGCTGACCCGTTCCAGTTCCGCCACTTTTTCCTGCAGGATTTGGCTCGCGGTTTCGATATCCTGATTCTTGAGACGAATATTCTCGCGCTGCTGCTCCAGCAACTGCGCCCGTTCTTCGAGTTCCTCGTTGCTCTGCTGCAGTTCCTCCTGCTGCACCCGCAATTCCTCGGCTTGCTGTTCGGTCTGCTCAAGAAGTTCAGCCGTCTGCTGGTGGGCGCGACTGGCATCGATGGCGATGGCGATCCCTTCCCTGGCCAACTCCATAAACTTCAACTCGTTGGCGCTGAACTCACGGAAGGTGCCAATCTCGATCACGCCGACGAGGCGATTGCCGTGCAGCAGTGGAATAGCGACGACGACCTTCGGCACGGATTTGCCCAGGGCAGAGCCGATCGGCATGTAGTCGGCCGGCACGTCGGTAAGGAAGATGATCTTCTGTTCACGTGCCGCCTGGCCGATCACCCCTTCGCCGAGGCGGATCTGCTGGCCGAGGTTCATGTCCGTTCTGGCGGCGTAAGTGGCGGTGAGGTGTAGCTTTACGGCACGTTCATCGAACAGGTAGAGGGCGCCCACGCCAGCGCCGAGGTGGGTCACCAAAAACCCCAGCACCTTGTCCGCTATCTCGGCCGTGCCTTGTTCCTCCTGGATCAGGAAATTCAGCTCATTGCGCCCGCTCTTCAACCAGTCGCGCGCCACCTCGTTTTCCCGCGCCAGCTTCAAAGACCTGGTCATCTGCAGAAAGGCTTCGTCGAGCGCGCATTGCACCTCGCTCAGATGAGACGCCGTCTTCATCAGGACGCCCACCTCGTCTTTGGGAAAGGCGTCGAGATCGATTTGCAAGGGTGCGGAGACAACGACTTCCCGGCTCAGGTCTCCATCCCCGACGGCTTGCGCGGCGAGCACTTTATCTGCACTGTCGGCGATCAGGCCATGAACTGCCGCAACGGCGAGTTTCAGCGACTGCCTGACGCTACGGGTGATCAGGAAAGCTGCCGCAGCACCGCCGATGAGGATCACGACGAGCATGAAGGCGATCGTTCCCAACGCCCCGTCGCGCTCCTGTAGCGCCGCCTGCTCGAGCTCGGCGGCTTGGGCAGCGGCGAAATCGGTAACGTCGCCTGCCTCCTTGAAAACGATATCGACCAAGCGTGCATCGCGGCCGTCGTGCAGCACTGCCGCCTCGGCGCGGCGCCCGCTGCGCGCCAGCGCAAGGGTTTCATCGCGGGCGACATGCCAGTCGGCCAACGCCTTGTCGATGTGGGCGATTTCTGCCGGGTTGCCGAGGAAGCGCTGGTGCAGCGTCTTCAGATTATTGTCAATACGCGCCGTTGCCGCGGAGAGTTTTTGCTCCAATAGATTGGCCTCGGCGGGACTGGCTTTGCTGACGAGGTCGCGCGCCAACCGCTGCGCGGCGAGGACCTCCGATCGCACATTGAGTACGGCGGTGGTGATGGCGAACGGGTGGCGGAAAATATCCGAGCTGATTTCGGACAGCTGGTTAATGCTGCGGGTTCCCCAGACACCCACCACCAGAGCACCGAGAAGCATCAACGAGAATCCGCTGGCCAGCCGCGTGACAATTTTCATTCGATTCAACATCGCCTGGTATCCATCCTAGATAAGGCATGAGTCAAAAAGCAGGTGGCATCGAGCGGAGCGACAATGCACCATGGGGTCGAACTGCAGCGTCAGGCCCGCCTCCAGTACCCGCCTACACGCCGGGGCCGGGGCGGCGGTTCAACTTCCCCCGGGGAAGAGATAAGCTTGAGGTGAAGTGTGCGTCTTGCAACCTGACCCATCCATCATAAGTGGTGGGCTCAAGATCGATGTTGGCGGGTGTGCCAGCTCATAAAACAATTGGTTCAAACGAACACAGGAAGGCATTCACCAGAGCTTCCACCACGGCTCGACCCGGTTCAGGCCGCGCTTGTAGTATTCGCTGTTGGGGAAGTTCTTTTTCATCACGCGTTCGGTGTCGTCGCGCAGGTCGGCCATGTTGAGGGCGTCGTAGGCCTTGATCATGACGAACAGCGCTTCCTCGTTGGCCGGCGCGTTGGGGAAGGTCTTGATCGAGGACTGCGCACGATTGACGGCCGCAACATAGGCACCGCGCTTCATGTAGAAACGCGCGACATGCACCTCATGCGAGGCCATTGCATTCACCAGATAGGCCATGCGCAGGGTGGCATCCTTGGCGTACTTGCTGTCCGGAAACCGATCAACCAGCGCCTTGAAGGCATCGAAGGATTCCTGCGCCGCCTTCGGGTCGCGCTCGGTCAGGTCCTGCAAGCTGACGTAGCCCAGCAGACCGAGATCCTCGTTGAAATTGACCAGCCCCTTCAAATAGTAGGCGTAGTCGACGTTGGGGTGATTCGGGTGCAGGCGGATGAAGCGGTCGCAGGCGGCAATCGCCTGCACCTTTTCCTGCTGCTTGTAATGCGCGTAGGCGACCTCGAGCTGGGCCTGCTGGGCAAAGCGCCCGTAGGGGTAACGCGCTTCGAGCTTCTCGAATAATTTGATGGCCTTGTCGTAGGCACCATCGCCCATGGCGGTCTTGGCTTCGGCATACAGCTTGTTGGCCGACCAGCCGGCGGTTTCATCCACCTGTTCGGGCAGCAGGCCGCAACCGGCGAAGAAAGTCAGCGAAAGAACGGCAAGCAGGGCGGCTACACTACGCATGATGAACGAACCCCAAATAAAGTCGGCCGATTATATCTCCCCAACGGAATTCGCGGTTCCGCCTGATTGTTCCGGCATGCGGCTGGATGCCGCGTTGGCCAGGCAAGTGCCTGAGCATTCGCGCAGCCGCCTGCAGAACTGGCTGCGCGAGGGCCTGATCACACTTGATGGCAACCTCGCCGATCCGAAGCGCAAGGTCTGGGGAGGCGAACGCATTCGCATCGCCGTCCCGCCAGCGCCGACTTTTGCCAACGCGGCAGAGGACATCGCGTTGCCCATCTTCTACGAGGACGACGCCCTCCTCGTCATCAACAAGCCGGCCGGTCTGGTGATGCATCCAGGCAACGGCAACGCCTCCGGCACCCTGATGAACGCGCTGCTGCACCATGTACCCGCCCTGGCCGGCATTCCGCGCGCCGGCATCGTGCATCGACTCGACAAGGAAACCTCCGGCCTACTGGTGGTCGCCAAGACCCTGACGGCGCAAACCGATCTGGTGCGCCAGTTGCAGGCGCGCACCGTCAAACGCCACTATCTGGCGCTGGCGCGCGGCAAAGTCTCCGCTTCCGGGACGGTGGATGCCCCGCTCGGCCGCCATCCGGCGCAGCGCACCAAAATGGCTGTGGTGAAGCATGGCGGCAAGGAAGCACGCACTCACTATGTGGTGAAAGAACGCTTCGCGCGCTGCACGCTGCTCGAGTGCCGGCTCGAAACCGGCCGCACGCACCAGATCCGCGTGCATATGGCGAGCATCGGCCATCCGCTGGTCGGCGATACGACCTACTGCAAGGGAAAGAGTGGCAACCCGACGCTCGACGCTTTCCCGCGCCAGGCCTTGCACGCCTGGCGGCTGGCGCTGGTCCATCCGGATTCGGGCGCGGACATGGCCTGGGAATCGTCGCCACCGGCGGATTTCGCGGCCTTGCTGGAAGTCTTGCGCGGTGAATGAATTCGCCGGCTTCATTATTCCCGACTGGCCGGCGCCGCCGCATGTGCGGGCGCTGGTAACGACACGGCTGGGCGGCGTCAGCAGTGCGCCCTTTGCCAGCTTCAACCTCGGCGACCATGTCGGCGATGCACCAGAAGCTGTCGCCGCAAACCGCCGCCGGCTGCGCCAGCACCTGCCCGCCGAACCGGTCTGGCTGCAGCAGGTTCATGGCAATCGATGCATCGACGCGCAGCTTGCCGCCACGGCTACCCCCACCGGGGTGGCACCTGAGGCGGACGCCGCCTTCACCCGCGCATCCGGCGTGGTCTGCGCCGTGCTCACCGCGGACTGCCTGCCTGTGCTGCTCTGCGACGAGGACGGCAGCACGGTCGCCGCCGCGCATGCCGGCTGGCGCGGATTGGCGGACGGCGTACTCGAATCCACGGTGGCGGCACTGGGGCAGCCGGGAGAGCGGCTCATGGCCTGGCTCGGGCCGGCCATCGGTCCGGACAATTTCGAAGTCGGCGGCGAGGTGCGCGCGGCATTCATCACGCATGACCGCCGTGCAGCAGAAGCATTTGTCGCCAAGCCCGATGGCAAATGGCTGTGCAACATCTATTTATTGGCGCGACAGCGGCTCGCTGCATTGAACATACGCCGTACCGCCAGCGCCGACTTTTGTACTGTAAGTGACACTGAGCGCTTTTATTCCTATCGCCGCGACGGCGTCACCGGTCGCATGGCCAGCCTGATCTGGCGGCTCTGAATCTCCGGCTTTGCTGCATGGCTGCATTGACAGCTACTATGCTGCATTGCAAAATTGCAGCATTCCGTCAACCCGTTCATACCAGCGCATGACTTCTCCCAACGATCCCAACGCCGCTATGCAGGCGTTTTTCCAGGCCGGCCAGGCGTTTGCCCAGGGCATGGCGCAATTCATGGGTGGCCAGCAACAGGACTGGCAGGCGCAGTTGGCGGCATTGGCGCCATCGGCCGGGACGGGTCGGCAAGAGGAAAATGCTGCACTGGCGGCCCTGCAGCAAGAATGGCAGCAACAGCATGCCGCCCTCTGGCAGGCCATGCTCCGGCGCAACAAAAATGAGGCGGTGGAACCCATGGTCAAGGCGGAACCCGGCGACCGCCGCTTCGATCATCCGGCCTGGGCCGAGAGTCCGATTTACGATTATTTGCGGCAGGCCTATCTGCTGAATGCCGGCTATCTGAAAAAGATGGCCGCGGCCGCACCACTTACCGACACTCTGGCCAAAAACCGGCTGCAGTTCATGACCCGCCAGATCACCGACGCGCTGGCCCCATCCAACTTTGCGGCGACCAACCCGGAATTCGTCAAGAAGGCGCTGGAAACCAAAGGCGAGAGCATCAGGCTCGGGCTGCAGAACCTGCTCGGCGACCTGGAAAAAGGCCGCATTTCGATGACCGATGACAGCGCTTTCGAAGTCGGTCGCAATCTGGCGACCACGCCGGGCGCGGTGGTATTCGAGAACGAAGTGTTCCAGTTGCTGCAGTATTCACCGCTGACCGATACGGTGGCGCAACGGCCGCTGCTGATCGTGCCGCCCTGCATCAACAAGTATTACATCCTCGACCTGCAGCCGGAGAATTCCTTGGTCCGCTATGCCGTGGCGCAGGGACAGACGGTCTTCCTCGTTTCCTGGCGCAATCCGCAGGCCGACCAGGGACATCTGAGCTGGGACGATTATCTGGAACACGGCGCCCTCGCCGCGCTGAAAGTGGTGCGCGAAATTTGCGCCGTCGAGCAGATCAATGCGCTGGGTTTCTGCGTCGGCGGCACCATCCTGTCCGCGGCGCTGGCTGTGGCGCGGGCGCGCGGCGAAAATCCGGTTGCCGCGCTGACGCTGCTGACCACGCTGCTCGATTTTTCCGACACCGGCGAAATCGGCTGCTTCGTCGATGAACAGTCGGTGGCCAACCGCGAAACGACCATCGGCCGTGGCGGCCTGCTGACCGGCAAGGAACTGTCCACCACCTTTTCCTCGCTGCGCGCCAACGACCTGATCTGGCAATATGTCGTCGGCAACTACCTCAAGGGCAACCCGCCGACGGCCTTCGACCTGCTCTACTGGAACAGCGACTCGACCAATCTGCCGGGCCCCTTCGCCGCCTGGTATCTGCGCAACCTCTACCTGGAGAACAATCTGCGCGTACCGGGCAAGCTGGCGATGTGCGGTGTCAAGGCCGATCTCGGCCGCCTCGACATGCCGGCCTTCATTCTCGCCACGCGCGAGGATCACATCGTGCCCTGGCAGTCTTCCTACCTCAGTCGCGGTCTGCTGGGCGGCGCGGTAACTTTCGTCCTCGGCGCTTCCGGCCACATTGCCGGGGTGATCAATCCGGCGGCCAAGAACAAGCGCAGCCACTGGATCAACGACAGCACCACTGCCGACCCGCAGCAATGGCTGGACACGTCGACCGAAGTCAAGGGCAGCTGGTGGCCGCGCTGGAGCGACTGGCTGCAGCAACATGCCGACGGCACGGTAGCGGCGCGCGGGAAACTGGGCAGCAAACAGTACCAGACCACGGAACCGGCGCCCGGTCGCTATGTCAAGCAACGCGCAGAATAATAAAACCATCATCACAAGCCAAGGAGAGAGACGATGACAACGACACAACGGGTAGCACTGGTAACGGGCGGCATGGGCGGGCTGGGCGAGGCGATCTGCATCAAGCTGGCGGCACTCGGCGACAAGGTGGTGACCACCTACAGTCCCAACAATACCAAGGTGAAGGAATGGCTGCACAGGATGAACGACATGGGCTACGGCTTCAAGGCCTATCCCTGCGACGTCACCGACTTCGACTCCTGCAAGGCCTGCGTGGAGCAGGTGATCAAGGACCTCGGCGCCGTCGACGTGCTGGTGAACAACGCCGGCATCACGCGCGACATGACCTTCAAGAAGATGACCAAGGGCGACTGGGATGCGGTGATGCACACCAACCTCGACTCGGTGTTCAACATGACCAAGCAGGTGATGGACGCCATGGTGGAGCGCGGCTGGGGCCGCGTCATCAACGTCTCCTCGGTGAACGGCCAGAAGGGCGCCTTCGGCCAGACCAACTACTCGGCCGCCAAGGCCGGCATGCACGGCTTCACCAAGGCGCTGGCGCTGGAAGTGGCGAAAAAGGGCGTCACCGTCAATACCATTTCGCCGGGCTACATCGGCACCAGCATGGTCATGGCGATTCCCGCCGAGGTGCTCGACAGCAAGATTTTGCCGCTGATTCCCAAGGGCCGGCTGGGCAAGCCCGACGAAGTCGCCGGGCTGGTCGCCTATCTCGCATCCGAAGAGGCCGCCTTCGTCACCGGCGCCAACATATCCATCAACGGCGGCCAGCATATGTACTGATGCCATCCGGCATCCTGGCAGACGCCCGTTATTTTTAGCAAAGGGAGTTAGTAATGACACAAAAAGTTGCACTGGTAACAGGGGCCATGGGTGGCCTCGGCACGGCGATCTGCCAGGCTTTCGCCAAGGACGGTTACAAGGTGGTTGCGGCCTATCATCCGGAGTTCGACAACAAGGACGAGTGGCTGAAGGAAATGGCCGCCGCCGGCTTCAAGGACTTCGTCTGCGTCGCCGGCGACGTCGCCGATATCGCCGCCTGCGCCGCCATGGTGACGGAAGCCGAAGCCAATGCCGGCCCGATCGACATCCTGGTCAACAACGCCGGCATCACCCGTGACAAGATGTTCGCCAAGATGGAAAAGGACCAGTGGGATGCGGTGATCTCCACCAACCTCACCAGCCTGTTCAACATGACCAAGCAGGTGTCCGCCAAAATGGCCACGCGCGGCTGGGGCCGCATCATCAACATTTCCTCGGTGAATGGCGTCAAGGGGCAGGCCGGCCAGTCCAACTACTCGGCCGCCAAGGCCGGCGTGATCGGCTTCACCAAGGCGCTGGCGCAGGAACTGGCGACCAAGGGCGTCACGGTGAACGCCATCGCCCCCGGCTATGTCGCCACCAAGATGGTCATGGCGATCCGCGAGGACATTCTCAAGAGCATCGTCGACACCATCCCGATGAAGCGTCTGGCCAAGCCGGAAGAGATGGGCGCCCTGTGCTCCTATCTGGCCTCCGATCTGGCCGGCTACATGACCGGCGCCACGCTCAACATCAACGGCGGTCTGTACTTCCAGTAAGTTAGTCACGGCACAATTCTCGAAGCCCCCCTCCCCCCTGGCGGGGGAGGGGTTGGGGGAGAGGGGGAACACAACTCAAGGGGGAAAGTAAAATGTCCGAGCAGGCCCGTCTCATCAAGAAATATCCCAATCGCCGTCTTTACGACACACGCACCAGCACCTACATCACGCTGGCCGACGTCAAGGTTCTGGTGCTGAAACACGAGGAATTTCGCGTGGTGGACGCCAAGTCGGGCGACGACCTGACCCGCAGCATCCTGCTGCAGATCATTCTCGAAGAGGAAGCCGGCGGTGCGCCGATGTTCACTTCCGACCTGCTCTCGCAAATGATCCGCTTCTATGGCAATGCCATGCAGGGCATGATGGGCAAGTACCTCGAAAACAACATCACGGCTTTTTCCGACATGCAGAAAAAACTGCAGGACCAGACCAAGACGCTCTACGGTGACAAAACCGGGATGAGCGCGGATCTCTGGGCGCAGTTCCTCAACTTTCAGGGCCCGGCCATCCAGAGCATGATGGGCTCGTACGTCGAGCAAAGCCAGAAAATGTTCCAGCAGATGCAGGAAGGCGTGCAGGAGCAGACGCGCAAGATGATGACCGGCTTCCAGTTCCCGCATCCTCCCTCCGGCCAGGCCACGCCGGGGAAGGCCGACGAGAAGAAATGAAGCGCGGCCCTATGGTGGGCTTCGTCTCGCTGGGCTGCCCGAAGGCGGCCAGCGATGCCGAACAGATTCTCACCCGGCTGCGTGCCGAAGGTTACGAAATATCGGGCAACTATGACGGCGCCGACCTGGTCGTCGTCAATACCTGCGGCTTCATCGACGCCGCCGTCGAGGAATCACTCGATGCCATCGGCGAAGCGCTCGCCGAAAATGGCAGGGTCATCGTCACCGGCTGTCTGGGCGCCAAGGGTAATGTGGTGCGCGAGACCCATCCTGCCGTGCTGGCCGTCACCGGCCCGCACGCGCTGGCGGAAGTCATGGCAGCGGTGCATGCCCACTTGCCTCCCCGGCACGATCCCTTTGTCGACCTCGTGCCGCCACAGGGCATCCGGCTGACGCCGGACCACTACGCCTACCTGAAAATTTCCGAAGGCTGCAACCACCGCTGCAGCTTCTGCATCATTCCCTCCTTGCGTGGCGACCTGGTGAGCCGCCCGATCGGCGAAGTGCTCAAGGAAGCCGAAACACTGGCCGCAGCTGGCGTCAAGGAATTATTGATCATCTCGCAGGACACCAGCGCCTACGGCGTCGATGTGAAATATCGCACCGGTTTTGCCGGCGGCCGCCCGGTGAAGACGCGCCTCTTCGACCTGTGCCGCGAACTCGGCGAACTCGGCATCTGGGTGCGCCTGCACTACGTCTACCCCTATCCCAGCGTCGATGAGCTGTTGCCGCTGATGGCGGCGGGAAAAATCCTCCCCTATCTCGACGTGCCGTTCCAGCATGCCAGCCCGCGCATTCTGAAGCTCATGAAGCGGCCGGCCTCCGCCGAGAAGGTGCTCGAACGCATCGCCGCCTGGCGCGCCGTCGTGCCCGATTTGACGATTCGCAGCACTTTCATCACCGGCTTCCCCGGCGAGACCGAAACCGAATTCAATGAATTGCTCGATTTTCTCGATGTCGCCCAGCTCGACCGCGTCGGCGCCTTTGCCTATTCGCCGGTCGCCGGCGCTGCCGCCAACGCCCTGCCCGGCGCCTTGCCCGATGCGGTGCGCGAAGAACGCAAGATGCGTCTGATGGCGCATCAGGAAGACATCTCCACGCAGCGCCTCGAAGCCAAGATCGGTCGCACCCTGACGGTGCTGGTCGACGACATCGACGAAGAAGGCGCCATCGCCCGCACCATGGGCGACGCACCCGACGTCGATGGACTGGTCTATATCAGCAATGGCCACGATCTCGAGGTCGGTGAGTTTGCCGAGGTCACCATCACCGATTGCGACGTGCACGATCTCTATGCCACACTGAACGCGGATCCGGCATGAAACCAAAAATCGGCCTGGCGCTGGGCAGCGGCTCCGCGCGCGGCTGGGCGCATATCGGCGTACTCCGCGCCTTGCAGGAAGCCGGCATTACCCCGGACATCCTGTGTGGCTGCTCGATCGGCGCCCTGGTCGGGGCAGCTTATGCGGACGGCGACCTCGATCAGCTGGAACACTGGGCGACCGGCCTGGCCTGGCAGGATGTCGTCGGACTGCTGGACGTCGGCCTGGCAGGCGGGCTGATCAAGGGCGACAAACTGATGGCCTTCTTTGAGCGACATTTTGTCGACAAGGATTTCTCCGCCCTGCCGCTGCCCTTCGCCTGCGTCGCGACGGATCTTGCCAACGGCCAGGAAATCTGGCTGCGCGAAGGCTCGGTCGCCGCTGCCGTACATGCCTCGATGGCCATGCCGGGTCTGCTGGCGCCGGTCAAGCGCGACGGCCGGCTGCTTGTCGACGGCGGCCTCGTCAATCCCGTGCCGGTATCGCTGTGCCGGGCGTTGGGCGCCGACATCGTCATCGCCGTCGACCTGGGCTCGGATATCGTCGGCCGTTCGCTGAAACAGGCGGCAAGGGCCGCGGGAAGCGGCGGCCCGGGCTGGACCCGGGGCTGGACCAGCATGCTGCTGACCAGTCTGGGGCTCAAGAACAATCACGATCAGCCCTCGCTCGCCACCGTGCTGTCCACCAGCATCAACATCATGCAGACACGCATCGCCAGGAGCCGGCTGGCCGGCGACCCGGCCGACGTACTCATCGCGCCGCGTCTGGCCCATCTTGGCCTGATGGACTATCACCGTGCCGCCGAAGCCATCGCCGAAGGCAGCGCCGCCGTCAAGCGCTTGCTGCCGGCCATCGAATTCGCTTTGCAGCCATGAACCCGCTGATCGATTCCCTGCGCGCCACACTGGGTGCGACCCACGTATTGACCGACCCTTTCGACATGGCGCCCTATTGCACCGACTGGCGCGGACGCTACAGCGGCCAACCGCTTTGCGTGGTCAAACCCGCCGACGCCGCGGAGGTCGCCGCCGTGGTGCAGTGCTGCAGCGCTGCCGGCGTGGCCATCGTGCCGCAGGGTGGCAATACCGGCCTGTGCGGCGGCGCCACGCCCCTGGGCGCCACCCGCCAGCCGGGTGGCGAGGTAATCGTCAGTCTGACGCGTCTCAACCATGTTCGCGCCATCGACCCCGACAACAACACCCTGACCGTCGAGGCGGGCTGCACCCTCGCCAGCGTCAAGGATGCTGCTGCTGCTGCGGGCCGGCTGTTTCCCCTGTCCCTGGCCGCCGAAGGCACCGCGACCATCGGCGGCAATCTCGCCACCAATGCCGGCGGCGTGCAGGTGCTGCGCTACGGCAACGCACGCGAACTCTGCCTCGGCCTCGAAGTCGTGCTGCCGGATGGTCGCCTCTGGGATGGCCTGTGCGGCCTGCGCAAGAACAACACCGGCTACGACCTCAAGCAGTTGTTCATCGGCGCGGAAGGCACGCTCGGCCTGATCACCGCCGCCGTGCTCAAGCTCTTTCCGCAACCGACGCATAGCGCCACCGCCTGGGTGGCCGTTGCCGAACCGGCGGCGGCAGTCGCCCTGCTCTCGTTGCTGCGCGGGCAACTCGGCGACCGCGTGACGGCCTTCGAGTTGATCGGCCGTCCCGCACTCGACCTCGTACTCAAGCATCTACCCGACTGTCGCGATCCGCTGGTCAATCGACCGCCATGGCAGGTGCTGATCGAGATCGTCGACACCCTGCCGGCGGATTCCACCGAGACACTCGGCAATGCCCTGGAAAGCGCACTGGCCGCAGGCATCGAGGCGGGCCATGCCAGCGACGCCACCGTCGCGCAGAGCCTGTCGCAAGCGCGGGCGCTGTGGGCGCTGCGCGAGGGCATCCCGACGGCCCAGAAGATCGAAGGGCTGTCGATCAAGCATGACATTTCCGTTCCCACCTCGCGCCTGCCGGAATTCATCGCGCGCGCCGACGCGGCGCTGGTCGCTACGTTTCCCGGCATCCGCATCGTCTGCTTCGGCCATCTCGGCGACGGCAACCTGCACTACAACCCGTCCAATCCGGCAGCGGCCGACAACGCCGCCTTCATTGCCCAAACGGCAGCCGTCAATCGCATCGTGCACGACATCGCCGCCGACCTCGGCGGCTCGATCTCCGCCGAGCACGGCATCGGCCAACTGAAGCGCGCCGAACTGCTGCGCTACAAGAGCACGGTCGAGATGGACCTGATGCGCGCGCTCAAGCAGGCGCTTGATCCGCGGCATCTGATGAACCCCGGAAAGATCCTCTGAGTAAACCCGCCCCCTCCCGTCCTCCCCCTCGCGGGGGAGGTGACTGTGGCTCGCTGCGCTCGTCTGTTACGTGGTGCCCCCGTCATGCTTTGGCGCAGATTGTGGCTGGCGCCGCGTGTCGCCTCGCCTTGGGGCGGCCCGGCGGCGAGACTGCCGGGTTTGCCTTTCTCCCCTCGCCCCTTGCGGGAGAGGGGGCGGGGGAGAGGGGGTGCCATCAGAATGCCCTTCACCCGCAAAGCGGGAGAAGGACGGCCCGGCGGCGCGACTATGACATAGTAATGCAGCGTACCGAAAGTCGGCGTT
>JAUXOM010000033.1 GCA_030682175.1 Rhodocyclaceae bacterium
CGCCACCAGCGACTTGAGCGGATTCAGGCCGAGCAGGGTGAGGGCGGTGCGCACATTGCTGACGTGTCCGCCGAAGCGGGTGTAGGCGACCGAATTGGCGATGGCGACAAGCCGGGCGGCGATCAGCGGTTCGGCGACCACCAGGGCGGCGGCACTTTCCAGATGGCAGTCCGGCTCGGCCAGTGTGCGTTGCAGCCGCAATGATGCGCCCATGTGAGTGGGGAACACCAACTCCCCGAGGGCGGCCTGCCTGACAAGGATATCCAGTGCTTGATGTGCGTTCATGGCGGAAACGGCTTTTTGAGGCGATGCTGTCCGGTGCGCATGCTTTATAGTTTGCCGAGATGGCCCAGTTTGTACTTCACCAGTGTCTTGATCAGCAACCAGTCGGAAATGTGCTCATCCTGGAACCAGGCCAACAGGAAACGGTTGGTCTTGCTCATCGCTAGCTCCATCTGGTGCAGGTCGGCGATGTAGGTCGTGACCGGCCCGTAATAGTCGGTGACCGGTCCGACCGGATCGAAATGGAAACCCATCCGGTCGAGCATGCGTGCCAGCCCCTTTTCCATGGCGGCATACCAGTAGCGGATGCCGTTCATGCGGCTGTAGCGATACATTTCCCGATACATGCCGAGCATGATCTGCGGACTGGTGCTGCGCCGATCCTTGTGGTTGATTGTCGTTGCCGCTTGCTGGGGGGCGATGTCGTCGACCGTGCCCTTGTCCTGAAACTCTTTCGTCACGCCCTGCAAGGTGTCGCCGGGACGGCGCCGGAAGTTCTTCTTCACGATCAGGCGTGAGACTTCCCCGCACTGCTCTTTCGGGGGGGCAATGAAATCCGGGAAAATGGAGCAGTGCTCTTCGAATGGAAAGATATCTTTGGGTGTGGCAAAGACAAGTCGCACGGTGCCGACCACATACCCGTCATTGTTCTGTGCGGCCACATGCAGCGAACGATCGTCGAAATCGTCGGTTTCCAGTCCCGATTCATATTTGGCAGCATCGAGGTATTTACACTCGGCGCAGTACACCTCGTAACGAAGCTGCGCAATTGCGTTAAACATTGCTATCTCCTGCTGTCTTGAAGACAGCTGACGGAATGAGAAAGAGGGAACCAGCAGGTCCCTCTTGCCACCCTTCGTCAGCAGCTGAACAAGCATTGAATTGTGTCTCCTTCTCGGGATGACTCAATATGAATAGCGCAGTTCCGTATAGACCCGGTCCTGCGTGGCGTAACGGCCGAAGAATCCCATGGGCGGACCTTTGAAAACGTCGGCGCCCACCGCCAAACGCCAGTTTCTCTCGAAGTCCCAGTTGATCTTGGGCCGCAGCATCCAGTCGGTGCGCTCGAAGCTGGCCACCCACAGTACCTCAGCTTCGAGGCGCGGTGTCAGTTTTCTGTTGAGCAGCAGGCTGTAGCCATTTTCGCGCTTCAGCGGAATCACGCCGCTGTCATGGTTCGTGATCATGCTCTGGAAGTACTGCAGGTTGAGCCGCGTATCGGCGGGCAGCGTCACATCGAGCCCCAGCGCCCAGTCGAGCGTGTTCTGCGGCACCACGCCGTCAGCATCGGTCAGCCGCAGCACGGTCTGGCTGCGGCCGGTGGTATACACTGCCTCGGCCTTCAGCACCGTTACGCCGAACCCCTTGGCCAGCGTGCCGCCGGTCTGGGAAATGCGATCATGGCGTGCCGTGTAGATCAATTGCGGTTGCGGCACGGCCACCACCTGACGATAAAAAGTCGGCGCGGCATCCATGCTGCGGTAGAAAAATGCGGAAAGGTCCCAGCCATCGGCCAGCCAGGTGCCGCGCAGACCGTAATTGCCGCTGCTTAGCCGGCGCGACGGTCTTTGTTCGTTGCGATAGCTGACGGTGTAGCCGGGAAACTCAGGCTGGGCCGGGAAGAACTCGGCGCCCGGCTTGCCGGTTTCATCGTAGCTCGGCACCGGTACCCAGAGCAGTTCGCCCTTGAAATCGCCCTTGAAATATTCGGCACGGGCGGCCCATTGCGGGATGCGCAGGATGTTGAATTCGGGCAGGATGAATTCGCGCATGTCGCGCGCCGAGACGACGTCGGCGAAAAACAGCCCGACCATTTCGCCCCAGACCACGTGCTGGCGGCCAATGCGCAGGTCCCAATTGCCCAGGCCGGTATCGAAATAGGTCTCGCGCAGGTTGAAGTTGAAGCGCTGGTCGCGCCGCACTTCATCCGAATAGAAGTTGGTGGCGTCGAAGACCGCGTCGTAATCGACACGCGCGCTGATTTTCCACTTGATGCCGCTGCTGCTCTTGCCCTGAGTGCCAAACTCGACGCGGGTGAGCATCTTCGACCAGTGCGATGGATTGTCGACGGCGCGGGCAAGCTCGAAATGGGCAAAGCCGCGCAGACCGGAACCGCTGCTCTGGTCCGCGGGGGTGGTGCCTGATCGTGCTGCCGCAGCGTTCTTCGCGTCATCGGCTGCCGCTGCGCGCAGCAGGGCGTCGATGTCGTCCGGGATGTCGGCAGGCGCCGTATCACCAACGCCGACTTTTGCCGGCGGCGCAGCCATTACTGTCAGTGGCACCAGCAACAGGCAGGTGGCCAGAACGGCGGGAATTCTCTGTCGGAGGGTCATTGTTTTACTCCAATGTTGTCAGTTGCTTCGCCAACCTGATGCAGGCGCACGGTACCCCAGCCGGCTCCGCGCCGGATGCCCAACTCGCGCAGGGTGCCATCCTCGATACGCACCAGCCGGTCGGCCATGTCGACGACGCGCTGGTCGTGGGTCGAGAAAATGAAGGTCGTGCCGAGCTTGTGGTTGATGTCACGCATGAGTTCCAGAATTTCGGTGCCGGTGTTGCGATCGAGGTTGGCGGTCGGTTCGTCGGCGAGGACGATGGTCGGCTGGATCGCCAGGGCGCGGGCAATGGCAACCCGCTGGCGCTGGCCGCCGGAGAGTTGGTTGGGGCGCTGGCCGGCGTATTTTGAAAGGCCGACCATGTCGAGAAAATATGCAACACGGCGCTGCCGCTCCGCCTTGGAGACATCGCGGCGGTAGAGCAGCGGATACTCGACATTCTCGGCGGCGGAAAGTACCGGCAACAGGTTGAAGGTCTGAAAAATGAAGCCGATGGTGCGCGCCCGCAGATCGGCCAGCTGATCGCTGGACCAGTCAGTCACATCCTGGCCTTCGATGAAGATCCGCCCCTCGGTCGGCATGTCGATACAACCGATCAGATTGAGCAGCGTCGTCTTGCCGCTACCCGATGGGCCGGAAATGGCAAGGAATACGCCTTGTTGAATCTGGAGTGTAATATTGGATAGCGCCTGGACGATCTGGTCGCCGAGCAGGTAGTCCTTGAACACATTTTCAACGCTCACTACAAACATCGGCTGCTCCAAAAAATCACCGGCCAAGGCCAGCCTTGAACTCCACTATAGATTGAAAACGAGGATTGGGCATGATGAACGCAAGGACACGATACTTTTTACGCCGTAATTACAGGCACTTGTGTGGTGCGGGTTTTGTCTGGGCGACGGTTTTCATGCTGTCGATGTCTGGCGGGGCCGTGGCGCAAGACGCCAAACCTGAGCCCGCACAGGTCCAGGCGATGGAGATACTCAAAAACGCCGACCTGATCCGCTTCCCCCGCGAAGGCTTCCAGGTCGACATCTCGATTACCACACGCCGGGCCGACCAGTCGACCGAGGCGCGCAAGTATCAGGTGCTGTCCAGGGGCAACGACCGGACAGTGGTGATCGTCACCGAACCGGCATCGGAACGCGGCCAGACCATGCTGATGAGCGGCCGCGATCTGTGGGTGTTCCTGCCCAGCGTGTCGCAGCCGGTGCGCTTGTCGCTGGCGCAGCGGCTGACCGGCCTGGTGGCCAACGGCGACCTCGCCCGCGCCAACTTCGCCGGCGACTACACGCCGAAGCTGTTGCGCAGCGAAGTCATCGACGGGGAAGAACATCACGTGCTTGAACTGACGGCGATTGATCGCAGTGTGACCTATCAGCGTGTGCTCTACTGGGTCAAGAAAAAGAATGCCTACCCGCACCGGGCGGAGTTCTATTCGCTTTCCGGGCGCCTGCTGAAATCCTGCAAGTACGAGAATTTCAAGACCATGGCCGGTGGCGTGCGCCCCACCCGGCTGGTGATGGACGATGCGTTGCGTGCCGGCGAGCAGTCGGTGCTCGAATATGACGCCATGAAACTGCGCGAGTTGCCGGACAAGCTCTTCACCAAGGAGTACCTGAAGAAACTCGACTGAAACGCCGCAGCGTTTGCGCCGGGCCGTCCCAAGCAAACGCGGCACGCGGCGCCAGCCGCAACCCGCACCCCAAGTCACAATAAGCGCCCCGTGATAAACGAGCGCCAGCAAGCCGTTTAGAACCCCCCGCGCGGGGGGCGAAGGGGGGCGGGCATTTAAATCAGTCCAGATAGCCCTGCGGGTTCTGACTCTGCCAGCGCCAGGCATCGGCGCACATGGCGGCGAGATCTTTTTCGGCGCGCCAGCCCAGCATTTGAGCGGCCAGCGCGGGGTCGGCGTAGCACTGGGCAATGTCGCCGGCGCGGCGCGGGGCGATGCGGTAGTTGACCGGGCGGCCGCTGGCGGCTTCGAATGCCTTGACCATCTCCAGCACCGAGTAACCGCGCCCGGTGCCAAGATTCACCGTCAGGGGTCCGTCAGCCACGCCACCCTGCTCCAGCGCGCGCAATGCGGCCAGATGGCCGCGGGCCAGGTCGACGACATGAATGTAATCGCGCACGCCGGTGCCGTCCGGGGTCGGGTAGTCGTTGCCAAATACTGACAGGCACGCGAGCTTGCCCACCGCCACCTGCGCGACGTAGGGCAACAGATTGTTCGGCAGGCCGTTCGGGTCTTCGCCGATCAGGCCGGAAGCATGCGCACCCACCGGATTGAAGTAGCGCAGCAGCGCGACCCGCCAGCCGGCATCGGCCTGCACCACATCGCGCAGCACGTCCTCGATCATCAGCTTGGAACGGCCGTAGGGATTGGTGGCCGACAGCGGAAAATGCTCGCGGATCGGCACCTCGTGCGGATCTCCATAGACCGTGGCCGAGGAGGAAAACACCAGCGACTTCACGCCCGCCTGCGCCATGGCCTCGAACAGGGCGATGCTGCCCGCGACGTTGTTGCTGTAGTACTCGATCGGCTTTTCCACCGATTCGCCGACGGCCTTGAGTCCGGCGAAATGGATCACGGCATTGCAGCCGATCAGCGCCTTGCCGAGAGCGGCATGATCGCGCACATCGGCCTGGACGAGGTCGGGGCGCTGGCCGGCGATCTGCGCGATGCGGTCCAGCACGGCAATTTTGCTGTTGGACAGGTTGTCGATAATGGTCACGCGATGACCGGCATCGAGCAGTTCCACGCAGGTGTGGCTGCCGATGTAGCCGAGGCCGCCGGTGACGAGGTAATGCGCCATGGTTTTGTTGGTTCTCTGTGGGATTGAGTAGGTACGCTTAATTTGAAGCTGATTAAGCAGGGTTGTTCAATTCTGCCCAGATGCAACTGGTAAACGTAAATCCGTTCCCCCTTCGACAAGCTCAGGACGAACGGATTTACGTTTCCCCAAACGAGACACTTCGGCCCAGTCGCCTCGGATCATGGCTTCTTTTTTGCCGCGGCTCCAACCCTTGATTTGCCTCTCTGCCGACAAGGCTTCTTCACGAGTGGTGCAGGGTTGCGACCAGGCAAGCTCCAATGGGCGGCGCGTAACGGTATAACCAGCGCATTCTCCTGCCTGATGTTGACCGATGCGCCTTTCCAAATTGTCGGTGTGTCCTGTGTAGTAGCTGCCATCAGCACAACGAAGAATATAAACCCAGAACATTTTGTATGCCTTTGTTGGTGCCGCGCCATCTATTAAATCTAGAAATCTCGGTAACCTGACCAAAATCCCGATCATCCTTTGACAGGCTCAGGACGAACGGTATTTTTATTCGCTCACCCGTCGGGTGATTTACCTTTCGCCCTGAGCCCTTCGACTTCGCTCAGGAGAGCCTTGTCGAAGGGTCAGGACGAATTGATAAGGTAGCCACACAATTCCACATGGAGCTTCTTTCTCGTATCAGCTGCGGCCGTAGATATCGCCGAGCCGCACGATATCGTCTTCGCCAAGATAATCGCCCGACTGCACCTCGATCATCACGCAGTCGATCACACCGGGGTTGGACAGGCGATGTTGCGTGCCGGCGGGAATGTAGGACGACTCGTCGGTCTTCACCAGGATCTCGCGTTCGCCGTTGGTGACTTGTGCAGTGCCGGAAACGACCACCCAGTGCTCGCTGCGATGATGGTGCATCTGCAACGAGAGTGACGCGCCGGGCTTGACCACAATGCGCTTGATCTTGAAGCGCGGCCCCTCTTCGAGGATGGTGTAGCTGCCCCAGGGGCGAAACACGGTGCGATGCAGCTGCACCGTGGCGTGGCCCTGACGCTTGAGCTGGCCGACAATTTGCCTGACTTCCTGGGCATGGTCGCGGTGCGCCACCAGCAGGGCGTCGGGCGTGTCGATGATCAGCAGATCGTTGATGCCGATGCCGGCGACGATGCGGTCGGGAGAGTTGATGTAACAGTTGCCGGCATCGACCAGCAGGGCCTCGCCAAGAATGCGGTTGCCATTGTCGTCGGCCGCCACGATAGCGGCCAGTGCCGACCAGGAACCGATGTCGCTCCAGTCGAAGGCCACGGGAACCACGGCCACCCGTCCGGCCTTTTCCATCACCGCATAGTCGATCGAGATGTCGGGCACGTGGCTGAAGGTGTCCGCATCCAGAGTGACGGGCAGCTGATCCACGGCGGTGGCGGCCCAGCAATCGCCCACCGCGCTGGCTACATCCGGCGCATGCACGCTCATGGCATTGAGAATGTCGCCGACCCGGAAGCAGAACATGCCCGAGTTCCAGAAATGACGCCCCGAAGTTGCATATTCCTGTGCCTGCGCGACGGGCGGCTTCTCGATGAAGCGTGCGACGACCCGCGCTGGCGGCGCTTCGTCCTGTTCCGGACCCGCCTCGATATAGCCGAAGCCGGTTTCGGGCGCTGTCGGCGGAATGCCGAAGGTGACCAGCCAGCCGCGCTCGGCCAAGGTTCGGGCGCAGTCGACGGCAGCAACGAAAGCCGCGGTGTCGGCGATCAGGTGGTCGGCCGGCAGCACCAGCATGATGGCATCGTCGCCATATTGCTGCCGCAGGGCGAGTGCCGCGGCAGCAATCGCGGGTGCGGTATTGCGTCCTGAAGGCTCCAGCAGGTAGTCAAACTGAACCGGGGTGGGGAAGTCGATGCCAGCGTACTCGTCGCGCGTCAGAAAATAATGATCGCGGTTGGTGACCGTCAGCACGGGCCCGTCGCCAACGGCGGCGGCGCGCAGCACCGTTTTTTGCAACAGGCTTTGACCATCCGGCAACTGGATGAACGGCTTGGGGCGGCCGGCCCGCGAGACTGGCCAAAGACGGGTGCCGGCGCCGCCGGAGAGGATGATGGGTATCAGCATGGGAACCTCGTCTTAACGTGGAATACGCAATTTGACGCCGGGTAATCCCACGAGCGCAGCGAACAAACTTCGACCCCCGCCCCGGGGCGGGGGATGGGGGTGGGGGGGCGTCATTTGCATTTTGCGTATTTCATGCACGGGGGTGGCGCTAGCGACCATGAAAGTCAGGCTGTGATCCTAACCCAAGCCGTCACCCTATGGCTTGGTAATACAGATTTTGCGGATGATTGGCCTGGGCAAAAAAGAACCAGCGTTCCGCCATCAACCCAAGATATTGCACCACAAAGGCCAGCAGCAGGAGCTCGACTGCCGCGCCACCGGAAAGCCCGGTGGCGAGCAGCAGTGCTGGAACAACAAAGGCCAGCAGCAGAAAAATCCACTTGATCGAACGCAGGAAAGCGGCGCTTTTGCCGTGGAAGAATTCGCGGGTATTGAAAGAGCCACCCATGAAGCCCTGCGATTTCTGCACGATCTGCGGGTGCTTGATGCCGATGGCCGTCTGCAGCGTCGATTTTGGCCGCAAACGGGCGTTGCGGATCAGCGACGCGACCCGACTGACCAGGCCGAGCAGGGTGATGATCACGGCCCAGCCGGCAAAGAAGCGCACCAGTTCCGGGGCGGTAATGGCGGCGAAGGCCGTGGCGAGCGTAAAGCCCGAGGCGCCGCCGAGCAGGATGTAGTTGATCACCGTCAGCGATGAATACCACTCACGCAGAAAGCGCAGGCAGGCGTAGATCATGCCGGTGCAGACATACAGCGCGAATGCCAGCAGCCAGGCGATGGTGCCGATAACCACCGTGAGATCGATGGCGATGCCGCTGGGCAGCGTCGCCAGCACCGGCTTGCACTCAAAAAAGTGCGCCAGGCCGTAGAGGAACACCATGCCCATAAAAGCCGGCAGCACAATCACCTCGCGCGACAACCAGGAGGTGCGCCATTGGGTCGCCGAGCGCCAGGCGCGTTCCGGCCGGCCGAGGTGAAAGAACGACGCGATCAGGCCGCCGATCAGGAACAGCAGGGCGATGGCGCTGCCATAAGCATAGAAAGCATGACTGTCCTGCTGCGGCAGCAGGCCGAACAGGGCGTAGGACTGAGCGGTAAACAGTGCCAGAAAGAGACCCTGGCCGACGCCGATCAGGGTGGTCAGGAAAATGACGGAAAAGGCTGGATGCATGACTTGTGCCTTGTTGGGCTTACCAGGTGGTGACGTCGTCGAGCGACGGTTCGGACTTGCCGGGCTTGGGCAGCAGGCCGTCGACCTTGAGAGGATTGTCGGTGCGCTCGATCTCGTCGGGGCGCAGGCGCAGCTTGGTCTTGCGGCGTGGCAGGTAGTGGTTGGCCGGGTTGGCGCCCCACTCCGGCATCAACTGGTAGCCGCCGGCTTCGCGAATGGCGCGGCTGACTTCGGATTCGGGATCGTGGATATCGCCATAGAGCCGCGCACTGGTCGGGCAGGCGCGCACACAGGCCGGCCGGCGCTCCTCCGCGGTCATTTGCGGATCGTAGAGCCGGTCAACGCACAGGGTGCATTTCTTCATGACCTTCTGCGCCTCGTCAAACTCGCGCATGCCGTACGGGCAAGCCCACGAACAGTATTTGCAGCCGATGCACTTGTCGTAGTCGACGAGGACGATGCCGTCCTCCTTGCGCTTGTAGGACGCGCCGGTCGGGCACACCGGCACGCAGGGCGGGTCTTCGCAATGCAGGCAGGACTTCGGGAAGTGGATGGTTTCCGCATTGGGGAACACGCCGACCTCGAAAGTCTGCACGCGGTTGAAGAAGGTTCCGGTCGGATCCTTGCCGTAAGGGTTCTGGTCGACCATCGGACCGGCGGCGCCCGAGGTGTTCCATTCCTTGCAGCTGGTGACGCAGGCATGGCAGCCCACGCAGACATTGAGGTCGATGACCAACGCGAGCTGGGTCATGGCGAGCGTTCCTTGTTGTCGAGCTGGGCCGTCATTTGTTTTTCCCCGCGAAGTAGTTCCAGAGGCTCTTGCGCTCGGACTGGCCGGGATACGGCTTCACGATATCAAACTGCGGCGAGGTTACCGCCGCCTCGCCAGCGCCGACTTTATAAATGCGCACCCGCACGTCGTACCACGCGGCCTGGCCGGTGATCGGGTCGGAGTTGGACAGCCGGCCCGGACCGGCCTGGTCGACGCTGGCCGGCAGTTCCTCCGAAATCAGGTGGTTGAGCAGGAAGCCCTGCTGTGATTCGTTGGCGTCGGGCGTCAGACCCCACGCCCCGGCCGCCTTGCCAATCGCGTTCCAGGTCCACACCGTGCCCGGCTCGACGGCTTCGGAGTGCTGGGCCATGCAGCGCACCTTGCCCCACTGCGACTCGACCCAGATCCAGTCGCCATCACCGATGTCGGCGAGCCGCGCGGTCTGCGTGTTGACGTAAAGATAGTTGTGGGCATGAATCTGGCGCAGCCAGGCGTTCTGCGAGTCCCATGAGTGGTACATCGCCATCGGCCGCTGGGTGATCGCCGCCAGCGGATACTGGTGCTTGTCGGTCGCCTGCGCTTCCAGCGTGTCGTAATAGAAGGGCAGCGGATCGAAGTAGGTCTCGACACGCTTGGCCAGGTGCGCGGGCGGTTTGCGCGAAAAACCCTTGCCCTGCGCCGCCTGGCGGAAGCGCATCAGTACTTCGGAATAGATGTTGATGAGGATCGGCTCGGCATAGCGCGTGATGCGATTGCGCTGGCTCCATTCGAGGTAGCCCTGGTTCCAGTTGCGCATGTACTGGTAGCTCTTGGGCAACTCGTAATGGAAGATGCAGTCGTTCTTGGCGTACATCTCCCACTGGTTCGGGTTCGGTTCGCCGCGCAGCGACTTCTCG
>JAUXOM010000044.1 GCA_030682175.1 Rhodocyclaceae bacterium
CCCATAGGCCGTGGCCTACCCGAACCGCGCAGCAGCATTCCGCGGTTTCCTCCCTGGAGGTTTATTCAACGTCTGCCCGCAGGCACTCGCGCGTCAGCCAGCTTCGTCACGTGGGGGGCAGACGTCGAACAAACCTAAACCGCAGCGGCCAGTCAGGCTGGCCGCTCTATACCCCCGATTTTCGGTCAATGCTGCCGTTCAGTAGAAACCGTGGTCTCCTGTTGTTTCGGCGGCGTTGCACTGCACCGGTCCGGGCCCCGGCAATGTCGATCGCAATGAATGGCGGGGGCCGAAAAACGAGGGGCGCCGGCTGCACTGGTGCAGCGTGGCGCCCCGCGAGGTGCTGGCCGGGAAGATCAGGCCGTCTTGCGCCGGCGCAGACCCGCTACCATTGCCAGACCCGCGATGCCGACCAATGCCAAGGTCCCGGGCTCGGGCACTTGGGCGGGGGCATCAAACGAGATCACATAGACCTTAGCCGGACCGCCTACCGCGGCACTTTGAACAACCCATCCCTGCTCATCGGCTCCGAACGTGTAATGCGGCCAAAATGAACCCCCATCCGCGAACTGGGACGAAGCCGCAGATGCAGTCGTGGTCGAGAACGCATAACCACCGCCACTCACGACATCGCCAGATGGAGCAGACCATCCACCCCACCCGGTACCACCGTAGTTCAGGGTGTTCGACTCGGTGATCGTGTAGCCGGCCATCATATTGGCGAAGTAAAGCTCGATCTGAACGCCGGTGTTGCCAACACCATTTACAGCATCTCTAAAGATGAAGCCGTACTCATTCGCCCCATACGTGTAGCCGAAGGGAGTCGTTGCTGACGGCCCGAAAGGCCTGAAAACCGAGAAGTCCGAAATGGAATCACCAGCAGAGATGACCTTCGCACCCAGCACGACCTTCCCGTCCACTGACCATCCAGCCCAACCCCCATCACCGAAGTTCAAGGAAGACGTCATCACTGCCTGGTATCCCGGCAATGTCGTGATGTCGAAGGGCGCCGCCTGTGCGCCGCTCATCAGTCCAGACAGTGCCACAGCCAAGCCAGCGGTGGTTAAGGTCTTCATGGTTTTCATTTGATCTCTCCTTACGGTTAAAAAATAAATCCGTTTTGCTCGTTTCCCCCGCTTATTAAGCCAACGAGATAAGGGGGGGGGGGAATAGGGACAAGTTGTCAGGTTCTTAAGCTTAATTTGGCACACGAAATAATATAAGCAAATTTCGCGCCAAATATGTTTTCCATTATGAATCCTCGCGTTAGGATTACCTTGCCTTGCCTTACCTTGTCGAAGTGTAAAAATTCCCGACAAAATTCCGGGCGTTCTTGGCAAGTTGTCCAGGTTGTCTCAGTCTTCAGCAGGATCACATCGGGGTCTTGCAAAACAACATTCCCCGTCTGGATAGACTCCGGTGCTTATCGCTGGATGTCTGCTCCAACGCATAATCCAGACCGACACGATTCTCCTCATGACAGTCCGTTTGCCAAATTCAGGCGTCAGGGCAACTGCTCCAGATCGTCGAGATCGCGCGGCCGCGCCGAAGCGCGCTTGTTGGCTTTCAGATCCTCAAGCCCGATAAAGTGCAAGGGTTGCCCCTCATGGACAAACGTTTTGCGCTGCGGCCAGGCAGCGGCAAACTGCACGCCATCGATGTCGGTCAACAGATCGATGCGAAACGGTGGGTAACCCAACTGGACAACCTGCTCCGGAACGACGAAATCGTCGACAGCCAAGCCAAGGCCGCCAAAACCGAAATCGTTCAATGCCTGCATCAGCCTCCCGGCATTTTCCGGGCTGCGATTGACCCACACATCGAGATCGCCCGTATTGCGCGGACGGCCATGCAGCGCCATCGCATAGCCACCCACGACGAGGTACTCAACCCCGTGCGCGTTTAACAGTGCGACAAACTCTTTGAAGTCTTTGGACAACATCGGGACGAGACGCCAGCCATTCCTGACGCAGATGCTCAACCGCTGCAAGCCGCTCTTCCAGACTGCGGCTCAGCCAGTATTCGTTGTCGCTCCGGGCGCCATGCAACGGCAAACGTTTGACCGTTTTTTCCATGCTGAAATTCTACTCTTCCAGCAGGCTGCGCAGCATCCACGCTGTCTTCTCGTGCACTTCCAGCCGCTGCGTCACCAGGTCGGCGGAGGGCTGATCGTTCGCCTTGTCGAGCAGCGGGAACAGGTCGCGCGCGGTGCGGGCGGTGGCTTCCTGCGCGGCGACGAGCAGGCGGATCATCTCGGTGGCTTTCGGCACGCCATCCACTTCCTTGATCGAGGCGAGCTTGACGAATTCCTTGTAGGTGCCGGGCGCGGGATGGCCGAGGGCGCGGATGCGTTCGGCGATCATGTCGAGGGCGGTCCACTGCTCGGTGTATTGCCCCATGAACATCAGGTGCAGGGTATTGAACATCGGCCCCGTGACGTTCCAGTGGAAGTTGTGCGTCATCAGATAGAGCGTGTAGCTGTCGGCGAGCAGGTGCGAGAGGCCGTTGGCGATCTTGGTGCGATCGGAGTCGGAAATGCCGATGTCGATGCCGGCAGGTTTTTTGGTCTTGGCTTTCATGACGTTCTCCTTTTTGATTTCTCGTTGCGATGGACGGATTCTGCGCCTCTGCATGCGATCGTTCCAGCAAATTGTCACAATGGTGCGGATAGCCGCCGGCTATTTGATCGGCTTCGTGCCCGGCAACTTGCAGTCCAGCAGGACACTGCGCAGCAAATCGATGGCCTGATGACGCGGGAAGCTGACGCGCCAGACCAGGCCAACGCGCCGGGTCGGCGTCGGCGCGGCAAAGGGCCGCACGCAGAGCAGCGGGTCATCCTTCGGCAACGTATCGACCGCGGAGGATGGCATCACGGTGATGCCCACCCCCGAAGCCACCATCAGACGAATGGTTTCGAGCGACGAGCCTTCCAGCACCTGCGGGCCACCGGCACCGGCGCGGGTGCACAGATCCAGCACCTGGTCGCGAAAACAGTTGCCGCGACCGAGCATCAGCAGCGGTTCGTCGAGCAAGCGGTCGGCATCGACCTGTTTCTGCTTCGCCCAGGCATGCCCCGTCGGCACCAGCACGCGAAACGCTTCGTCATAGACCGGCTGGACCACCAGTCCCGGCTCCTCGATCGGCAGCGCCAGCACGGCGACATCCAGTTCGCCGCTCTTCAAGGCTTCGATGAGTTGCGCGGTGAAGCCTTCGACGATCATCAGCGGCATCTTCGGTGCGCGCGCCTTGATGAGTGGCACCAGGCGCGGCAGCAGATAGGGGCCGATGGTATGGATGGCGCCCAGACGCAAGGGGCCGGCCAGCGGGTCGCCGGCCGTATCGGCAAGCTCCTTGACGCGCGCGGCTTCTGCCAGCACGCGCGCCGCCTGCGCCACGACGGGCACTCCGGCCGGCGTCACGGTGACTTCACTCTGGCCGCGCTCGAAAAGAATGACGCCAAGCTCGTCTTCGAGTTTTTTCACCGCCACCGACAGGGTCGGCTGGGCGACAAAGCATTTTTCCGCCGCGCGGCCAAAATGTTTCTCGCGGGCGAGAGCGACGATGTAGCGCAGCTCGGTGAGGGTCATAATGCCTCCGCCGGGCCGCCCCAAGGAGGCAGACGCCCCCCTGTCACCGCTTCGGGTGATTTCATGGGGGGCAGCGAGCCGGGTTTGCGAGCGTGGGGGGCCATAATATGCACATTATGCCGGATATGCCGCTTTGCTACATTCAGGCCCTGCCCGATCCTGACCATGTACGGGTCATGGAGACGCACATCTCCTGGGTGCTGCTGGCGGGCGACTTCGCCTACAAGCTGAAGAAGCCGCTCACCCTGCCTTTTCTGGACTATGGCACGGTCGAAAAGCGCCGCGCCTGCTGCGCTGCCGAACTGCACCTGAACCGCCGCTTCGCCCCCGAACTTTATCTGGAGGTCGTCGAACTGGCCGGCGAACCGGCCGTCAAGATGCGGCGTTTCGACGAGGAGCTGCGCCTGGATCACGTGTGCGCGCGCGGCGCGCTGACGACCGCGCAACTCAGCCAGCTCGCCCGCACACTGGTCGCATTTCAAGCCACCGCCGCCGTACCGCCAGAGCCGACTTTTGGTTCGCCGCAAACCATCCTGGCCGACGCGCTGGAAAATTTCACCGAACTGGAGCGCCTGCTGCCGGCAGAACGCCCGCGGCTGAGCGCACTGAAAAACTGGACGCACAGCGAGTTCGCCGCACGGCAAGGCGATTTCGTCGCCCGCCGGGCCGCCGGACGGGTGCGCGACGGCCACGGCGACCTGCATCTGGGCAACCTGGTGCTGCTTGACGGTCAGATCACTCCCTTCGATTGCATTGAATTCAATGACAGCTTCCGCTGCATCGATGTCGCCAGCGAGATTGCCTTCACCCTGCTCGACCTGCTCGATCACCGTGAAGCGGGACTGGCGACCTGGCTGCTCGATGCCTGGCTGATGGCCAGCGGCGACTTTGCAGCGCTCCCCGTAATGCGCTTCTACCTCGTTTATCGGGCGCTGGTGCGCGCCAAGGTGGCCGGCATCCGCGGCGATGGCGCCGATTCCGCGGGCTATCTGGACCTCGCCCATAAACTCACCGTCGCCGTCGCTCCGGCACCGACCTTGACGATCACCCACGGGCCCTCGGGCTGCGGCAAGACCTACGCCAGCAATCGCCGTCTCGCCAGCGCCGACTTTCTCGACACGGTGCGGTTTCGCTCCGATGTCGAAAGGAAACGCCTGTTCGGCCTCGCGCCGGAGGCCGCCAGCGACGGCTCGATCTACACGCCGGACGCCACCCACCGCACCTATGCCCGGCTGGCCACACTGGCGGAAGATGCGCTGCAGTCCGGTTGGTCGGTGATCGTCGATGCCGCCTTCCTCAAGCGCGCCGAGCGCGATCACTTTCGTGATCTCGCCGCACGGCTGGGGACGGGGTTCGATATCCTCGCGCCGACCGCCCCGCCCGCCGAGCTTGCCCGCCGCATTGAAAAGCGCCAGAACGACGCCTCGGAAGCCACCGTCGCCGTCCTGGAACAACAGTTGCAATGGCTAGAACCCCTCGGCCCCGACGAAGCATTTGCGCAGCAGTAGCGCCGCCGTGCCGCCCTTAGCCCGCTTGCGGGCTAAGGGCTTTCTGATGGATACCCCCTCTCCCGCAAGGGGAGAGGGAGAAAACCGGCACCACCGCAGCCCACACCCCAACAGTCGCGCCGCCGGGCCGCCCCAAGGCGAGACGGCACGCGGCGCCAGCCGCAATCCGCGCCAAAGCACGAACGGGAGCGCCCCGTAACAGACGAGCACAGCGAGCCACAGTCACCCCTCACGCGCGGGAGGGGCTGGGGGAGGGCGAACCTCCAGTGGGCTGGGGGAGGGCGGGACCTACACTTACCGGCCCCGCATGTCCTCATAGGTGACCCGCTCGAATCCTGCGCCGCGGTCGATGATCGACTTGAGTTTTACCTCGCATGACCCCTGCTCCGTCGCGACCTCGACGATGCGCTCCGGCTTGAAGCTGCCGGACAACAGGATGAGGCTGGCGGGTAAGCCGAGCGCCTCCAGCGGGGGCAGGACAAAAGCCGGCTTGTACGTTTCCTGTGTCGCCATCACGCCGGTGGCACGTACCGCCGCCGGCACGGGCGCACCCGGAATCAACTGTACGCCGGCAACCAGGTTGTTGCCGGCAATCTGGACCCAACGCACCATGCCGAGCAGCAGACCGCTGGTTCCGGTCGGCTGCACGGCGACCATCTGGCCGACGCCCAGTCGCCCCCCGGACTGGGCCAGCGGCCGCGTCAGCAGCAGGCCCCCGCTCGACTGATCGAGCAATCCCCAATCTTCGACCACCTCCCAGCTTTCCAGCTGGTAACCGTGGTTACGGCTGTACTCCTCCTCGAAGCGCGCGGCGATACGGCCAAAGGTGGCGAGCTCGTCGCGCTGGCGGCGCAGGTCATCGGCACTGATGCTGCCGGGCGGCTTGAAGGGGCGGTGACCGGAAAGATAATAGTGGATCACGTCGATGCCGGCGACGAAGCGGCAGATGCCTTTCATCGGGTGACGCTCATAGCGGCGGAGAACGCCGCCCTTGACCCAGCGCGGGTAAATCCGCCGCAACACCTCGCCGCACACCGGCTGCTGGCAGTCTTCACCCAGGCCGAGCCGGGCCGGCGTATCGGCAGGATCACCCCTGGCCAGCAGGGTCAGACGATTTTTCAGGCTTTTGCGTAGCTCGGTCGTTTCCAGCCAGCGCGCGCCGGGACCGGCAAGCGGCTTGAAGCCGGCAGGCACACTGCCCTCCAGATCAACGCAGAGCGGCAGTGCCGCCGTCTTGAGTTCGGGCGGCGCCGCCAGTATCTTGATCTTGCCTGACCAGCGCCGCGCCCAGCGCATGACCCAGAGCTGCTGGCGCGGCAACAACTCATGCAGGCCGGCGGCGGCAAGCAGCATCATTTCGGCAAAAGTCGCCGCCGGGCTCATCGGCTGCCCCGCGTGCAGGCGGTCTTCGACCGGCATGGACGCCACACCCTGTGTTTCGGCACAGGCATACAGCTCGAATACCATGCGCCAATGGGCTGCGCCCGGCTGATGGCCGGCACGCACGATATCAAGCTGATTTTCGGCCAGGGCTGCCAATGCCCGCTGGCAGATCATCGGGGTCTCGGCCTGCGGGCCGACCTGGCCAGCCTCACATGACTCAATGCAGCGCAAATAGCCGCTGATGAAAGCCTGCCACAGACCCTGCGCGGCGTCGAACGCCGCCTGGTCCGGCGGCGCGAGGGGCAGCGGCTTGCCGGAAAATTTCTTCTCGCCTTCTTCCTGGACGAAGTGAACCGCCTCGCGCAGCGTTTCAAGCATTGCCAGACGGGTTTCCACCGGCAGGCTATAGCGGTTCAGCAAATGGAGCTGGCGCAACAGTTGCGCCTGCACCTGAATGGGATTTGACAGCGGCAGCGCCTGTTGCCAGGTTCTGCACGCTTCGAGGCTGGTAAAAATCGGCGGATTTTCCGCGCTGGTGGGGGGCAGGTCGATTTTCATGGAGTTCCTCCGCTGCGCCGTCCCAAGGAAGAACGGTCAAAATAGGGGGCGGGCGATGCCCGCAAATAGGGGGTGCTGGTGTCGGCCCATGCCTGGCAAAGGAGGCCGGGGGGATGGGGCATCACGTGGTTTCCAGATGGGCGGTCAGTGCCGCCAGCAGATCGGTGTTCGCGGGTAGCGGGCGGACGGGGGGCGGGCGCCTTGCCGTCGCCCAGATCGGTGCAGGGAAGTGGCTGTCGTCCGTCCAGCGCGGAATCACATGCCAGTGCAGATGCGGGACAAGGTTACCCAGACTGGCCAGGTTGATCTTGTCCGGCTGCACCACCGCGCGCACGGCAGCTTCGGTGGCGGCAAGCACATCCAGCAGATGGTGGCGCTCGGCGGCCGTCAGGTCGGACAACTCCCGCGCATGGGCCTGCCAGATGACCCGGCAAAAGCCGGGAAAGGCGTCGGCCTCGTCACCGCTGACGCGGATGACGCGGCACGAATCATCCTGCCAGAGGATTTCTCCACCGGGGGAATCGCACAGTTCGCATGCGCTCATGCAGGGAAGATAACAAAAACCCTCTCTTTGCAACAGTGATTGCGTTCATCCAGTGGGGCAGGGGTGGTTCCAGCACAACGCGCGCGTCACCCAGACCTTCGACGAGGGTAAGGCCATATCCATCCAGAGTGCAGCTTTCCCCCGCCCGGAGAAAAACGTCACCGGCCTGCCCTGAACTGGTCAACCAGACCGTTCCGGCAAGGCATCTGACCATGACAGCCGCTTCCGTGGTGTCGATGCGCATGGGTCGATTGTGTTGCAGAAATAACTCACGCTTGGCCATGGACGCCCCCTGAAGGGCCGCCCCGAAGGAGGCGACGCCCCCTGTGGGGGCAGCGAATGAAATGAGTGTGGGGGCCATATTCTTTTCCTCGGTGAAACATCTGACACCAGTGTAGATAGGGCGCAGGCAATGTTACAGTTGCAGGAAAACATTATTGTGACCATTACAGATTGCTTTTTATTAAACTGTATTGGTCGCCTGCACGAATAACTGTATTTGAGAGGATGGGTATTCTGATGTCCGAATTGCGCTACGAAAAACTGGCCGACGATGTGGCCGGATTGATTGCCAGCGGAATACTGCGGGCCGGCGAGCGCCTGCCTTCGGTGCGCAGGCTGGCACAGGAACGGCGCGTGTCGATTTCGACGGCGGTGCAGGCATTTCGCCAGCTTGAGATGCGCGGACTGGTCGAGGCGCGGCCGCAATCCGGCTTCTTCGTGCGCGCCCGCCCGCAGCCGCTGGCGACGACCGCTGTCCGCAGCACACCTGAAGCACCGGTAGCGGTCGACTTGAACCAACGTCTGGTAAGGGTGCTGCAGGCGATCACGCAGCCGGGCGTCGTCCCGCTCGGCGCCGCCTTTCCAGCGCCGGCTTTGCTGCCGGTCGCCGCGCTCCATCGCCGCTACGCGAGCGTTGCGCGCCGCTTTCCCAATCTGCTGGCAGGCGGCAGCCACGCCGACATGAGCGACCCGCAACTGGTGCGCCAGATCGTGCGGCGCTCGCTGGCGTGGGGCGGACCGCTCGACCCGGACGAAATCATCGTCACCAATTCCTGTACCGAAGCCATGAGTCTCAGCCTGCGCGCCGTGACCCGCCCCGGCGACACCGTGGCCGTGGAGTCGCCTGCCTATTTCGTCATGCTGCAACTGATCGAAAGCCTTGGCCTCAAGGCGCTGGAAATCCCCACCGATCCGGTCACCGGCCTGTCGGTGGCGGCGCTCGACCTGGCCACGCGCGACGGCAAGGTGGCAGCCGTGTTGCTGGCGCCAAATGCCAACAACCCCCTCGGCTGCGTGATGCCTGACGAAAGCAAGCGCAAACTGGCGCAGCTGATGGCGGCACGCAACATACCGGTGATCGAGGACGACATCTATGGCGATCTCTGTTTCGATACGCAGCGGCCCTGGCCGATCAAGGCATTCGATACCGCCAACAACGTCCTGCTCTGTGCCTCGTTTTCCAAGTGCCTGTCGCCGGCCCTGCGCATCGGCTTTGTCGCGCCGGGGAAATTCCGCCCGGCCGTCGCGCTGCAAAGAACACTATCCAGCGGCGGCACCAATCCGATCACGCAGCGGGTGCTGTCGGAAATTTTCGAGTCCGGCGCCTACGAGCGGCAGGTGCGCGGACTGAAGCGCCAATACCAGAATCAGGTGGAACAGATGATGGCGGCCGTCGCACGCTACTTTCCGGCCGGCACGCGCGTGGCGCGACCGCAAGGCGGCCTCGTGCTGTGGGTCGAACTACCGGCGGAAATAGACACGGCGGCGCTCTTCCCGCGCGCCATTGCCGAGGGCATCGCCTTCGTGCCGGGCGATCTGTTTTCCGCCAGCGGCCTGTATCGCAACTGCCTGCGGCTCAACTGCGGCAATCCGTGGAGCGACGCCATCGAGGCGGCGGTAAAGCGGCTTGGGGAGTTAGCCTCTGGCTAACTCTAATTTTGGCCCGCCCCCTCCCAGCCTCCCCCGCGCGGGGAGGGGACTGTTGTTCGCTGCGCTCATTTGTTACGGGGCGCCCCCGTACATGCCTGGGAGCGGATTGCGGCTGGCGCCGCGTGTCGTCTCGCCTTGGGGCGGCCCGGCGGCGAGACTGCTGGGGTTGGCTTTCTCCCCTCGCCCCTTGCGGGAGAAGGGCCGGGGGAGAGGGGGTGCCACCAGAAGGCCCTTCTCCGCAAAGCGGGTGAAGGGGCGGCCCGGCGGCGAGACTGCTGGGTTGCCTTTCTCCCCTCGCCCCTTGCGGGAGAGCAACCGTGTTCCAAGTCAAGCGGTTTTTGGTGTCCAAGGCGCATTATTTTTCAGCATGGCATTCATGATCGTCAGCAGTTTTCGCATGCACGCGACGATGACGACCTTGGCAGGTTTGCCGGCTTG
>JAUXOM010000075.1 GCA_030682175.1 Rhodocyclaceae bacterium
GGTTGCTCTCCACCCCGCCTCGCAGCGACGCAGTTACCTTCAGCTTCGGGGTCTTGGCTTGCCCCGACACGGACTTCCACCATGCTGTTATCGCGCCTTCACAGGCGCACTCATTCCGGCGCAAGCCGGAATCCAGGGAAACCAACAACCTGGACACCGGCCTACGCCGGTGTGACGGGCTTGATGGGTGCTTACCAAGCAAGCTTCCTGCAAGCGCACCCCGCAGCAGTCTCGCCGCCGGGCCGCCCCAAGGCGAGGCGACACGCGGCGCCAGCCGCAATCCGCTCCCAAGCATGAACGGGAGCTCCCCGTAACAAACGAGCAAAGCGACAACAAGCGACGAGTCGCGCCGTTGCGGCGCAGGCTAATGCCGGCAGCGCCGGCGTTAAACCGCGTAGCGGTGGCCGTAGGCAAAAAAACAGTCACCCCCCTTCCCCGGGAAGGGGGGCGGGGGGGATGGGGGCCACTACTTCCCGATGCAGAATCTGCCGAAGATCATGCCGAGCAGGTCGTCGGCGGTGAATTCACCGGTGATGCGTGACAGCGCCGTCTGCGCCAGGCGCAATTCCTCGGCGGCGAGTTCGAGCCGGCCAAGCTGCCCGGCGGCAGCGGCGAGCCGCACGGCGGCTTCGGCAAGCGCTTCGAGGTGGCGCGCGCGTGCCAGCAGGGCGTCTTCGCCATGGCCGCGCCAGCCGGCGACGCGCAGCAGTTCGTCATGGAGCAAGGCGACGCCGGTGCCGCTTTTGGCCGACAACACCAGATGCACCGCGCCATCCGCTTCGTGGCGCCCGGCCGGCCGCTTGGCCAGGTCCGCCTTGTTTTCGACCACCACACGCTCGATGCCGGCGGGCAGGCGGGCGGCGATGGCCTGGTCGGCGGGCGTCACGCCGCTGCGCGCATCGACGATCTGCAGGATGACGTCGGCCAGTTCGATTTCGCGCCAGCTGCGCTCGATGCCGATCTTTTCGACGGCATCTTCGGTGTCGCGCAGACCGGCGGTGTCGATGATGTGCAGGGGAATGCCTTCGACCTGGATCGTTTCGCGCACCGCATCGCGCGTCGTGCCGGCAATCTCGGTGACGATGGCGCGCTCGGCGCCGGCCAGCCGGTTGAGCAGCGAGGACTTGCCGACGTTCGGCAGCCCCGCCAGCACCACGGTCAGGCCAGAGCGCAGTACGCTGCCCTCGCGCGCCCGCGCCCGCAGGGTCGCCAGGTCGGCGGTCAGGCGCTCAAGGCGCGGCACGATGTCGGTGTCGGTAAGCGGGTCGATCTCTTCGTCGGGAAAGTCGAGGGTTGCCTCGATCAGGCTGCGCAGCTCGGCCAGGCCGTCAGTGAGCGCATGCACCGCCGCCGAGAATTCGCCTGACAGCGAGCGCAGGGCGGCGCGTGCCGCTTGCGCCGATGCGGCTTCGATCAGGTCGGCGATGCCCTCGGCCTGGGCGAGATCGATCTTGTCGTTTTCGAAGGCGCGGCGGGAGAATTCACCCGGCTCCGCCAGTCGCGCACCGAGTTCGACGCAGCGCGCCAGCAGCGCATGCATCACCACCGGTCCGCCGTGGCCATGCAGTTCGAGCACATCCTCGCCGGTGAAGGAATGCGGGGCGGGAAAGTGGAGCAGCAGCCCCTGGTCGAGCAGGGCACCAGCGGCGTCGAGAAAGTCGGCGCTGGTGGCACGGCGCGGCTGGAATGCCTCAAGCGGCTTGCCCGTCAGCGCCCCGGCCATGGGCAGCAGATTGCGTCCCGAAACCCGCACCACGCCGATGCCACCCCGCCCGGGCGGCGTGGCGATGGCGGCGATGGCGTCAGAAACTCGCCGGGCCGCCCCAAGAGTTTCTTGCCCCTTGAGGGGAGAACCGAGCGCAGCGAAGGTTTGCGGGGTGGGCTTAATGGGATTTGAGCCCGGCACTTTCGATCATGCGATTGACCTGCCACTGCTGGGCGATCGACAGCGTGTTATTGACTACCCAGTAGAGCACCAGACCCGAGGGGAAAAAGAGGAACATGCCGGTGAACACGATCGGCATCCAGAGCATGATCTTGGCCTGGATCGGATCGGGCGGCGTCGGGTTGAGCTTGGTCTGGATGAACATCGTCGCGCCCATGAGGATCGGCAGGATGTAGAAGGGATCTTTCGCCGTCAGGTCGGTGATCCAGCCCAGCCAGGGCGCGCCGCGCATCTCGACGGTGCCGAGCAACACCCAGTAAAGCGCGATGAAGACGGGAATCTGCACCAGGATGGGCAGGCAGCCGCCGAGCGGATTGACTTTTTCACGCTTGTAAAGCTCCATCATTTCCTGGTTCATGCGCGCCTTGTCGTCGCCGTAGGCTTCCTTCAGCTTCATCAGCTTGGGCGTCAGCACGCGCATCTTGGCCATGGACTTGTAGCTGGCGGCGGACAGCGGGAAAAACACGCCCTTGATCAGCATGGTGAGCAGGATGATCGCCCAGCCCCAGTTGCCGACATACTTGTGCAGCCACTCCAGCACCCAGAACAGCGGCGCGGCAATCATGGTCAGCCAGCCGTAGTCGACGACCAGGCTCAAACCCGGTGCGATCTTGTCGAGCTTGTCCTGCTCCTGCGGTCCCGCATAGAGGGGTACGGTCAGCCGGTCGCCCGCGAATGGAACCACCACGCCGGCAGCGAACAGGCCACCGCCCAACTGCCGGGTAAAGTATTCGCGCTCGCCGGCATGGGGTAGCCAGGCCGAGAAGAAATAATGCTGCACCAGCGCCACCCAGCCGTTGTCAGTGGCGGTCGGATGCTTGTTCTTGCCACCGAAATCACTGAAGTCGACCTTCTTGAACTTTTCCAGATCGGTGTAGATGGCCGCGCCGGTGAAAGTCATCATCATGGCGTTGGCGCCCTCGGGCGACTTGTCGTCGCGCGTCAACTGGAAGTAGGCGCTGGCACCGGGCGGCGTGGCAGCACCGACCAGGACATGCTCGACATCGACCAGATAGCTGCCGCGCTTGAAGACATAGGTCTTGACGACCTTGCCGCCGCCGTCGACGGCGGCTTCGAGCGACACGCGCAGTTCGTTTTCGCCATCCTTCAGGCTCAGCGCTTCGGCCGGCAGGCGCCAGGCCGACTTGTGATTCGGCAGGCCGGCGCCAATCAGTCCGGATTGCGCGGAGTAGGCATGCGCGGTGTCGAGCAGGATAAAGTTTTCACTCCTGTTTTCCGTCGCGTGGTGGTGCAGGAGTTCCAGGCGCACCAGGTCGCCGCCCTGGGCGGAGATATCGGCAACCACCAGATCGGTCTTCACTTTCAAGACCGCGGCACCGGTTACCGCCGGAGCGACGGCGGCGCTGCCCGGCACGGGGACGGCGCCCGGCGCGGCGGCAAAAGTCGGCGCTGACGGGACGGCGGCACTGCCGGCCCCGCTGCCTTTGGTCTGCGCACTCTCCTGCTGCGCGGTCTGGGCGGGCTGTCCCTGACGCAACCAGGCATCCCACAACATCATGATCGAAAAGAAAAAGACCAGCAGCAGAATCAGGCGTTGATTGTTCATGGTTCGGTGGCGTCTCGGTGACGTTTGGGCGTCAGGGTGATTGAAATAAGTGCGCCATTCTAAGGCACAGGATCGTGTCCGCCCGGATGCCATGGATTACACCGGCCGACGCGCCGCAAGGACAGCCACAGTCCCTTGACGGGACCGTGGCGCTGCAGGGCTTCGATGGCGTAATGCGAACAGCTTGGATGGAAGCGGCAGGACGGTGGCAACATCGGACTGATCGCCAGCTGATAGCCACGCACCAGCCAGATCAGCGGCCTGGCCAGCAATGACTTGATGTTATGGCTCATGATGCAAGCTTTTGACTGTTGCGCTGCGTTTGGTCCCGCAACTGATCGAACAGGGTGCCAATCTCGGCGCGCCAGCTTGCCCGGTTCTGCGGGTCTGTCAGGCTTGCCGTGGCAGCGGACTGACCCGGCTTAAGCAGTGGGCGGGCCAGCCGCAAGACCAGATCGAGCGGTGGCAAGCCGGCGCGGCGCAGCCGGAACAGTTCGCGCGCCTGGCGTTTGACGGCATTGCGCAATACTGCAGCGCGGGCCTGCTTCTTGGGGATCACCAGCCCGAGGCGGGCGTATGGCTTGCCGCTCGGCCGGTAATGCAGGGCAAAGCGCTCACCGCGCAATACCCGGCGGGCCGCAAACACCTCTGAAAATTCCGCGGCTGCCCGCAGGCGGAGCTGCCGGTCGAAGCTGAAGTTGTCAGCAGGGACGGTGCCGCTCGGATCAAACGGCCAGACGGCGGCGTCCCTTGGCACGACGGGCGTGAATGACGGCGCGGCCGCCGCGGGTACGCATGCGGACGAGAAAGCCGTGGGTGCGCTTGCGGCGCACGACGGAAGGCTGATAGGTGCGTTTCATGACCGGGTTCCTTGCGAGAAAAGCGCGCGATTACAGCCTGTTAGGCACTACTTTGTCAAGCTTTATTTCAGGCCGTCGCTGTCGACGCTTGTGGATAACTTTGCGTGAATTGGCTAGAATACGCCGCTTCGAACATCGATCGAAGGTGGTCGGGATTGCCGCGAGAAGGATGGGCAACCGGCCCGGCTGGGGCACCCGTCACTCGCCCCACCCCACCAGCATCTCAATTAATAACAAAAGATCATAGGCTTAAATGAGTCAATTCTGGACGGACTGTCTGAACCGCTTCGAAAGTGAGTTGCCGGCTCAACAGTTCAACGCGTGGATCAAAACCCTGAGAATGGAGACGGCCCAAGGCGATGGGGACGGCGCCGGGGTACATCTGCGCCTGATCGCGCCGAACGGCTTCATCCTCAAATGGGTACGCGACCGCTATCTCGACCGCGTCGAAACCCTGTCACGCCAATTTTTCACGGAACCGGTGACCATCGATCTGGTGCTCGACGATGCAGCGACCAGGCTGGCCACCGCGGCGGCACCAGCAAGCAATGGCGTGCCGGCCACCGACAAGAATGCTGCCGTGGCTGAAACGGAGATTGCCGTACTTCAGTCCGACAGACATCCGGAAGATTCGCCCGGCTATGAGAAAACCCGCCTTAACCCGGAATTCACCTTCAACACGCTGGTGACCGGCCGCTCGAACGACCTGGCGCGCGCCGCCGCCCAGCAGGTCGCCATCAATCCGGGGCTTTCTTACAACCCCCTGTTCATCTACGGTGGTGTCGGCCTCGGCAAGACGCACCTGGTTCATGCGCTTGGCAATGAAGTGCTGCGTCATGCCCCCGGCAAGGTGATTCGCTATATTCACGCTGAGGATTTTTTCTCCGATGTCGTGCGCTCCATTCAGCAAAAAACCACCGACACCTTCAAGCGGAACTATCGCTCGCTGGATGTCTTGCTGATCGACGACATCCAGTTCTTTAACGGCAAGGCACGCACACAGGAAGAATTTTTTTACTCTTTCAATGCATTGGTTGAAGCAAAAAAACAGATTGTCATCACCTGCGATACCTACCCCAAGGATATTCAGGGGCTTGAAGAACGGCTGATCTCACGCTTCGACTGGGGCTTGACCGTCCAGATTGAGCCGCCTGAACTTGAAATGCGCGTCGCCATTCTCAAGAAGAAAGCAGAAAACGAAAATCTTCCGCTCGGCGACGATGTTGCATTCCTGATTGCCAAGAATTTGCGCTCCAACGTGCGCGAGCTTGAAGGCGCACTCAAAAAAGTGCTGGCCTTTGCGCGTTTTCATGGCCGCGAAATCACGCTCGATCTCGCCAAAGAGGCCCTCAAGGACATCATCGGCGCGCACAACCGCCAGATCACCCTCGAATCCATCCAGAAAACCGTCGCCGACTATTACAAGATCAAGGTCTCCGACATGTATTCGCAAAAGCGCACGCGCGCCATTGCCCGCCCGCGCCAGGTTGCCATGTGGCTGGCGCGTGATTTGACGCCGCACAGCCTGCCGGAAATCGGCGACGCCTTCGGTGGCCGCGACCATACGACCGTTCTCCATGCCTGCCGTACCATTGTCGATCTGCGCAGCAAGGACAGCCATTTGAACAACGACGTGCTGGTACTTGCACAAACCATCAAGGGTTAAAAGAACCATGACCAAGGCTCTTAGTATCCACGGGAGAAAATGTGGATAAGTTTCACTTCACTCCTGAAGATCAGAGTTGCCCACAATCATCCACAATGGCCGGCAGCAATTGCACAACACGTTATAAATAGCTTAATTTATTGTTTTTGTTAGTATTTAACCAGTTATCCACATAAAACCCTGTCCCTCATCATCATCGTAAGGAGTTTTTAAAGATGCTCCTATTTAAAGGACCCCGTGATCAGTTCCTGACGCCACTGCAGTCGGTGTGCGGTATTGTCGAAAAAAGACATACGCTGCCGATCCTGTCGAACGTTCTGATCGAAAAAGTGGGCGAACACCTGACCCTGCTGGCAACCGACATCGAGATGCAGATTCGCACCGGTACGGTATCCAGCGGACCGGAAAATGTTGCGGTCACCGTCGCGGCGCGCAAGCTGCAGGACATCCTGCGTTCGCTGGCTGAAACCGCCGAGGTCAGCCTGACGCTCGACGAGCGTCGTCTGCAGCTCAAGGCAGGCAAAAGCCGTTTCAACCTGCAGACGCTTCCCGCCGAAGATTTCCCGCGCATGGCGGAAGCTACCGGGCCGGCTGTCGTGCTGAAACTGACGCAGCGCCAGTTCAAGCGTCAGTTGGCGCTGGTGCAATATGCGATGGCCCAGCAGGATATTCGTTATTATCTCAATGGCTTGCTGCTGGTTGCCCAGAAGGGTGAATTAAGGCTGGTAGCCACGGATGGTCATCGGCTGGCCTATGCGAGCGAGGATATCGGTGGGCAAAGCGCCGATCAGCCCGAGCGCATTGAAGTGATCCTGCCGCGCAAGACCGTGCTGGAACTGTCGCGCCAATTGGCCGACAACGATGAACCGCTGGAAATTTCCCTGGCGGCTACCCAGGCGCGTTTCAGCTTCGGTAACGTAGAATTCGTCAGCAAGCTGATCGATGGCAAGTTTCCCGATTACGAGCGCGTCATTCCGCAGCATCAGAGCAAGATCATTCCCCTCGACCGCGCCAGCTTGCAGCATTCGCTGCAGCGGGCCGCGATTCTCACCAACGAAAAGTTCCGTGGCGTGCGCCTGGTGCTTGCGCCTGGCAGCCTGAAGATTCTGTCGACCAACGCGGAGAACGAAGAAGCACGCGAGGAGATTGAAATCGACTACACGGGTGAAGAACTCGATGTCGGTTTCAACGTCAATTATTTGCTCGACGTACTCAACAACGTGAGCAACGAAATCATCGAAATTCGCCTCGCCGACAGCAACTCCAGCGCGCTGATGATGCTGCCGGGAAATGACCGTTTCAAATATGTCGTGATGCCGATGCGTATCTAGGACAGCAGACAAGGACCTTGCATGACCGATAATCTATCGCCAAACGACGGCTACAACGAAGACTCCATCCAGCAGCTGGAAGGCCTGGAGGCGGTCCGCAAGCGGCCGGGCATGTACATCGGCGATACCTCGGACGGCACCGGCCTGCATCACATGGTCTTCGAAGTGGTCGATAACGCCATCGATGAGGCGCTGGCGGGACATTGCGACGAAATTGTCGTCACCATCCACACCGACAATTCAATTTCGGTGACTGACAACGGCCGTGGCATTCCGGTCGGCGTCAAGATGGACGACAAGCACGAGCCGAAGCGCTCCGCCGCCGAGATCGTCATGTGCGTCCTGCATGCCGGCGGCAAGTTCAACCAGAATTCCTACAAGGTCTCCGGCGGCCTGCACGGCGTTGGCGTGTCCTGCGTGAATGCCCTGTCCAAGTGGTTGCGGCTGACCATTCGCCGTGATGGCAAGAAGCATCAAATGGAATTCCATCGCGGCCATGCCGTCGATCGTCTCGTCGAAATCCAGCATGGCGTGGAAGTTTCGCCGCTCAAGGTACTTGGCGACACCAAGAACCGCGGCACCGAAGTCCATTTCCTCGCCGATGAAGAAATCTTTGGTGCCGGCACCATCGAATACCACTACGACATCATCGCCAAGCGGCTGCGTGAACTCTCCTTCCTCAATAACGGCGTCAAGATCAAGCTGGTCGACCAGCGCAACAACAAGGAAGAGGACTTTGCCTTCTCCGGCGGCGTCAAGGGCTTCGTTGAATACATCAATCGCAGCAAGACCGTTCTGCATCCCACCGTGTTCTACTCCAACGGTGAATCACCCCTGCCGGGTGGTGGCGCAATCGGTGTTGAGGTGGCCATGCAGTGGAACGACTCCTATGCCGAACAGGTTTTATGCTTCACCAACAACATTCCGCAGACAGACGGCGGTACGCACCTGACCGGCCTGCGCCAGGCGATGACGCGCGTCATCAACAAATACATCGAAGAAAACGACATCGCCAAGAAGGCGCGGGTGGACATTGCCGGCGATGACATGCGCGAGGGCCTGGCCTGCGTGCTGTCGGTCAAGATGCCCGACCCCAAGTTTGCCTCGCAAACCAAGATGAAGCTGGTGTCTTCCGAGGCCATGCCGGCCGTACAGGAAGTGGTGGCGCAGAAGCTCGCCGAGTTCCTGCTGGAAAAACCCGGCGATGCCAAGGTGATCACCGGCAAGATCGTCGAAGCGGCCCGTGCCCGCGAGGCGGCCCGCAAGGCGCGCGAGATGACGCGCCGCAAGGGCGTGCTCGACAACATCGGCCTGCCCGGCAAACTGGCCGACTGCCAGGAAAAAGACCCGGCGCTGTGCGAGCTCTACATCGTCGAGGGCGATTCGGCCGGCGGCTCGGCCAAGCAGGGCCGCGACCGCAAGTTCCAGGCCATCCTGCCGCTGCGCGGCAAGGTGCTCAACGTCGAAAAGGCGCGCCTCGACAAGGTGATTTCCTCCGAGCAGATCGTCACCCTGCTGACCGCCCTGGGTTGCGGTTTCGGCAAGGAAGACTACAAGCCCGAGAAGCTGCGCTATCACCGCATCATCATCATGACCGACGCCGACGTGGACGGCGCGCACATCCGCACCCTGCTGCTCACCTTCTTCTATCGGCAGATGCCCGATCTGGTTGACGGCGGCCACATCTATATCGCCCAACCGCCGCTCTACAAGATCAAGCATGGCAAGAGCGAGCGCTACATCAAGGATGACAACGAACTCAACCAGTATCTGCTGACCCTGGCGCTCGATGGCGCGGCCCTGCTGCCAAGTCGCGATGCCCCGGCCATCGAAGGCGCCACGCTCGAAGAACTGGCGCGCAGCTATCTGACCTCGGAATCGATCATTCGCCGCCTGGCCGACTTCGTCGACGCCGAGGCCCTGCATGCCCTGATCGCCGGCGACATCGCCATCAGCCTGGCGGACGCGTCAGCCGCGCAAGCCAGCGCCGCCGCCCTGCGCGAACCGCTGGCCGGCAAGCTGACGGTGAATGCCGTCTATGACGAAAAGGCCGAAGCCTGGCAGTTGCGCCTCGAAAAGATGCGCCACGGCAACCTGCGCGTCACCACCATCGACGAAGATTTTCTGATTTCCGGCGACTACGTGCAGCTGCGCAAGACCGCGCAACTGCTGGCCGGCCTGATTGGCGCAGACGCCAGCATCCGCCGCGGCGAAAAAGCGCAGCCGGTGACGAGCTTCGCCGCCGCAATGGAATGGCTGCTCAACGAGGTCGAACGCAATCTCGGCAAACAGCGCTACAAGGGCCTTGGCGAGATGAACCCCGAGCAGCTCTGGGAAACCACCATGGACCCAGCCGTGCGCCGCCTGCTCAAGGTGCAGATTGACGATGCCATCGCCGCGGATGAAATCTTCACCACGCTGATGGGCGATGTCGTCGAACCGCGCCGCAAATTCATCGAAGACAACGCTTTGTACGCGCGCAATATCGATATCTGATCGACTAGGATCCCTGCGCATCGCCATAGTTAGACCGCAGAGTAATCACACCTGCGGTTTAACTTTGGAGAGTAGTGTAGGATTTAAAGATGGGCTAGATTTCGTGAGAATCCAATGATAAATGCGTACGGCCACCTTTAATAAGGTGGCCTTTTTAATTTCTGCTCTTCGGCCTGACCGGCCGTACAGCCATCGACAGTTGAGCGGCAGGTGTCCGGCGGTCAACAGACCTTGATGCCATCGTGGTGGCGAAGGTCAGTTCAACAATCCGGCGAATTCACCCTTTCGACCCAAAGCGGGAATAGCGATGTCTAACCTCTTCGACAGGTTTGCAGCGGGTGCCGTCATTGGCTGTCATGAATTGGTGAGGCTCTGAAGGGCGGCTTACTGAGTCAAGCAGTCACATAAACCGACTACCCACCGACAGCCCCTAGGTCTGAACGCTCATTGAGGGATTGCTACTCGGGCGGTCGCTCGACTTCAAATTGCTGCCGTTCGACCATTGCAAACGAAAAATCAGCGGCGATAAATCGGAGCGGCTGCTTACCGAAAACGCTACTCACCCTATCGACCCGAAGCCGCCAGTCAGGTTCACCGCTCCATCCCGCCGATTTTCGGTCAACGTTATTGTTCGCAAACTGGACAATGCATCCCGTTCAGCTTTGCTGATCGGATTCATTTTGGGTCTTATTCGTCGGACGTGAGGATCCGAACTTGCAAAGCGGGCGGGGCAAATGATCCCGTTCCGACCCTGCTTGTTCGATACTGAGCGATCATCAGGGTGAAGCAAACGGCCCCCAAGTGGCCAACAAAAAAGCCGACGCGGCGCGTCGGCTTTTTATCAGAACGATCAGCAGATCAGATCGTCTTGCGGCGACGCATGGCGCCGAGGCCAGCCAGACCGATACCCAGCAGGGCGAGGGAAGCGGGCTCAGGAACGACGCTGGGTGCACTGAAATCCCTTATCGTTGCTGTGGCGGAACCTGCGGCATCGTCAGTTGCAGTAATTCGAAAGCCAAACACGTTGCCCGCAATGACGGCAAAAGAGGCCGAGCCAGACTGGATATCAGCCCCGGCGTCGTTCGTGAGTTGGAAGAACACCCCATCCAGCAGATAACCAAAGGGATCCCAAGTGGGACCATCTTCGTCTAAGGTGCTATACGTCCATTCGAAACTCACCAGGCCGGCGCCTGCTGCGGCGATGGTGAAGTCGGTATTAATCGGGCTTTCAGAACCGGTGTCGCTGCTGGTAAGCGAGATGGCATTGGGTGCGCCGGTCACGTCAATTAAGCCCGTGGCAGGGGCCTGAGTCCAGTTTGAAACGTCATATGCGCCGATGAATGCGGCAGAGGCAGACGCGGAGATCAGGGTAAATGTTAGTCCGGCGATTGCTGCGAGTTTGGTAAGCATGGCTGACTCCCTGTTTATTGACGGTGTGTTCGCAAAAATTAAAGCATCAGACGTGCCAGAATTGGGATTAATAAAAAATCTATTTAATAACAATGCATTAATGCATTTACGTTCTTTTTAGTCCGCAGCTGCGGCAGCCAACTGTAAAACATTCCGACACTCAGCCTCGCCGTTGGGCGCCCCAGATATTCCCCACAATCATCGCGACCAGGCTGGCGAAGATGCGGACGAACTGCGACGGTAGCGTTCCCTCAGGCGCGACGAACTCCATCGCGACCTAGGTGGTGAAGCCGAGCACAATCGAAAGCCCGGTACCGAATATAGGGCCGGACACTATATTCACGCTTCTTCCAAAAAATGCATTAGACGGCTTTGGTTTAGGTTTGTTCGACGTCTGCCCCCCACGTGACGAAGCTGGCTGACGCGCGAGTGCCTGCGGGCAGACGTTGAATAAACCTCCAGGGAGGAAACCGCGGAATGCTGCTGCGCGGTTCGGGTAGGCCACGGCCTATGGG
>JAUXOM010000116.1 GCA_030682175.1 Rhodocyclaceae bacterium
GAAAATGCCGAGGCCGGCGAACTCAGCGAGCGCGACCGCGTCATCGCCGCGCTCGAACAGGCCGGCTGGGTGCAGGCCAAGGCCGCGCGCCTGCTCGGCATGACGCCGCGCCAGATCGCCTATCGCATCCAGATCCTTGATATCGAGGTCAAGCAGTTCTGAGCGATTGCGTGCCGCCAAGACAGGCGCATAATCAACGCAGCCTTCCGCGGCAGTCGTGTTTTGCTACGAGTGTCACGAGGAACTTGTCCACAACCCGGCTCTTCTTCCCGAAGACGTCGCCCGCTTCGCTGAGCTTGTGAAGCAGCGCAGCGCCGGTTAGCTCTACGGGCCGAAACGCGCGACAATGGCACTTTCTGAAAGGAATTCATAATGGAATTGACCGCTGTACTTACTCCCGCCGAAGAAGGCGGATATATCGCGTTGAACCCTGAAACTGGTACCACTACTCAAGGTGAAACCGTTGAAGAAGCTATCTCTAATCTGCAAGAAGCCACGGCGCTATATCTGACTGAGTTCCCGATCTGCTCTCCTGGCCATCCGCTGGTAACCACGTTTAGCGTTCCATCCCATGCCTAAACTACCCCACATTTCGGGCCTTGCAATCGTCAAGGCATTGGAGCGTTTGGGGTTCGAGAAACTTCGCCAGTCAGGCAGTCACGTAGTCATGGGGCGCAATGGAAAAGGTTGCGTTGTCCCTATGCACCGTGAAGTCAAGGTGGGTACGTTGGCGGGACTGCTTCGACAAGCAGATTTATCGCCAGATGAATTCATCAAGGCGCTGTGAAATGTTGCCCAACAAACGCTTCGAGTGGGGCCGCACGATGAACACACGATGCCCAAGAAGCTCGATATTGTGATCCGTGAGGAGACAAAGGCCGATATCGATGCCATCGCCGCGGTGACGATGGAAGCGTTCAAGACGCTGGAGATCAGCAGCCACACGGAGCAGTTCATCGTCGCCGCACTGTGCGCCGCGGGGGCGCTGGCGGTTTCGCTGGTCGCGGAGCTGGACGGGCGCGTGGTCGGGCACATTGCCTTCTCGCCGGTGACCCTGTCCGATGGCACGCCGGACTGGTACGGGCTGGGGCCGGTGTCGGTGCTGCCGGAAGTTCAGCGGCAAGGCATCGGCAAGGCGCTGATCCGGGCGGGGCTGGCGCGCCTGCAAGCACGCCATGCCCGCGGCGGCTGCCTCGTCGGGCATCCGGGGTACTACCGGCAGTTCGGCTTCGCCAACGCGCCCGGACTCACGCTCGACGGCGTGCCGCCCGAGGTGTTCTTCGCGCTGGCGTTCGACGGCCGGATGCCGCAGGGCAGCGTCACCTTCCACGCGGGATTCATGGCGAACGCTTGAGTGTTTCAAGCGCCGTCCCGCCAGCGCCGACTTTATTGGCCCCCCCACGCTCGCAACCCCGGCTCGCTGCCCCCCATGAAATCACCCGAAGCGGTGACGGGTGGGGCGTCGGCTGGGGACGGCCCGGCGCCGACTTTTGTCGAACCGTACGCAGCCGATGAAAATGCCGAGGCCGGCGAACTCAGCGAACGCGACCGCGTCATCGCCGCGCTCGAACAGGCCGGCTGGGTGCAGGCCAAGGCCGCGCGCCTGCTCGGCATGACGCCGCGCCAGATCGCCTATCGCATCCAGATCCTTGATATCGAGGTCAAGCAGTTCTAGCAGCCTGTCACGGAGCAATGGACTTTCCGGGGGCATAAGTCGGGAACAGCTTCAACTTCCGGTGTCCGCGCTCGATCGTCTCGACGGCGCGAATTTTGCCGTCCCTGAGCAGATTGGCCGCGTGATCGTGGGCTCGGCGATATTGAAGCCCAAGGAGTTTGGCGACCTCGTAGATGCTCATTCCTGGAGCGCACGCCACCTGGGTGAGAAAATCCCGGCGTCTTTCCGGCATTGAAAAATAATCCTCTGTCGGTCGAAGATTCCAGCCTCCGCCGACGGCCCGGCTCCATGCGAGGTCGAAAACGGCGGCGTATCTGACGGTTTCTTTCGGGAGTTTCGCCCGCAGGACCGGCCAGTCGCGTTTGAATTCGGAAAGGCCATAAAACCGGACGAACTCGGCGGGCGTCATGGTCGAGACTGCGTCAGGAAGATAGGAGCGGTGTCCGCTGGAAATTCGTTCTCGCCAACGCGCCAAAGGAACGTCCCGATCCCAGTAGACCTTCTTGCTGAGCGTTTCCCAGCTATCGACGCTCATGGCTTGAGCCCTCTTGGCTTGGTCTGCCGCTTTCCGGGTCGGGCGCCGACAGGCGCTGTGTTCGGGTCCGGCTTTGGCGCATCTTCCCACGCGTCATCGACGAGAACGGCGCCGATTTGCCCGTAGAGAGCGTTCTGCAAGAATGCGACATCCTTGGCGTGCGCCCATTCATCAGCGCAAATGATCTCCCCAAGTTCGTCTGCAAGATCGTACCAGGGCATGCTGGCGAGTCCGTTGTTGAAGGCCGCCGAGGGAAAGGCATAGGGCAGAGACTCGATGAACTCCGCCAGGGGCTTGAAGGCTTGGGAGAGGACATAGAGGTCAAAGAGATCGCGCGCAGTCTGCCGACCGCCTTCGAACGAATCACCCTCCGAACCCTGTCCGGCGACCGTCCTGAGTTTCCTGTGATACAGACCGGGGATTTCTTCCGTTCGAACCAACCCACCCCCGAAAGATTTCTCGACAGCAGGGAACAGCGTGAAATAGGCATCTTCCACAAACGACACTTTGAGAAGCCTTCCCTCGTGTGAAGCGTAGCCGTGGAGTTGGTTTGCCTTTTTCAGGTCGTCCACGATGTCTTTCGTGCGAAAGTCGATGCCGGCATTTTTCATGGCGACGGCCAGTTCCCCTGCCTTGAAACCCTCTGGCAGGAAAAAGGCGAGGTCGAATGAAACCCGATGGCCGAGCCAGCAACGGGAAAGCGCAGTTCCTCCGCATAGCTTGGCCACGGACAACTGCGGGTGGCTCAGCGACTGCAATCTGAGGAGCACCGCTTCTTGCAGCGGGTAGATCTCTTCATTGCCCATTTCTTCAGACTTTCTCGCATGTTTGTTGGCGTATTGACATATATGTCATTGTCGGCTCGGTAACGGAAAAGTCAAGCGCTACTCGTTGTGGTATTCGCGACAATCACTTTTTGTGGCGTTATGGAATCAATGACTTATAAGCTGGCACAAGCATTGCTCTAGGGAAGGTGACCCTACACGTGGAGAACATCGTGGCCCACCCAGCGATCACCCCGCCGCCGCCGAGCGGATGCAGTTCCGGCAGTTGCGGCTCGACCGCGGCGCAGATGAACGGCCAATTAAGCCAAATGAGCGAAGACATCCGCCGCCGCGTGCAGGACCATCCCTGCTATTCGGAAGAGGCGCACCACCATTTCGCGCGCATGCACGCGGCGGTGGCGCCGGCCTGCAACATCCAGTGCCACTACTGCAACCGCAAATACGACTGCGCCAACGAGTCGCGGCCGGGTGTGGTGTCCGAGCTGCTGATGCCCGAGCAGGCGGTGAAGAAGACGCTGGCGGTGGCGGCGGCGATTCCGCAGATGTCGGTGCTCGGCATCGCCGGGCCGGGCGATCCCCTCGCCAACCCCGAGCGCACCTTCGCCACTTTCCGCGGCCTCGCCGAAAAGGCGCCGGACATCAAGCTCTGCGTGTCGACCAACGGCCTGGCGCTGCCCGAGGCCGTCGAGGAACTGGCGAAGCACAACATCGACCACGTGACGATCACCATCAACTGCGTCGACCCGGATGTCGGCGCCAAGATCTATCCGTGGATCTTCTGGAAGAACCAGCGCATTTTCGGCCGGGCGGCGGCTGAGATCCTCATCGCCCAGCAGCAGAAGGGGCTGGAGATGCTGGTGGCGAAGGGCATCCTCGTCAAGGTCAATTCGGTGATGATCCCCGGCGTCAACGACGATCATCTCAAGGAAGTGTCGCGCATCGTCAAGGCGAAAGGTGCCTTCCTCCACAACGTCATGCCGCTGATCGCCGAGGCCGAGCACGGCACCTTCTACGGCGTGATGGGGCAACGCAGTCCCTCGCCGGAGGAACTGAAAAACCTCCAGGACGCCTGCGAAGGCGACATGAACATGATGCGCCACTGCCGCCAGTGCCGCGCCGACGCCGTCGGCCTGCTCGGCGAGGATCGCGGTGCGGAATTCACGATGGAGAAGGTGGAGGCGATGGATCTCAGCGATGAGTTCCTGGCCGAGGCATTGGCACGCCGCACCGCCTTGCGGGAAAAAGTTGCGGCCGAGCGCGCGGCGAAACAGGCGAAGGCACATGCCCCTCAACCCGCCGTCATCACGCTGCATCGGCCCGCGCAAAAGTCGGCGCTGGCGGGACGGCACGTCGCTACCGAAGGGCGGCCAGCCGCTACCGAAGGGCGTTCAGTACTGATGGCGGTGGCGGCGAAGGGCGGTCTGGTCGCCGAGCACTTCGGCCATGCCCGCGAGTTCCTCATCTACGAGGTGACCGCAGCGGGCGCCAAGCTGGTCGGCCACCGCAAGACCGATCTGTACTGCAGCGGCGACGAGTCCTGCGGCGAGGGCGAGGATGTGCTGGCGAAGACCATCCGCGCGCTGGAAGGTTGCGAAGTCGTGCTGTGCGCGAAGATCGGTTACGAACCCTGGGGGCGACTCGAAGCGGCGGGTATCCAGCCGAACGGCGAACACCCGCTGGAAGAAATCGAAGCGGCTTGCGACGTGGTCTGGAACGAAATGCTGAAGGCCGGCAAGCTGGCACCCAGGCAAACAGAAAAGCAGGTGGCCTGATGGCACTCGAAATCATCGAAACCTGCGTCAACTGCTGGGCCTGCGCGCCGCTGTGCCCGAGCCAGGCGATCGTCGAGGCCAGGCCGCACTTTCTCATCGACGCCGACAAATGCACCGAATGCCTCGGCGACTTCGCTACGCCCCAGTGCGCCGCGATCTGCCCGATCGAAGGCGCCATCGTCAATGAGCTCAACGTCGCCCTCAATCCGCCCGGTTCGCTCACCGGCATTCCGCCGGCGCGCTGGGCGCAGGCGCAACGCGAGATCGCCGCGCGCTGACCATGCCCGGACTGGTCAGCCCGGACGGTGCCCTCGAACTGGCGCCCGGTGTGCATTGGATCGGCGCGCTCGACCCGACACTGCGCAGCTTCGACATCATCCTCAAGACCGCCAACGGCACCAGCTATAACGCCTATTGCGTGCGCGGCAGCGCCGGCGTGGCGGTGATCGACACCGTCAAGGAATCTTTCGGCGACACCTTCTTCCGTCGGCTGGAGTCGGTGGCCGACTACGGCGAAATCCGCGCCATCGTGCTCAACCACCTCGAACCCGACCATTCCGGCGCGCTGCCGGAGTTGCTGCGGCGTGCGCCGGGCGCGCGACTCTACATTTCCTCGCGGGGCCAGATGATGCTCAAGGGCCTGCTGCACGGCGACCGGCTGGCATTCACGCCGGTGCAGACCGGCGACGGCATCGACCTCGGCGACCGGCATCTGCGCTTCCTGAAAACGCCCTACCTGCACTGGCCCGACACGCAGTGCACCTGGCTCGAAGAGGAGGGCTTCCTGTTTTCCGGCGACGTCTTCGGCTGCCATTTCTGCGATGCGCGCATGTTCAACGACGCGGTCGGCGACTTCCGCTTTTCCTTCGAGTACTACTACGCGCACATCATGCGGCCGTTCCGCGCCCACGTGCTGGAGGCGCTGGAACTGATCGAGCCGCTGCCGCTCAAGCTGATCGCGCCGGCCCACGGGCCGATCCTGCGCGACGCCCCCGGCCGTTACGTCGCGCGCTACCGCGAGCTGTCGGCCTCCGGCCTCAAGAACGAGGCGGCCGATGAAAAGACGCTGCTGGTCTTCTATCTCTCGGCCTACGGCAACACGCGCGCGATGGCCGAAGCGGTGGCGACCGGCGCCGAAGCCGCGGGTGGCGTGCGCGTTTCGCTCTACGACATCGAGGGGGGCGAAGTCAGTCCCTTCGTCGACCTGATCGAGGAGGCCGACGGACTGGTGTTCGGCAGTCCGACCATCAACGGCGACGCGGTCAAGCCGGTCTGGGACCTGCTCTCCTCGCTCACTGCCGTTAACGTGCGCGGCAAGCTCGGCGCGGCCTTCGGCTCCTACGGCTGGAGCGGCGAGGCTGTGCCGATGGTCGAGAACCGCCTGCGTGGGCTCAAGTTGCGCGTGCCGATGCCGGGTGTGCGGGCGCGGCTGATCCCGACCGGCGCGGAACTGGATGAATGCCGCGAACTCGGCCGCAACCTGGCCTTGCATCTCACCGGCCGCATGGCCGCCACCACCATCGACATGGCCGCGCTGGCCTGACCCCAAAGGAAAAAATAATGGCCCCCCACGCTCGCAAGATCAACTCGCTGCCCCCCATGAAATCACCCGAAGCGGTGACAGGGGGGCGCATGCCTCCTTGGGGCGGCCCTACGGAGGCATAACATGCCCAAAGCCAAAGTCACCTTCCAGGATGTCGGCGTCACCGTCACCGTGCCCGCCGGCACGCGCCTGATCGAGGTATCCGAAAAGGTCGGTGCCGGCATCACCTACGGTTGCCGCGAAGGCGAATGCTGCACCTGCCTGACCCGGATCGTATCCGGCCACGAGCACCTGGCGCCACCCTCGGTGCTCGAAGATCAGGTGCTCAAGGACAACCTCGCGCCACGCCATCACCGGCTGGCCTGCCAGGCCCAGGTGCTGGGCGGCGAAATCGTCGTCAAGCCGGCCTGAAATCATTCCACTCACATTCACATCACCCAAGGAGCCCACGATGCCCAACGTCACATTTTCCAGTCCGCTGCACAAGGACAAGACCATCTATGCCGTCGCCGGCAGCCACAGGCAGACCATTCTCGAACTGGCCAAGGCCAACCACATCCCGATCGACTTTTCCTGCGGCGACGGTGAATGCGGCACCTGCCTGATCCGCGTGATCCATGTCGACAAGAACAAGAAGATGGGCTTCCCGCTGACCGAGCGCGAAGTCACCGTGCTCAAGGATCTCGGCAAGATCACCAAGGCCCAGATCGAGGAAATGGCGGTCACTGACGTTTGCCCCACCCACTGGCGGCTGGCGTGCCAGATGGTGTTGCGCGACGAAGACATCGTTGTCGAATACCCGAGCCGCTGATCTCTCCGACAGGGCAGAGGCGGCCTACCTCGGCCTGGCCATCGGCGACGCGCTCGGCGCGACCGTCGAGTTCATGACGCCGCGCGAAATCCGTGCGGCCTATCCGGCGAAACGCGGCATCCATCGCGAAATGGTCGGCGGCGGCTGGCTGCGCCTCAAATCCGGCCAGGTCACCGACGACACGACCATGTCGCTGGCGCTCGGCAACGCGATCCTCGCCGCTGGCGGCGCGGTGCGGGCGCTCGCCTGCGCGCAGGCCTTCGATGGCTGGATGCGCGGCAAGCCGGTCGACATCGGCAATACGGTGCGCCGCAACCTGATCACCTTCCGCAAGACCGGCGACCCGCAAGCGCCGCTTTCGGAGCACGATGCCGGCAACGGCGCGGCGATGCGCGTGCTGCCGGTGGCCCTGGCCACGCTGCATCGGCATGAGGCCGCCGTGCGGGCAGCCGTGCGCGCGCAGGCGCATGTCACCCACAACAATCCGGCCTCGGATGCCGCCTGCGAATTCCTGACGCTGGCCGTGCAGGATGCCTTGCGCGGGGCAGGGCTGCGCGATCTGTACCGGCAGCGCATCCGGCCCTTCGTCGCGGCGCATCCGGAATTCGCGTTTCGTCCGCGCCGCCGCGAGAATCCGAGCGGCTGGGTGGTCGAGACGCTGCAAGCCGTCATGCAGGCCCTGCTGGATACCGGCAGCTTCGAGGATTGCCTGATCGACGTCGTCAATCGCGGCGGCGATGCCGACACCACGGGCGCCATCGCCGGCATGCTGGCCGGCGCGCTGTACGGTCCGGCCAGCTTGCCGCCGCGCTGGCTCAAGGCCCTCGATGCGCGCGTCCGCGACCAGTGCGCGGCGCAGGCGCGCGCGCTCGTTCAGGCCGGCTGAGCTGCCGCCAGGAATTCGTGGCAATCGGCATTGATGATCGCGATGCCCATCTTCCCGAGGTAGCGCTGTTCCTTGTCGGTCGGCGTTGCGATGAATGCCCAGCCGGCCGGCCGTGCGGCACCGTAGATGATGTCCGACATCACCATGCGCTCGCTGTCGCGGTTGAAGCGCATGCCGAGGAACAGGTAGCGCTTGTCGCCGCGCATCTGCTTGATGAACGAAGGCACGGCGAAGCCGCCCATCAGCTCGGTGATGTAATCGACATAGTCGGCGTCGGAAGCAATGTAGCTCGACTGCGGCCGTGGCGCGCCCATCGGCTTGAAGAGGATCGGCATCCCCACGGGTGCCTGCTCGGGCAGGATGGCCGTGTAATCCTTGCCATCGTGCATGAACAGCTTGAAGCGGTAGTCGCTGCCGCCGAGGCGCGCGCAGCCGAGCACCAGCAGGTGCGGCACGCCGGCATACGAGTCGAGCAGTTGCGTGTCGCGGTTGATGTCGACCACGTAGTGCGGCCGCAGGGCCGCGATCCAGTCATGCACGGCGCTGCGCGTCCAATGCGTCGCACCGTAAGTGGCGTCGAGGAACTTCGTCACCGCACTCCGCCCGCGCTTGAGTTCGACATTCATCGCCGCGCGCGGAAACTCGTACATCAGCTTGGGTGACATCGGCC
>JAUXOM010000019.1 GCA_030682175.1 Rhodocyclaceae bacterium
TTTCTCGAAATCCGCGCCGGCACCGGTGGCGACGAATCCGCCCTGTTTGCCGGCGACCTGTTCCGCATGTATGCGCGCTTCGCCGAGAAGAACCGCTGGAAAATCGAGGTGGTGTCGAAAAGCGAGTCCGATCTGGGCGGCTACCGCGAGATCATTGCGCGCATCGAGGGCGCCGGTGCCTATGCCAGGCTGAAATACGAATCCGGCGGACACCGTGTGCAGCGCGTGCCGGCCACCGAAACGCAGGGCCGCATCCACACTTCCGCCTGCACGGTGGCGGTGCTGCCGGAGGCGGGCGAACTCGATGCCATTACCATCAACCCGGCCGAACTGCGCATCGATACCTACCGCGCCTCGGGTGCCGGCGGACAGCACATCAACAAGACCGATTCGGCGGTGCGCATCACGCACCTTCCCTCGGGCCTGGTCGTCGAATGCCAGGACGACCGTTCGCAGCACCGCAACAAGGCGCAGGCGCTTTCCGTGCTGGCCGCGCGCTTGAAGGACATGCAGCTGCGCGCGCAGCAACAGCAGATTGCCAGCACACGCAAGAGCCTGATCGGCAGCGGCGACCGCTCCGAACGCATCCGCACCTACAACTTCCCGCAGGGACGTATCACCGACCATCGCATCAACCTGACCCTGTACAAGATCGACGCGATCATGGCGGGCGATCTCGATGAGTTGATTGCCGGGCTGAATGCCGAGCACCAGGCGGAACTGCTGGCCGAGCTCGCGCAGTGAGCAACTCAGAAACTACTCTCGCCGCTGCCTTCGCGGCAGCGCGCGCCAGCATCCCGCCCGCCGAGGCGCGCCTGTTGCTCGGGCATGTCTTGGGCTGCTCGTCCGCATGGCTGGAGGCGCATCGCGAGGCAGCGCTGGCGCCGCAGCAGCTGGCAGCGTACGCCGGGCTGGTGGAGCGCCGCGCGGCGGGCGAACCGGTGGCTTACCTGCTTGGCATTCGCGAGTTCTATGGCCGTGATTTTGCGGTGACACCCGCGGTGCTGATCCCGCGCCCCGAGACCGAGCTGCTGGTGGATGTCGCGCTGGCAAAAGTCGGCGCTGGCAGGACGGCGCCTGGTACAACATGCATTCTTGATCTGGGCACTGGCAGCGGCTGCATCGCCATCACGCTGGCGCTAGAGTTGCCCGGGGCGCGGGTGACGGCGGTCGATGTCTCGCCACCGGCGCTGGAGGTGGCCCGCGTGAATGCGCAACTGCTGGGCGCGACAGTCGATCTGCTCGCGAGCGACTGGTTCGCGGGATTGCCCGAGGACCGCTTCGATTTCATCGTCGCCAATCCGCCCTATGTCGCCGCTGGCGACCCGCACCTGCTGGCGGGAGACTTGCGTTTCGAACCACTGGACGCGCTGACCGATCAGTCGGACGGACTTGCCGCGCTGCGCCATATCGTGGCAGTTGCGCCGCGCTGGCTGAAGCCCGGTGGCAGCCTGTTTTTCGAGCACGGCTTCGATCAGGCCGCAGCCGTTTTCGACCTGCTCGTTGCCGCCGGATTTACCGGCATCGAACAACATCGCGACCTGGCAGGCATCGTGCGTGTCAGCGGCGGCCGCCTGCTTGACCCCTCCCCACCAAGCGACTAGACTATATCCGACTAAAACCCTCTGTTATTAATCAAGGACCTTATCATGAATGCCAAAGAGAAAATCCATCAAACCGTTACCGAAAACCCTGTCGTGCTCTACATGAAGGGCACCACACAGTTTCCGCAGTGCGGCTTTTCGGCCAAGGCGACGCAGGTTCTGAAGGCCTGCGGCGTGAACTTCGTCGATGTGAATGTGCTGGCCGACCCCGAAGTGGTCCCGGCGCTCAAGGAATATGCCGACTGGCCGACGATTCCCGTGCTGTACATCAACGGCGAATTCATCGGCGGCTGCGACATCATGACCGAGATGTATCAGGCCGGTGAATTGCAGCAGAAGCTGGCGGCGATTACCCAGCACTGAGTAGACGCCCGCCCCCTCCCATCCTCCCCCTCGCGGGGGAGGTGACTGCTGCTCGCTGCGCTCGATTGTTACGGGGCGGTTTGATTTGGCGGGGGTGCGGGTTGCGGCTGGCGCCGCGTGCCGTCTCGCCTTGGGGCGGCCCGGCGGCGAGACTGCTGCCTTTCTCCCCTCGCCCCTTGCGGGAGAGGGGCCGGGGGAGAGGCGGAGCCATCAGAATGCCCTTCACCCGCAAAGCGGGAGAAGGGCGGCCCGGCGCAAACGCTGGGTATTAACGTTAACCGCGTAGTTCAGCATTAAGCCGCGCGATCATGCGCTGTGCCTGGCCGAGATAGCCGGCGCCGAACAGGTTGAAATGGTTGAGGACGTGATACAGGTTGTAGAGCGTCTTGCGTGTCTCGTAGCCTGGGTCGAGCGGCCAGGCAGCCCGGTAGCCGGCGTAGAACGATTCGGGAAAGCCGCCGAACAGTTCCGCCATGGCGATGTCCGCTTCGCGGTCGCCGCGATATACGGCCGGGTCGAAGATGACCGGTGTGCCAGCTGCTTCCCCAGCGGCCAGTTGGGCGGTGTTGCCCGACCAGAGGTCGCCGTGCAGCAGGCTGGGCGCCGGACGGTAATCCAGAAAGAAGGACGAAAGGCGCTCGGCCAGTCGTTCGCCCTGATCGCGTAATGTGCGTTCCATGCCGTTCTCGCTGGCCAGTGCGAGCTGCGGCTTCAGGCGCTCGGCGGCGTAAAAGCCGGCCCAGGTGCGATGGCTCTGATTGGACTGCGGCGTGCCGCCGATGAAGTTGTCGCGCGGCCAGCCGTAGGTGGCATCGACGTCCGCGCTACTCTCACGATGCATGCGGGCCAGGGCTTCACCAAGGGCTGCACCACCGGCGTGATCAAGGCTGCGCAGTTCAAGGTATTCAAGGATCAGGAAGGCATGTCCTGCCGCCGTCCCCACATTGGCGGCGGAACGGCTTGGCGCCGTACCGCCAGCGCCGACTTTCGGGATGCGCACCGCGCCGGTGGCCTGCAGCGCCAGCAACCCGTCGGCTTCGGCTTCGAAGGAAGCGGCTGCTGCGGCCATGTCGGTCTTGACGAAATAACGCCGCCGGCCATCGTCCAGCAGCCAGGCATCATGGATGCAGCCACCCGCGACCGGCCGCGCCGACTTCAGAAGGAACGGCTGGCCGGTTGATGCTTCGATGGCAGCGGCGATGGCTTCCGTCAGCGCCGGAGCAAGCGACATCATGATTCCGGCACCGCGGCACGCGGCGTCAGCCGCAATCCGCACTGCAGCCAACAACAACGCGCCCCTTAACAAACGAGCGGAGCGATAACCGTAGGCAAAAGAGGAGGCCGGGAGGGGCGAACATTATCAAGGCCCGACCAGCAACAGGTTGGTATGTGACAGGCGTTGTGCCAGTACGAGCAGAAAGCTTTTGTAGAAGTGCATGCGCGTGGCGTCGGAGGCGTGGCGCAGCGACTGCCCGGGAAAGATGACGATGCGCGAGTTGGTCTGCGCGACGACATCGGCAGCGCGGTGCGGATGGCGGCGGTCGATGACGGCAATCTCGCCAATCACCTCGCCGCGCCCCAACACGCCAAGGACGTGGTCCTGCTTGGTGATGCGGATTTCGCCATCGAGGACAAAACAGAAATGGTCGCCGGGCTCGCCGTCCTTCATCAGTCGGGTGCCGGGGGCGATTTCCTCCCAGCGGGCAAAGCGCACGATCTCCCAGATTTCGACATCCGTGAATTCCTCGAAGAAATTCAGGGTGCGCAGGCTCTCGAATTTCTCGCTGTCCGGTGTTTCCTGCTGGCGGGTGGCGAGCTGGCGGTTGCGGAAGGCCTGCGCCAGATCGTGGGCAAACTCCGCCCAGCTGGAATAGCGATCGGTAAGTTCTTTCTGCATGGCGCGCGCGACCAGGGTGTCGAGCGCCACGGGTATCTCGTTGCGGAAAGTCGAAGGCGGCGGCGGCTCGATGTTGCAGATCTGATAAATCATGCCAAAGTTGCTGCTGGCCTGGAAGGGCAGCCGGCCGGACAGTAACTGGTACATGACGACACCCAGCGCGTAGATGTCGGTCTGGTGGTTGAGTGTCTGTTCGCGCACCTGCTGCGGGGACATGTAGGCGGGCGAACCGACGCCTACCACCTGCGTCTGCGTCTGTTCGGCACTGGTCTGCATGCAGGCGCCGAAATCGGAAATCTTGATTTCGATGTCGGCGTCCGGCCGGTTCGCATCGAGAGCCTTGGCCAGCAGGATGTTGGCCGGCTTGATGTCGCGGTGGGTGATGCCGAGGCGGTTGGCATATTCCAAAGCCCGTGTGCACTTGAAGACGATCTCGACCACGCGTTCGATCGGCAGCAGGCGTTCAGGTTTGCAGAAATATTCCAGCGTGCCGCCCGGCACATATTCCATGACGATGTAGCTTTCGTCCTCGCCCACCACGGCATCGAAAATCTGCACGATGTGCGGGTGTGCCAGTTTGCCGGCCAGCGATGCTTCATTGAGCAGCAGGCGGCGGAAGAGCTTGCCGCGTTTGCCGTCCGAAAGGATTTCGGGAAAGATCAGCTTGACGGCCACCTCGCGCTCGGCGAAGGGATCGTAGGCCAGATATACCGTCGACGTGGCGCCATCGCCGAGCTTGCGGATGATTTCGTACTTGCCGCCGATCTTGTCCATGAAATGCTTACTCGCGGAGAGTGGCGCGCAAGCGCGCAATGGCGGCCTTGACCTGTTGCGGCGCGGTGCCGCCCAGATGGTCGCGGGCGGCCAGCGAACCGGCCACTGAAAGCACGGCGAACACATCGTCGCCGATCAGCGGCGAAAACTTCTGCAATTCGGCGAGCGGCAGCTCGGCGAGGTCGCAGCCTTGCGTTTCGGCCGCGCGCACGGCGCGTGCCACGGCCTCGTGGGCATCGCGGAACGGCAGGCCGCGCTTGACCAGATAGTCGGCGAGGTCGGTGGCGGTGGCGTAGCCCTGGCGCAGTGCGGCCGCCATCGCCTCGGGTTTGACCTGAATGCCCGGCGCCATATCGGCGAAGATGCGTAGCGTGTCGACCAGGGTGTCCGCCGTGTCGAACAGCGGTTCCTTGTCTTCCTGGTTGTCCTTGTTGTAGGCGAGCGGCTGGCCCTTCATCAGGGTCAGTAGCCCCATCAAATGGCCGAACACGCGGCCGCTCTTGCCGCGCGCCAGTTCCGGCACGTCCGGGTTCTTCTTCTGCGGCATGATCGACGAACCGGTGCAGAAGCGGTCGGCGAGGTCGATGAAGCCGACGCGCGGATTCATCCAGAGAATCAGTTCTTCCGAAAAGCGTGACAGATGCACCATGACCAGTGCGGCGGCAGCGCAGAATTCGATGGCGAAGTCGCGGTCGGAGACGGCATCCAGCGAGTTCTCGCAAATCGCCTCGAAGCCGAGTTCGCGGGCGACAAATTCGCGGTCGATGGGGAAGGTTGTTCCCGCCAGCGCTGCCGCACCGAGCGGCAGCCGATTGACTCGGCGACGAGCGTCAGCGAAGCGCTCGCGGTCGCGGCGCAGCATTTCGACGTAGGCCAGCAGATGGTGGCCGAAGGTGACGGGCTGCGCCACCTGCAGATGGGTGAAGCCGGGCATCGGTGTTTCCGCGTGCGTCTCCGCCACGTCGAGCAGTGCGCGCACTAAATCGGCCAGCAGGCCGTCCAGCGTGTCGATGGTGTCGCGCAGCCAGAGGCGGATGTCGGTGGCAACCTGGTCGTTGCGCGAACGGCCGGTATGCAGGCGCTTGCCGGCATCGCCGATCAGCGCGGTCAGCCGCTTCTCGATGTTGAGATGGACATCTTCGTCATCGAGATTCCAGACGAATGAACCCGCCGCGATTTCCGCGGCGACCTGCGCCAGGCCGCGCTCGATGGCGGCAAAGTCGTCCTGGCTGATGATGCCCTGCCGCGCCAGCATGCGGGCGTGCGCGAGCGAGCCGCGTATATCCTGCGCCGCCATGCGCTGGTCGAAAAAGACCGAGGCGGTGTAGCGTTTGACGAGATCGGAAACGGGCTCTGAGAAGCGGCCCGACCAGGATTTGCCTGACGTGTCTGACATGATGAACCCGTTGAAATGACTGTCTAATCAGCGAAGTGCTAAGTATACGGGGAAATCACAGTGCCAATCCCGTTTGAACACACGCAGGGGCTGGGCAGAGCACATCTGATTGCGGCCTACACGAACTTCATACGCGCTGCTCGGCCGCCGCGTACACCCCGGCATCCCGGCGCTGACCAACGGCCACGATCAAGACTTCAATCGCTTCAGCGTTCACTCGATAGACAATCCGCGTGCTGCCGGTGCGGATGCGCCGATAGCCGGCCAAGCGACCAGCGAGCGCCTTGCCCAGTTTGTCGGGCTCGCCGTTCTGGATGCGCTTGGTAATAACGTTGAGGATGGCGCGAGCCTCGGCCTGACCGATGGCCCGAAGGTCAACGGCAACGGCGTCGTGATAGATGACACGCCAAGTCATTGCTCAATCAGGTCGTCGATGCCGAAGCGTGCCAACATATCCTCGTGGGTGATGGCTTTTGCGGGGTCGAAGGTGAGCACACGCTCGGCCGCAATGGCGTCAATGCGCAGATCTTCCAGTTCGTCCATCAGGGCCTCATAGCGATCGGCTGGCAGCAGAACGGCTGTGATCTCGTTATTCTTGAGAACAACATACTTATCCTGGTCACCTCGCTCGATGCGCTCGAAAATCTCTTTGGCACGGCGTTGGATGTCGGTAACGGAAATCGTCTCGTTGGTTCGCAGTTCCATGATGTCCTCGCTTGGCTGACTATTATCATATTATTATCTGACGTGCCCCGTGAGAATGCAAGAGAGTTTCGCGTGTCAGCAAAAAAATGAGCTATTGCTGCGTGTCGGCTGGTTCAAGTGGGATGCGGATATCAAGGCTAGCGTAGTCGGTACGCTGACCTATGGTGGAGGAGTGTATCCGGCCAATGGTACGGCCACGGATTCGGATTCCGGAACGGATATCTACTACGGTCTGGGCGTCCTCCGGCCTTTTTTTGTTTTCGCAAAATCAGGCGTGCTTCAACAGGATCAAAATCGATCAAGCTGGGCGTCCCGATTTCTTGCCACGCCAAGATTTGCGCCGGGAATCTATAATGACCACGTCAAAACGAGGCCTGTTCCGCAACATGGCAATCAACCAGAAAAACATGATGCCGCCCCGCCTGCCGGACTTCCGCAATCTGGGTGTCTGGCTGCGCGTGTTGCTGGTGACGAACGGTTTTCTGCTGGCGGCGGCGCTCGCCGGCAATCGCAGTCTGGCGCAACTGCCGCGTGAAGTGGGCGAACTGGCGGCGCTGGTTGAGCCGGCGTTACTGATCACTTTAACGCTGCTGTTTGTCCTCGCCCCGGTCCTGCAAAGACTGCCGGCACGCCTGGCGGGCCTGCTGGTCGTCATGCTGGCGGTGGCTGCGACGGCCGGCATTGGCGGCCTGCTGGCGCAGGTGCTCGGCGGCGCTGGCGGCTGGCGTGCGCCTCTGGCGGCCGGCGTGCTGGCGCTTGGCATGCTGCTGTGGTTCGATCTGGCCGCCCGCGCCCACGCGCCGGCGCTGGCGGAGGCGCGGCTGGCGGCGCTGACCGCCCGCATTCGCCCGCACTTCTTGTTCAACAGCCTGAATGCCGTGCTCGGCGTGATACGCGAAGACCCGCGGCGGGCCGAGACCGCGCTCGAAGAGTTGTCGGAACTGTTCCGCGCCCTGATGCAGGACAACCGCGAACTGGTGCCACTCTCTGACGAAATTGCCCTGGCGCGCAAATATCTCGAAATCGAGCATCTGCGCCTCGGCGAGCGGCTGCGGGTGAAGTGGGAGGTGAGTGACTGCCCGCCCGATGTCCTGGCGCCGCCCCTGCTGTTGCAGCCGCTGATCGAAAACGCCGTGTATCACGGCATCGAGCCGGCGCTGGCACCGGGCGAGATTCATGTGCGGCTGGCCGTCAAGGGCGAGCGGGTAAGGATCGAGATCGACAATCCCTGGCTGGGCGAGGGCGAAGTCAGGAAGGGCACCCAGCGTGCCGGCAACCACATGGCGCTGGCCAACCTGCGCGAGCGCCTGTTGCTGTTCTATGACCTCGAAGCCACGCTTGACAGCAGCGTCAGCGACGGCCGCTATCGGGTGCGCATCGATCTGCCCGGCAAGCGCAAGCCTCGCCATGAGTGACAAGAAACACTTGGGGGGAGAAAGCCGCACAGCAGTTTTTGCGGGGGGAGCCACATTGCCGCGCCTGCTGATTGTCGATGACGAGGCGCCGGCACGGACGCGGCTGCGCACCCTGCTCGCCGACATCGCCGGCGACTTTCCCCACCAGATCATTGGCGAGGCTGGCGATGGTCTCGCCGCGCTTGAATGCCTGGCGCATTCTCCCGCCGACATCGCCCTGATCGACATCCGCATGCCGCGCATGGACGGCATCGAACTGGCCCAGCAACTGGCCGGACTGCCGCAGCCGCCGGCGCTGGTTTTTGTGACCGCTTACGACGAATTCGCGCTCAAGGCCTTCGAACTGGCCGCCGCCGATTACCTGTTGAAACCGATTCGCGCCGGCCGCCTGCTGGAGGCGCTGAAAAAGGCGCGCCGCCTGGCGCCCGCCGATACCCTGTTGCAGGCGCTGGCGCCGGCCGGTCGCACCCGCTTGCGCGTGGTGGAGCGCGGCACCGTGCTGCTGGTGCCGGTCGCCGACGTGCTGTATTTGCGCGCCGAACTGAAATATGTCACCGCGCGCACCGCCGAGCGTGAGTATCTGCTCGAAGAATCGCTGGCCCAACTTGAGACCGAATTCGCGCCGCGCTTCGTGCGCATCCACCGCAACTGTCTGGTGGCGATCGATGCGGTGGTGGGCGTGGTGCGCGAAGGTGACAAGGCAGGCGAAGGTGAGCCGCATTGGGCCTTGTCCCTCAGGGGAATTCCCGAGCATCTGCCAGTCAGCCGGCGCCTGTGGCCGCAGGTAAAAACGCAGCTTGGATTGTAAGAGTTGGCGCTGGCGGGACAAAGTGCCCCGCAGCGGGTACGGCGAAAGTAGTGGCAGTCGCCATGAAGCGCAGCCCTTGTAGGTCGGGATTTATCCCGACATGTCGGGCTGACGCCCGACCTACATCCAGCCAAGTCAACGTGACTGATTGCTAGCTGGCAAAGCGTTTTACCAATTGCTTATTAAGCCCCGCTCGTGGCAAAGTTACACACTCGGCAAGGTTATTACCTGCTGACCGCTATTCCCCCCAACTTTTCCATAAAACCATGATTAAAAGCATCCTCGTCGCCAACCGGAGTGAAATCGCCATCCGCGTGCTGCGTGCGGCCAGCGAAATGGGCATTCGCACCGTCGCCATTTATTCCAACGAAGACCGTTTTGCCCTGCACCGTTTCAAGGCCGACGAGTCGTATCTGGTCGGTGCCGGCAAGAAACCGATTGACGCCTATCTCGACATTGCCGACATCATCCGCATCGCCAAGGAGGCGCATGTCGATGCGATTCACCCGGGCTATGGCTTCCTTTCCGAGAATCCCGACTTCGCCGAGGCTTGCGCCGTCGCTGGCATTATCTTCATCGGCCCGCAGCCGGAAGTGATGCGTCTGCTGGGCAACAAGGTGTCGGCGCGCGCACTGGCCGAGCAGGCCGGCGTGCCGGTGATGCCCGCCACGGGCGCACTGCCGACGGAGCTTGCAGCAGCGAAGAAACAGGCCGCTGCCGTTGGCTACCCGCTGATGCTGAAAGCCAGTTGGGGCGGCGGCGGGCGCGGTATGCGCGTGATCGAAACCGAGGCCGACCTCGGGCCGGCCATGGAAATCGCCCGGCGCGAAGCGCTGGCCGCCTTCGGCAACGACGAGATATACCTCGAAAAACTGGTGCGGCGCGCCCGCCATGTCGAGGTGCAGGTGATGGGCGACACGCACGGCAACCGCGTGCACCTGTTCGAGCGCGACTGCTCGGTGCAGCGGCGCAACCAGAAAGTTGTCGAGCGCGCGCCGGCCGCCTATCTCACCGAGCAGCGGCGAGCCGAACTGTGCGACGCCGCGCTGCGGCTGGCCAAGGCCGCCAACTACACGCACGCCGGCACCGTCGAGTTCCTCATGGATGCCGACACCGATCAGTTCTATTTCATCGAGGTCAATCCGCGCATCCAGGTCGAGCACACCGTCACCGAACTGGTCACCGGCGTCGATATCGTCAAGGCACAGATCCGCATTTCCGAAGGCGCGCGCATCGGCGAAGAGGATTCCTACGTGCCACGGCAGGAGGAGGTGCGCCTCAACGGCTACGCCCTGCAATGCCGCATCACCACCGAAGACCCGGAGAACGGCTTCACGCCCGACTATGGCCGCCTCAACGTCTATCGCAGCCCGGCCGGTTTCGGCATCCGGCTCGATGGCGGCACTGCCTATGCGGGCGCGGTGATCACGCCGTATTACGATTCGCTGCTGGTCAAGGTGACGGCCTGGGGCCACAGCCCCGACGAGGCGGCGCGCCGCATGGACCGGGCATTGCGCGAGTTCCGCGTGCGCGGCCTGTCGTCGAACCTGCTGTTTCTCGAGAACGTCATCGCCCATCCGCTGTTCCGCTCGGGCGCATGCACCACCCGCTTCATCGACGAGACGCCCGAACTGTTCAAGTACCAGAAGCGGCGCGACCGCGCCACCCGCATGCTCAAGTTCATCGGCGATGTCATGGTCAATGGCAATCCGGAGATGAAGGGCCGGGCACTGCCGCCGCTGCCACTCGCCAGGCCGCAGAAGCCCGCCGTGGCGATGTGCGATCTGACCGTCGCGCCGCCGCCCGGCACTCGCGACCGGCTCAAGCAGCTGGGTGCCGCCAAATTCTCCGAATGGATGAAGCAGGAACAGCGCGTGCTGCTCACCGACACGACGATGCGCGACGCGCACCAAAGTCTGTTCGCCACGCGCATGCGCACCCACGACATGACCGCGATCGCGCCGCATTATGCGCGCATGCTGCCCGAACTGTTCTCGCTGGAATGCTGGGGCGGCGCCACCTTCGACGTCGCCATGCGCTTCCTCAAGGAAGACCCGTGGGGGCGTCTGGCGCAGCTGCGCGAAGCGGTACCGAACATCCTCTTCCAGATGCTGCTGCGCGGCTCGAATGCCGTCGGCTACACCAGCTATTCAGACAACGTCGTGCGCTACTTCGTGCAGCAGGCAGCCAAGGAAGGTATCGACGTCTTCCGTGTGTTCGACTCGCTCAACTGGGTGGACAACATGCGCGTCTCGATGGATGCGGTGATCGAGTCCGGGGCGCTGTGCGAGGCGACGATCTGCTACACCGGCGACATTTTCGACACGACGCGGCCGAAATACAACCTCAAGTACTACGTCGATCTGGCGCAGCAACTGGAAAAGGCCGGCGCGCACATCATCGCCATCAAGGACATGGCCGGCGTCTGCAAACCGCGCGCGATCCGCGAGTTGGTCAGGACGCTCAAGCAGGAGGTCGGCCTGCCGCTGCACTTCCATACGCATGACACCAGCGGCATTGCCGCCGCTTCGGTGCTGGCCGCCGTCGAGGCCGGTTGCGACGCGGTTGATGGCGCGCTCGATGCGATGAGCGGGCTGACCTCGCAACCCAACCTCGGTTCGATCGCCGCCGCGCTGTCCGGCAGCGAACGCGACCCCGCCATCGACCTCGGCAACATGCAGGCCCTGTCGCGCTACTGGGAAGGCGTACGCCGCCAGTACGCGCCCTTCGAAGCCGACATCCGCGCGGGCACGGCCGATGTCTATCGTCACGAGATGCCCGGCGGCCAATACACCACCCTGCGCGAGCAGGCCCGCACCATGGGTCTCGATCACCGCTGGAGCGAAATCTCGCAGACCTATGCCGATGTCAACCTGCTATTCGGCGACATCGTCAAGGTCACGCCGACCTCGAAGGTGGTTGGCGACATGGCGCTGTTCATGGTGGCCAACGGCCTGACGCCGGCCGAAGTGCGCGATCCGGCACGCGAGATCGACTTTCCCGATTCTGTCATCTCGCTGATGAAGGGCGAACTGGGCTTCCCGCCCGATGGCTTTCCTGTCGAGTTGCAGAAGAAGGTGCTGAAGGGCGAAAAACCGCTGCCCGGCCGCGCTGGCGACTCGCTGCCGCCGGTCGACCTGGAAGCGCAGCGCAGCGAGGCCGAGACCGCCATCGGCCGCAAGGTCAGCGATACCGACCTGGCCTCCTATCTGATGTATCCCAAGGTATTCAAGGACTACGCCGCCCACCGCAGCCATTTTGGCGACCTGTCGACGCTGCCGACGCCGACCTTCTTCTATGGTTTGCAGTCCGGCGACGAGATCAGCGTGGACCTCGAACGCGGCAAGAGCCTGATCATTTCCCAGCAGGGCACGGCGGGGCCGGATGAGGATGGCCAGGTCAGGGTGTTCTTCGTGCTCAACGGCCAGTCGCGGCTGATCCGCGTGCCCAAGGCCGGTCTGGTGGCGGCGAAGAGCAAGCCCAAGGCCGAAGAAGGCAATCCGCGGCATCTCGGTGCGCCAATGCCCGGCACCGTGGTTACCGTGGCCGCGCATGTCGGCCAGAAGGTGGCGAAGGGCGATCCGCTGGTATCCATCGAAGCGATGAAAATGGAAACCATGCTCACGGCCGAGCGCGACGGCGTCGTGCACGCCATCCACGTCCGCCCCGGCGATAGCGTGAATGCGAAGGATCTGCTGGTCGAGTTTGCGTAAAACTCGGCGCTGGCGGGACGGCGCGTTATGCCGCCGTACCCCATTCGGGGCATTTCATCTCGCCAGCGCCGAGTTTTCAATTGAAGATGACTGCTGAGTGCCCGGAGCGGTCCGCCGAGATTTTTAAATGCGGACGTTCAACGAGGCTGTGGAAAAAAGTGGTTGAGGGTTTCCGGGGCGCGATTCTCGGGGGTTACTTGCCCCCTCCCGAGGTGCTGATCGCGCAAACTGAGCCATTCTGACGCGATACTATTTTCGGTAGTCGGGAGGCGCTTTCTGAAATCAGGTTTTTCTACAGCTTCACCGTTTCGCGAATTCACCGGCGCTGCGCGGCCTTGTCGCGCAGCGTCCGGCGGAATCGTTAGCCGCCGGGTTGCGCAGCATGCTGCAAAACTTCGGTGGCCCATTGGTTCAGGCTCTTGCCCGCGGATTGCGCGGCAACTAGAGCGCGACCATGAACCTCGGGCGGTACGCGCAGCAACAATTTGCCCGAAGCCGGCTTTTCGGGATTTATGCCGTGTTGCTTGCAGTCAGCCAGATAGTCTTTGACCGCGAGTTCAAACTCGGCCCTCAATTTGGCAACTGTTTCTCCATGAAAGCTGATGATGTTGCGAATGCCGAGGATACGGCCAACGAAAATATTGTCTCGCCCGTCATACTCGACGCGAGCGGTATAGCCTTTGTATGTCATGGTGTTCATGGCAGCACTCCTGTGCGTTCTAATAGTTCCCGAACCTCCTCGACCTGGTAACGCTTGGCCTCTTTACCCGGATGTGGCCGATGACAGCGCCACTGCACGCCATTCAGTTCGATCCTGACGCGCGATCCTTCACGTTCAGAAACGGAACCACCGAGCGCTTTGACAAGCGACTCGATTTCAGCGAACACGATGGACGATGACGTTGGTCGAGCAAAGATTGCAACAAGCGTCTTACGGTGTTTGGTGTTCATGGTTGCATGATAGCAAAAAGTGCTATCACATGCAAAGGGACCGCGGGTGGCTAACAGTTATTCAGGCGCGGAAACGTCCGGGTTGTTGCTGATAATGCGGACACGATTAGAACGCCTTCCAGGTATTGAATGACATGAAGATTGGCTGATCCCGGTCTCCCCATCAATCGTCAATCATGCGGACAGGGCTCGAAAGTCTGCTCTGGAGGGAATTCGTGGACGCCCGCTTCCTGGCCGATTACCGCCGTACCCCATTCGGGGCATTTCATACCCGCTGCAGGGCACTCCGTCCCGCAGCAGGGAGGCCGTCAGGCCGGAAGCGGCCCGAAGAGGCTGCGCCGACTTTTCAGATCACGCCCTTGGCGATCAGCCGGCGCGTAGCCGTGCCACCAGCGCCGCAGTGAATTCCTGGGTGCTGGCATTGCCGCCGAGATCGCCGGTGCGCACGTGGTCGATGTTGAGGGTGTGGTCGATGCCGTGCCGCAGGCGTGTGGCCTTGTCGCCCAGCCCGACATGGTCGAGCATCATCGCCGCGGCCAGCATCAGGGCGATGGGGTTGGCGATGCCCTGGCCGGCGATGTCCGGCGCCGAGCCGTGCACGGCTTCGAAGATCGCCGCATCTTCGCCGATGTTGGCACCCGGCGCCATGCCCAGCCCGCCGACCAGTCCGGCGATTTCGTCGGAGAGGATGTCGCCGAACAGGTTGGTGGTTACCAGCACATCGAACTGCCATGGGTTCATCACCAGCTTCATGGCGCAGGCGTCGACGATGATCTCTTCCATGACGACCTTGTCCTGATATTCGGCGGCATGAATCTGGCGCGCGGTTTCGAGGAAGATGCCGGTCAGCGCCTTCATGATGTTGGCCTTGTGCACCACCGTCACCTTTTTTCGGCCATGCTTGACGGCATAGTCGAAGGCGAAGCGGCAGATGCGCCGGCAGCCCTGGCGGGTGTTCACGCCGGTTGACATGCCTATCGCATGGGGGTCGCCATCCACAGGGATGAAGTGCTCGTAGCCCATGTAGAGGCCTTCGTTGTTCTCCCGCACCAGCACCAGGTCGATATTGTCGTAACGCCCGCCGGGGACGATGGTCTTGCCCGGCCGCAGGTTGGCGTAGAGCTTGAATTCCTCGCGCAGGCGCACGTTGGAAGAGCGGTAGCCGCCGCCGATCGGGGTTTCCAGGGGCCCTTTCAGGGCCAGGCGGGTGCCGCGAATGCTCTCGATGCAGGCGGGTGGCAAAGGGTCGCCGCAACTGGTGACGCCGCCGAGGCCGGCGGTCTGCCAATCCCAGTCGAAGGGGGCGTCGAGGGCATCGAGTACGGCCAGGGTGGCTGCGGTGATTTCCGGGCCAATGCCATCGCCGGGAATCAGTGTGGCGCGAATACGGGTACCGGCAGTCACGGGATGCTCCTCCTTCGTGGATTATCGTTTGCCGATTCTACCGGGTCGGCAGGGGCGAATTCCCTTGCCCTGACGGGCGCGGCATGCGTCAAAGCTGCCGCGGACCCTTGGTCCAGGTAAACACACGCACCGGCGGAATGTTGATCCACTCCCACTGTTGCTGCGGGGTGCCCAGGTGAGGCGTGGCATAGCGCACGACGTGGTCGCGCACCTGGTAGGCGACAAACCGCCCGCCCGGCGCAAGCGCCGCCGCGATGGCTGCGGCACTGCGTTCCGCTACAACGGCGGGCATGGTGGAAAAGGGGATGCCGGAAACGATGACATCCGGGGCCGGCAGGCGGTAGGCGGTCAGTGTCTGGATGATCTGTTCGGCGCTGCCCAGATGCGCGGTTAACCGCGCATCGCGAATGCTGCGGAGCAAATGCGCCTGAAATGCCGGTTCGAGTTCGATTGCCAGGAGTTGCGCTGCGGGGTGCATGGCAGTCAGCAGGGCACGCGTGGTGCCTCCGGTTCCGGGGCCGAGTTCAACCACGACGCGCGCCTCGGCCACTCGGGTGGCATTCACCAGGCGCTGTTCCAGCCTGACACTGCTCGGGATGACCGAGCCGACCTGGTCGGGGTGGCGCAAAAAACCGTGCAGAAAATCAATTCTTTCAGCGAGCTTGCTGGCCAAGGACGCCCTACTGGCCATGGGTTGCCCTGCTTCAGCTTGCTGTAGCGGTGTCACCCGATCTTTATTCCGCACTTCCTCCCGCTGGTGCATCGCGCGTCTCCTTTCATTTTTTGAATAGTAGACCACGGCATCCCGCAGGTTTTTATTTCGACAACCAGGATGCGCCCATCGCATGCATATTATCCATCCCTTCAGCCAGCTCGCCATAATCAACGAGCGTGCTGTAGCGCGGGGATGTTGCCGCAAGCGTAACGCAAGCGACGTCAATTTTCCGATGGTCGCCTGCGGTCGTGTTGGGTCGGCTGCGGAATCCGCAGCCTAATTGCAAGCACTCAGGCCGGCAATTTCCCTCGGATCAATGGACAAACCCGCCGCTTGCCGGTGCTGCGCAACAGACAGCGCCTGCCCCTTTCTCCGTCAGGTTTGGGCAGGCAGAGGCGACTAGTGGCTGCTGCCGAAGGATGGATCGAGCGTCCCCCGTGGCATCGGCAGGCCGGCGATGCGGCTGGCCTGGGCGATTGGACCACGCGGAAACAGTTCGAACAGGCGGCGGCGGTCGACATGGCCGAACAGCTTGTGCTCAAGTTCATGCAGCAATTCCCTGGCGCTTGCGGTGTTGCCCGCGGCGCGGAAGTGGTGGCGCAAATGGAAAATCACCAGCCAGTGATCATCTTCGAGAACCAGACCCTCGGTCTCGGCCAGCCGCGCGGCGACGAGCGGAGACCAATGTTCAAGGCCGAACATGTTGCCGTCAGGGTCGACTTCTGCCAGTCGCTGATTGTTCACGTATTTATTGATGTCGAGCATGATCTTCTCCTCTGTTGGGTACGTACTCCATTGATAGCATGGATACCCGAGTAATCAAGTCGACTTAACCATCCGCGCAGCATGGGTTAGCAACACCCCGGCCGGCGGTTTGGCCTGAATCGGTTCAAGGCGTCAGCTTATTCCTCGCCCGGGCCACGCCGGCGTGAGTCATCCTTGCCATCATGCTTCGCGCGTTGCCGCTCATCGCGTTCCGAGCGTGGGCCGTCATTTCGTCCGGATGAGGGGCGTGAGTCGCGTTCGCTGCGCGGCTCGCTTCTCGGCTCGGCGCGCGCTTCCCCTCCTTCGGCCGGGGGCCGCCGGCTTTCGCGTTCATGTCCGGGACCGGGAACAACATTGCGTTCCGCCGCCGGCGGGCGCTGCTGTGGCGGCTGGTAAGCGGGGCCGGGCTCGGGGCGCTGCATGGCCGGGCCGGACTCATGGCGACGAAAATCCCGGTCAGCCGGTGCAGGACGCTGGATGGTGGGGCCGCGTGGATCGACGCGCTGAATGATCACCGGTTCGGTGCGCTGAATGACCTGGCCTTGCGGGTGGCTATGTACGGGCGGACGAACAACCGGCGGGGCGGGGCGGTGTTCCCGCCGGATGCGCGAATCCTGCTCCCAACGGCCGCCATGTTGCCGCCAGTGGTCGCCCTGGCGTTCCCATCTATGCGGAGCCCAGTAATGGCCCGGCCGCGGGGCATCCCAGCGGCCCGGTACCCAGATGTAACGCACCCCGCCCCAGTTCCAGTAACCGGAAATCCAGACATGGCCAACGCTCGGCGGGGAACCGTAATACTCGTATTGTGGCGGCGGCGGCGCCACGCGCACAACCGGCTGGTCATAATAGGGATCATGCACCGGATAAGTCGTATAAGTCGTGCAGGCACCCAGCAAAACCGAGGTGGCAGCCAGCGCGGTCAGTAATAGTTTGCCCTTCACGGCGCAGTCCTTTCAATTGGGAAACGGGATTGGTGTCAGATGAAACGTCGTCAGCACAAGTAACGCCAGTCCCGAAAGGCCGACATACATCAAACCGCCGTAGTTACAAAGTCTTGCAGTTGTGTCCGGGCAGCTAGGTCTGAATAAGCTTCAGACAGTCGCCGCACCCGCTTCGGGGCATTTCATCCAGCCAGTCCCACGGGGATTCCCTTCGGTCACGCCGACTTTATCCCAGTAGCCTTGCCGCCGGGCCGCCCCAAGGCAAGGCGGCACGCGGCGCCAGCCGCAATCCGCACCAAATTATGAACGGGAGCTCCCCGTAACAAACGAGCGCAGCGAACAACCGTCACCTCCCCCGTGAGGGGGAGGCTGGGAGGGGGCGGGACACACCTACCCGCTGTTGCGCAATCCCGCCGATACCCCGTTGATGGTCAGGTGGATGCCGCTTTGCACGCGCGCGTCATCGCTCCAGGGCGGACCGGAACGGTGGCGGCGCAGCAGCTCGATCTGCAGGTGGTTGAGCGGATCGAGGTAGGGATAGCGATTGCGCAACGACCGCTGCAGCAGCGGATTGCCTTCAAGCAGTCTGGTCTGGCCGGTGATGGCCAGCAGCGCATCGATGGTGGCGCGCCATTCCGTCTTGAGGCGCGGGAAGATCGCTTCGCGTAGTTCGGCATCTTGCACCAGTCCGGCATAGCGCTCGGCCAGCGCAATGTCGGTCTTGGCCAGCACCATGTCCATGTTCGACAGCAGGGTGCGGAAGAACCCCCAGTCGCTGTGCATGCGTTGCAGGAGCACCAGGCCCGCCGGGCCGTGCTTTTCAAGGAAAGCCCGATAGGCGGAGCCGAAGCCATACCAGCCGGGCAGCATCAGGCGGCACTGTGACCACGAGAACACCCAGGGAATCGCGCGCAGGTCTTCGATGGCGGTGGTTTTCTTGCGCGAAGCCGGGCGGCTGCCGATGTTGAGACGGGAAATTTCGCTGATGACGGTCGATTCCCAGAAATAGCGCTCGAATCCCGGTGTTTCGTAAACCAGATTGCGATAGGCGCGCAAGGAATGTTCGGCCAGCTCGGCCATGGCGGCGAGACAGTCAGGCTGTGGGTCATCATGGGCGTGCGGCAGCAAGGTGGCTTCCAGCGTAGCGGCCACCAGCACTTCGAGGTTGCGCCGGCCGAGTTCGGGGTTGGCGTATTTCGAGGCGATGACTTCGCCCTGTTCGGTGATGCGGATGGCCCCCTGCACCGCACCGGCGGGTTGCGCCAGAATGGCCTGATAGCTGGGGCCGCCACCGCGCCCGACGGTGCCGCCACGGCCATGAAACAGACGCAGTTGCAGGTCGTGCCGTTTGAAAACCTCCACCAGTTCGACTTCGGCGCGATACAGCGACCAGCTCGACATCAGGAAACCGCCATCCTTGTTGCTGTCGGAATAGCCGCGCATGACTTCCTGCAGGTCGCCACGGTTGTCGAGCAGACGCCGGTAGGCCGGCAGGTTGAACAGTTGCTGCATGATTGCGCCACAACTGGCGAGGTCGCCGATGGTTTCGAACAGCGGCACGATGTTGACGTCGAGCTCCCCTGCGCGCGGCCGCAGCAGGCCGGCTTCCTTGAGCAGCAGAGCCACTTCGAGGATGTCGGAAACGCTCTTGTTCATCGAGATGATGACGTTCTGGATCACCGCCTTGCCGTACAGGCGGTGCATGTCACGCGTGGCATGGAAGATATCCAGCTCGGCGGTGGTTTCCTCGGAATAAGCGCAATACGGCGAGGCGAGCAGGCGCGGCGTGGCGAGCTCGGCGAGCAGCAGGGCGATGCGGCCTGCCTCGTTGCGCTGCTGGTATTCCGTGCCCGGGCGGGCAGTTTCGAAGAGCTCGTGCACCGTGCGTTCGTGCACTTCCGAGTTCTGCCGCAGGTCGAGCGCCGCGAGGTGAAAGCCGAACAGCTCGACGGCGCGGCGCAGCCGGCGCAGCCGGCCGCGTGCCATGAGCGCGGTATTGTTGGCCTTCAGCGAACGATCGAGGATGTCGAGGTCGGCGGCGAAGGCTGCGCTGTCGGCATAGGGCGGCGCGTCGGCCACGGCGTGGTGCAAGGCTTCCATGTGGTCGAGATCCCGCGCCGTGGCCGCCAGCCGCGCATAGATGCCGGCGATGGCGCGGCGATAGGGTTCGTCGTCGCGGTGCGGATTGCGATCCGGTGAGCGTGCCGCCAATTCGCGCATTTCATCCGAGATGCGCACCAGCAATTCGGAAGCGGACAGCTCGCTGCCGAGGCGGTGGGTCTGGTCGAGGTAGAAGGTGAAGGCTTTGCGGCTTTGGGCGTTCAGCGCCGTTCTGAGGATGTCGGCGGTGACGAAGGGGTTGCCGTCGCGATCACCGCCAATCCAGGAACCCGGATGGAGAATGGCCGGCAGTTGCGCATCCGGCGTGGTCAGGTGGGCAACGGCGTCTTCGATGCTGTTGTGCAGGCGCGGCAATTCGCGCAGGAACGTGGTGTCATAGTAGGAGAGGGCATTCTTCACCTCGTCCATCACCGAGAGTTTCAGCGCGCGCAGCATTCTGGTCTGCCAGAGGGTCAGCACGGCGCGGCGCAGGGATTCTTCATTGACGGCCAGTTCGTCTGGCGTCAGGGGGCCGCGGTCACGCACATCGAGCAGGCGCGCAATCTGCCACTGGCGATCGAGGATGCTTTTTCTCTGCACCTCGGTGGGGTGCGCGGTCAGCACCGGACTGATCCTGGCGCGCTTGAAAAAATCGGCGATGGCCTGGCGATCGATCCCCAGTTCGTCGGCGCGCGCCACGGCATGGGCGAAGCTGCCCGGGCGTGGCTGCGCACCGGCCAGCGCATACGCGCGCCCGCGCCGCAGGCGATGCTGGTCCTCGGCAATGTTGGCGAGATGCGAAAAATAGCTGAAGGCGCGCACCACCAGATTGGTCTGCTCGCGCGACAGGTTGTTCAGCAAATCGGTCAACTCGTCGCGCGCCGCCTGGTCGTCGCTGCGATGGCAGCGGATCGACAGCAGGCGGATGCGTTCGACGACAGCAAAGACGGCCTCACCCTCCTGATCGCGAATGACATCGCCGAGCAGGCGCCCCAGCAGACGAATGTCATCAAGCAGCGGCAGATCCTTCTCGTTGGCGTGGTTGGCGTGGCTGGCGAGGCTGTCCTGGATGTTAGAATCCGTCGCGACTACAGGCTTGGCCGGCAGAGCGGATTGCCGTGCGTTAGCCGCTGCCGGGGCTTCAGCAGCAGTTGCGGCCTTCTTCTTCATGTTTGCCTCTCATTTCGGTTGATTGCCCAGGTTGATTGCCCAATGACTCCACATCCCGAGCGTATCGTTATCGCCACCCGTGAATCGCGCCTTGCTCTCTGGCAGGCGGAACATGTACGTGGTCTTTTGCAAGGATTATACCCAGCGTGCCGCGTCGAACTGCTGGGCATGACGACGCGTGGCGACCAGATTCTCGACCGCCCGCTGGCCAAGGTCGGTGGCAAGGGTTTGTTCGTCAAGGAGCTGGAAACGGCACTGTTCGACAAGAGTGCCGACATCGCCGTGCATTCGATGAAGGACGTGCCGATGCAACTGGCGGCGGAGTTCGCGCTGGTGGCTATCGGGCCGCGTGAAGTGCCGCTCGATGCGTTTGTCTCGAATAAATACGCCTGCCTTGAAGACCTGCCGCCGGGCGCGGATTGCGCCTCCGGCGCGTGCCGCGTTTGCTTGGGGCGGCCCGGCGCAAACGCTATGGTGTTCACGGCAGGGTCGCGAGAATTTCGCTCGCGCCCTGGGCGCGCAAATCGGCAACC
>JAUXOM010000138.1 GCA_030682175.1 Rhodocyclaceae bacterium
CCGGCACCGGGGTGTTGGCCGCAGTGCTCGCGCAGCGCGGCATCAAACATATCGTGGCGACCGAGCAGGATCCGCGCGCGCTGGCCTGTGCCCGCGAAAACATCGACCGGCTGGGGTTTGCCGGAAAGATCAAGCTGGTCGCGGCAGACCTCTTCCCGCCGGGACGTGCCGCGCTGGTGGTCTGCAATCCGCCGTGGCTGCCGGCCCGGCCCAGCTCGCCGCTGGAACATGCCGTGTATGACCCGGACAGTCAGATGCTGCGCGGCTTTCTGGGCGGCCTGGCGGCGCATCTAGAACCCGGCGGCGAAGGCTGGCTGATTCTTTCGGACCTGGCCGAGCACCTTGGCTTGCGCGCGCGTGACGAATTGCAGAAGCTGTTTGATGCCGCCGGACTCAAGGTGGTCGGCAAGCTCGACGCCCGCCCGACCCATCCGAAAGCCAGCGACCCGACCGATCCCCTGCATGCCGCACGCGCGGCAGAGGTGACCTCGCTCTGGCGGTTGGTCGCCAAGCAAGGCGGCGCCGGTTAATCCTAGAAAAAGCAGTTGACCACGGAGGACACGGAGATCACGGAGCGAAAACAAGTCGTTCCGGAAGCAATCGACGTCATCCGTCGGGTGCGCCCGCATCTTGTCCGTTTGCGCCTTTTCTCCGTGTCCTCCGTGATCTCCGTGGTGTGAACTGAGGTTTTAAGGTTAATTCGTCACACCGGCGCAGGCCGGTGTCCAGGCTGTTGGGCTTCCTGGGTTCCGGCTTGCGCCGGAATGACAATACTGAAACTTATCAGCGCTCCGCCGCCAACGCCCGGTCGGCAGCCCCCTGGGCGTGCAGGCGGGTAGTGTCGAACAGCGGCACGGCGGCGTCCGTCTGGCCGACCAGCAGCGACACTTCCGTGCAGCCGAGAATGATGCCCTGCGCGCCCTGGTCGATCAGCGCGGCCATGATCCGGCGGTACTCTGCCCGTGACTCCGGCAGGATCCTGCCGAGGCAGAGTTCTTCATAAATGACGCGGTGAATGATCGCCCGGTCGGCCGGCGCCGGGATGAGCACCTGCAGTTCGTGCCGCTCGCGCAGGCGGTCGCGGTAAAAGGCCTGTTCCATGGTGAAGCGCGTGCCCAGCAGGCCGACGGTCGACAACCCGGCCTGTTTGATCGCGGCGGCGGTGGGGTCGGCGATGTGCAGCAGCGGGATGGCGACGGCGGCCTCGATGGCTGGCGTCACCTTGTGCATGGTGTTCGTGCACAGCACCAGGAACTCCGCGCCGGCCGCAGCAAGTGCGCGGGCGGCCGTAGCCAGCAACGCGCCGGCGGCCTCCCAGTTGTCGTCACGCTGCAATTGCTCGACCTCATGAAAATCGACGCTGTAAAGCACCAGCCGCGCGGAATGCAGCCCCCCAAGTCGCTGTTTGACTGCTTCGTTGATCAGGCGGTAATACGGCACGGTGGACTCCCAGCTCATGCCGCCAATCAGGCCAATGACTTTCATGGGAACTCCTTGAGGTTTTGGGTCAACGTGTGCGCCGATGTGCGCTGCAATGCAGCATAGCACCGGCATCGCGGCGCCTGCGTCGGTCGTTTGTCATCTTCTCTGTTAAGGCGTATTTTTTCCTTCCCCAACACATAAAACGGAGAAATAAAATGAATAAACCCGATCCGGAATTCGACAGCCTCAACCCGGCACTCAAGCTCGACCGCCGCGGCTTCATCGTCACCGCCCTCGGTGCCGGCTTTGCGCTGGCCACCCATCCGGTAATGGCACAGACGGCCATCAAGACCGACACCACCGGGCTCACCGCCGGCGAGGTCAGGGTGCCGACCAGCGACGGCGACATGGTCGCCTACCGCGCCCAGCCGGCCAGTGGCGGCAACTTCCCGGTGATCCTGGTGATTTCCGAAATATTCGGCGTGCATGAGCACATCGCCGACGTCTGCCGACGGCTGGCGAAGCTCGGTTATCAGGCGATTGCCCCGGAGCTGTTCGCGCGCTACGGCGATCCGCGCAAGCTCACCAACGTGCAGGAAATCCTCACGGATATCGTCGGCAAGACGCCGGATGCCGGCGTGATGACCGACCTTGACGCCTGCGTCGCCTGGGCCGCGAAAAATGGTGGCGATAGCGCGCGGCTGGGCATTACCGGCTTCTGCTGGGGCGGGCGCATCACCTGGCTGTACGCCGTGCACAACCCGCGGATCAAGGCCGGCGTGGCGTGGTACGGCCGCATCAACAACCCGGTCACCCCGCAAACGCCCAGGCATCCCATCGACCTCGCCGCGCAGATCAAGCCGCCGGTGCTTGGCCTTTACGGCGGCAAGGATCCGGGGATTCCGCTCAGCGACGTCGATGACATGAACGCGGCCCTCAAGAAAGCCGGCGGAAAATCCTCGATCCACCTCTATCCGGATGCGCCGCACGCCTTCCATGCCGACTACCGTCCGAGCTATCGCCAGGCCGAAGCCGAGGATGGCTGGCAGCGGATGCGCGACTGGTTCAAGGCCAACGGGCTCTGAACCGGCAGGGGCGGGCCACGGCCTGCCCCGGTGTGACGGACCTGTTCGGTGTTTCCTCAAGGACGCTCTGATCAAGTCCGTCACGCCGGCGTAGGCCGGTGTCCAGGTTGTTGATTTCCCTGGATTCCGGCTTTCGCCGGAATGAGTGCGCCTGTGAAGGCGCGATAACAGCATGGTGGAAGTCCGTGTCGGGGCAAGCCAAGACCCCGAAGCTGAAGGTAACTGCGTCGCTGCGAGGCGGGGTGGAGAGCAACCGGAA
>JAUXOM010000041.1 GCA_030682175.1 Rhodocyclaceae bacterium
ATACTCGGTGCCCTTGATGAAGAAGATGCCCTTGTGCGCGAACACGTAGAACAGGGTGACGGCCAGACCGGACAGCATGCCGGCGATGGCGCCTTCCTTGTTCATCTTCTTCGAGAAGATGCCCATCATGATCGCCGGGAACAGCGAGCTTGCCGCAATACCAAAGGCCAGCGCCACCGTTCCGGCCGCGAAGCCAGGTGGATTAAGGCCCAGCCAGCCGGCGACAACGATCGAAACGGCCATTGCGATCTTGCCGGTCATCAGTTCGCCCTTCTCGCTGATATCGGGTTTGAAGATGCCCTTGACCAGATCGTGGGAGATGGCCGAAGAAATTGCCATCAGCAAACCGGCAGCGGTCGACAGCGCAGCAGCCAGACCACCCGCGGCCACCAGCGCGATCACCCAGTTGGGCAGCAGCGCGATTTCCGGGTTGGCCAGCACGATGATGTCGGCGTTGACCGTCAGTTCGTTGCCCTTCCAGCCGGCGGCGTCAGCCTTGCCTTTGGCGACTTCGTTCTTGGTCTTGTCGTTGTAGTACTGGATGCGACCGTCACCGTTCTTGTCCTCGAACTTGAGCAGGCCGGTCTTTTCCCAGCGCTTCATCCAGTCCGGACGGGCTTCGTAGGAGAGGCTGGCATCCACGGCGTAGGGATCGGCATTGGCTTTGACAGCCTCTGCATTCACCTTCAGGCCTTCTGTCGTGCTCTGAATACCGACGGCGCTGTTCACGGTGCCATGCAGGTTCAGCTTGGCCATCGCGGCAACGGAGGGAGCCGTCGTGTAGAGCAGTGCGATGAAGACCAGCGCCCAACCGGCGGAGCTACGCGCGGCGGCGACGGTCGGCACAGTGAAGAAGCGCATGATCACGTGCGGCAGACCGGCGGTGCCGATCATCAGCGACAGGGTATAGACGAACATGTTCAGCGTGCTGCCGGCCGTGGTGGTCGTGTATTTGCCGAAACCCAGGTCGGTGACGACCGAATCCAGCTTGGAAAGCAGCGAGATATCGGTGCCGGTTAGCGAAGAGCCGAGGCCCAGTTGCGGCAGCGGGTTGCCCGTCAGGGAGATCGAGATGAACACCGCCGGAATGATGTAGGCGCAGATCAGCACGATGTATTGGGCGACCTGGGTGTAGGTGATGCCTTTCATGCCGCCGAACACTGCGTACATGAAGACGATGCCCATGCCGACATAGATGCCGACTTCGCTCGACACGCCGAGGAAGCGCGAGAAGGCGACGCCGACACCGGTCATCTGGCCGATGATGTAGGTCAGCGAGGCGACCAGCAGGCAGAGCACCGCCACCGTCGAGGCCGTCTTCGAGTAGAAGCGGTCGCCGATGAACTGCGGCACGGTGAACTTGCCGAACTTGCGCAGGTAGGGGGCCAGCAGCATCGCCAGCAGCACGTAACCGCCGGTCCAGCCCATCAGGAACAGGCCGCCGCCGTAACCCATGTTGGAGATCAGGCCGGCCATCGAGATGAAGGACGCGGCCGACATCCAGTCGGCGGCGGTTGCCATGCCGTTCATGACCGGGGGCACGCTGCCGCCGGCGGCGTAGAACTCGCTGGTCGTTCCGGCGCGCGCCCAGATGGCGATGCCGATGTACAGCGCAAAGCTGGCGCCCACGACGAGGTAGATTGTTGTTTGCAGATCCATGTTTTATTGCTCCTCAGTCTTCGTGGACGTCGAATTCGCGGTCGATTTCGCCCATCTTCTTGGCGTAATAGAAAATCAGCGCAATGAAGATGTACATCGAACCTTGATGGGCGAACCAGAAGCCGAGCGGGTAACCGCCCAGCTTGATGTTGTTCAACACGTCGGCGAACAGGATGCCGGCGCCAAACGAGACCAGGAACCAGATGATCATGATCTTGGTCAAGAGCGCCAGCGTCGCCTTCCAGTAACCCTGGGCGTCATGGTTATATTGCATTGAATACTCCTCCTCTAGATTAATTGGTGAGCCGTGGCAAATGGGTGGCGCGACAAGGGGCCACCCGTTTGAGAGGGCGGATTATCGGCGGGAATCCTTACTCAGCGCTTACAATGCGGCACATGTTCGGGTGCCGGTAGTGGCGCCGTGGCACCATGGTGTGGAAGGGAGGATATATGAGGGTTTTGCTTGCCGAGGATGACCGCATCATCGCCGATGGTCTGATTCGTGCGCTGCGCGAAGCCAATTACGCCGTCGATCACGTCAACAACGGCGTGGCTGCCGATAACGCGCTCGTCACGCAACACTATGATCTGCTGATTGTTGATCTGGGCCTGCCCAAGATGTCGGGCATGGAGGTGCTGACGCGCCTGCGGGCGCGGAAGAACAGCGTGCCGGTGCTGATCCTCACCGCGCAGGACGGGCTGGATGACCGGGTGCGCGGGCTGGATGCCGGCGCGGACGATTACCTCACCAAACCGTTTGCCCTGCCCGAGCTCGAAGCCCGCGTGCGGGCGCTGACGCGGCGCGGCACCGCCATGCCAAGCCGCATCGAGTTCGGCTGTCTGAGTTACGACCAGAGCGAGCGCGTCGCCCGCTGCGACGGTGTCATTCTCGACCTGTCGGCCCGCGAACTGGCATTGCTGGAAATCTTGCTGCTCAAGGTGGGGCGGCTGGTCAGCAAGGACCACCTGGTAGACCATCTGTGCAGTTGGGGCGAGGAGGTGAGCACCAATGCCATCGAGGTCTACATCCATCGCCTGCGCAAGAAGATCGAGGTCGGCGCGGTGCGCATCAATACCATGCGCGGACTGGGCTACAGCCTGGTGAAAGCCGACCCGGCCAGGCATGACACGGTCCAGTGACGCTGCGGCGGTGGCATTCCCCCCGCCGGTGACTGATAGTCATCTCGCCGCGCCGTACTCGCTGTTTGGCGAGATTCTCGACTGGATGCTGGCCCCGATCCTGTTTTTGTGGCCGCTGTCGATCGTTGTCACCAACCACGTCGCCAGCCAGATCGCCGACCTGCCGTATGACGGACAACTGGCAACGCGGGTCGCGGCGCTCGTCCGCCAGGTGGAGGTGCATGGCTTGCCGACCAACGGCGGCCTGCCCCGGGCGTTGTACGACATGCTGCGCGCCGACGAGCACGACACGGTTTATTTTCAGGTGGTCGATGCGCGGGGCGAACTGCTGGTCGGCGATGGTGACCTCCCCGCGGTAGCGGATCGACAAGCCGCCACCACGCCCGCACTGCGCTACCGTGACGCGGTGTTCAATGGCGAGGAAGTGCGCATTGCCTATCAATTGCTGCCAGCCGTGACGGGGCGGTCGGCGCTGCTCGTCCAGGTTGCGGAAACGCGCAACAAAAGAAAACAGATTGCTTCGCGCGTCATCACCGGGGTGCTGTTGCCGCAGTTCGCCATCATTCCACTGGCGGTCATCCTCGTCTGGCTCGGCCTGACGCGCGGTCTGGCGCCGCTCAACAAGCTGCAATTGCGCATTCGTCAGCGCCGGCCGGATGACCTGTCACCGATCGGCATGAAGAACGCGCCCGATGAAGTGCGGCCGGTGATCGCGGCCCTCAACGACATGATGGCGCGGCTGGCGGACAATCTCGAAGCCCAGCAGCGCTTTATCGACGCGGCCGCCCATCAGTTGAAAACGCCCCTGACCGGGCTGAAAACCCAGGTCGAACTCGCGCTGCGGGAAACCGATCACCATCAGTTGCGCGGTTATTTGCAGCGCATCGACGGCAGTGTCGATCGTGCTGCCCACCTGACCAACCAACTGCTGCAACTGGCGCGCGCCGAGGCCAGTCACGACAAGTCCCGCGCCATGGAACCGGTCGACCTCGAAGCCCTGACGCGGGAGGTCGCCGCCCACTGCGTGCCGCGCGCCTTGGCGCGCCAGATCGACTTCGGTTTTGAAGCGGCGGGCTCGGCCATGGTTATTTTTGGCGTGCCATTGCTGCTGCGCGAGATGATCGACAACCTGATCGACAACGCCATCAAATACACCCCCGTGGGCGGCCACGTCACCGTGCGTCTGCGCACCGCCCCGACGTGGATTCTGGAGGTCGAGGACACGGGCATCGGCATCGCCGAGGCTGACCGTGCGCGTGTCTTCGAACGCTTCTATCGCGCTCTGGGCACGGATGTCGATGGCAGCGGGCTGGGACTCGCCATCGTCCGCGAGATCGCCGAGCTGCATCGCGCCCGCATCGAAATCGAAGCCGGCCCGACGGGACGCGGCACGCTCATCCGCCTGGATTTCGATAACACCAAGCGCATAAACCGGGGCGGCCCGGTGACGCAAAATGCTGCGTTGCATCAATAAGTTGGCGCTGTTTGTAAGTTTTGCGAAAGGTTCACGGTTGATCATCGCGCCGTTGTCGTAGCGGGTGTTGATTTGGAGTGGACTCAAAAGGTGGCCTGAAACGCGATCGCGCAGACGATCCGGGCCACATACGTGCCGCGCCGGTTTGCCTGGGAGCGGTCATCAAGCAGCTTGTATCGAGGAGGTCAATCCATGCAGCTTACTGAAAAGCACAAGGAATACTGGCAGCGCAATCTGAAATTGACGGGAATTCTTCTCGCCATCTGGTTTGTGGCGACCTTTGTCGTCAGTTGGTACGCCCGCGAACTCAACGAGATCACCATCATCGGCCCGGTGGGCTTCTACATGGGCGCCCAGGGCGCCCTGATCATCTACGTGCTGATCATCTGGTTCTATGCCCGTTACATGAACAACCTGGACAAGGAATACGGCGTCCATGAAGGGGAGGAACAGTAATGGCCACCACCAGCCAGACACAATTCAACGCCAACCTGAAGCGCTATTACAGCTTCTATACCGGCGGCTTCGTCGCCTTCGTCGTGTTCGTCGGCATTCTGGAGTGGTTCGGGGTGCCCAACAAGATCCTCGGCTATATCTTCCTCTTTGCCACCGTCATGCTGTATGCCGGCATCGGCTTCATGTCGAAGACGTCGGAGGTCTCGGAATACTACGTTGCCGGGCGCCGCGTGCCGGCCCTGTTCAACGGCATGGCCACCGGATCGGACTGGATGTCGGCCGCGAGCTTCATCGGCATGGCGGGCACGCTCTACCTGACCGGCTATGACGGCCTGGCCTTCATCATGGGCTGGACCGGCGGCTACTGTCTCGTCGCCCTGCTGCTCGCCCCCTACCTGCGCAAGTTCGGGCAATTCACCATTCCCGACTTCCTCGGGGCGCGCTACGGCGGGCATGCGCCGCGTCTGATTGGCGTGTTTGCCGCCGTGCTGGTGTCCTTCGTCTATGTGGTGGCGCAGATCTACGGCGTCGGCCTCATCACCAGCCGCTTTACCGGACTGGAATTCGCCGTTGGCGTGTTCGTCGGTCTGGCCGGCATTCTGGTGTGCTCTTTCCTTGGCGGCATGAAGGCGGTCACCTGGACGCAGGTCGCGCAGTACATCATCCTGATCGTCGCCTACATGATTCCGGTGGTCTGGCTGTCGATGATCCATACCGGCACGCCGATCCCGCAGATCACCGCCTACACGTCCGTGTTGCCCAAGGTGACGGCGCTGGAGAAAGAGTTCAACGACAAGGCTACGCCCAAGGGCGCGGCCGAAGAGTCGGTGCGCGCCATCTTCCGCGAGCGTGCCGCCGTTGCCGATGCCAGGTTGAAAGGCCTGGAAGCGGGTGGGGCTGGCTACCTCACCGAGCAGAAGAAAGCTCTGGAAGACGCGGCCGCGGCGCTGAAGGCGGACGCGGCGCCCGACGCCAAGGCCATCGATGTCGCGGAGAAGGCCGCCAAGGACTATCCGACCGACCCGGCCAAGGCCAAGGAGCAATGGACCAAGGACAAGTCCGGTGCCGCAGCCCGCGCCGGGGCTGTCAAGTCGCATGCCGAACCTTTTGCCGCCAAGGATGAAAATGCCCGCAGCATTGCCAAGAAGAATTTCCTGGTCCTGGTTTTCTGCCTGATGGTTGGCACGGCGGCGTTGCCGCACATCCTGATGCGCTTCTACACCACCCCTTCGGTGCAGGAAGCGCGGCGCTCGGTGTTCTGGTCGCTGTTCTTCATCTTCCTGCTCTACTTCACCGCGCCGGCGCTGGCCATCCTGGTCAAATTCGAGGTGTACGGCAGTCTCGTCGGCAGCAGTTTTGCCGCGCTGCCCGCCTGGGTAAGTAACTGGGCGGCGGTGGACAAGACGCTGATGAGTATTGCCGACATCAACAAGGATGGCATCGTCCAGTTGGCGGAAATCGTCATCGGTGGCGACTTGATCGTGTTGGCCACGCCGGAAATCGCCGGCCTGCCCTACGTGATCTCGGGACTCGTCGCCGCGGGCGGTCTGGCGGCGGCGCTTTCCACCGCTGACGGTCTGCTGCTGACCATCGCCAACGCGCTGTCGCATGACGTGTATTACAAGGTCATCGACCCGAACGCGCCGACGACACGTCGCATCGCGGTGTCGAAAGGGCTGCTGCTGGTGGTAGCCGTGATCGCCGCCTACGTCACCTCGATGAAGCCGGGCGATATTCTGTTCCTGGTCGGCGCGGCCTTCTCGCTGGCGGGCTCGGCCTTCTTCCCGTCCTTGGTGCTGGGCATTTTCTGGAAACGGGCGAACAAGCTGGGGGCCATTCTCGGCATGACGGTCGGCCTGGGGGTGTGCATGTACTACATGATCCAGACCTACCCGTTCTTCGGCATCAATGCCCCGCGCTGGTGGGACATCGCACCGATCGGCGCCGGCATCTTTGGCATTACGGCGGGTTTCATTGCCTTGATCGTCGGTACGCTGATCTCCCCCGCGCCGAGCAAGGAAGTGCAGGAACTGGTCGACCATGTGCGCTATCCGAACCTGGAAGGCGACATCGACACTCGGGCTGCTTAAGCGTTACCGGAGGAGGAAGGGGACGCAGTTCCCCCGCGTTTCAAGCCGGCCCCACTGCGAAGTGCGGGCCGGTTTTTTTGTCGGCGCCGTCCCTGTGTTGGCGGTGCGCCGGCTGGCGCCGTCCCCATGCTGGCGGCGGTTCGGCAGAGCGCCGTCCCCATGTTGGCGGCGTAACGGCTGGTGCCGTCCCGCCAGCGCCGACTTTTAAAACGGGAGTTCTGGAATGAGCTTCATCAGATCAGCGCGTGCGGTGTCCTGCGCCAACCTTTTCGCGCGCTTCGGCTCGAAGTCGAGCAGTCTGATGACCACGGGCTTGACTTCATCCGGCCGGCTCGCATGATGCAGTGCCATGCCCAACTGATAAAACGCCTCGCCGTTCATCGGTTGCAATTTCACCGCTTCCTGAAACGCGCTGGCCGCCGCGTCGTGCTGACCCAGGCGCGCGTGGGCGAAACCCATGCCGTACCAGGCGCGATCCTGCTTCGGGTTGAGGCGCACCGCCTCGTTGAATGCCGCAACCGCTTCCGCCGCCTTGCCGGCGCGCTCGTGCACAAAACCCAGGTTGAACCAGGTGTCGCTCTCAAGCGGCCGTACGCCAAGCACCTTCTCATACCAGGTCGCCGCGACATCCCAGCGCTGCTTTTCCGCCGCGATGGAGGCCAGATGGCGCAGCGACTGAAGATCCGCCGGGTTGCTGCGCAACGCCTCGGCATAGGCCGCGTAGGCGGTATCGTTTTTACCCAGAAAATGAAACACCCAGCCGCGGGCATAATGTCGCCAGTGATCGTAATCCATCGTTGCAGCAGTCCCATTCAGGAAAGTTTGAACATACCATGAGTCACCCCGAACTCCTCATCCTCGGCGCGCTGCGTGCGCTGGTCGAAGTTGCCATGTTGTTTCTGATCGGCCAGGGCCTGCTGGCCCTGCTCGCCGGCAGCCGCCGCCATACCAATACCATCTACAAAGTCTTCGTCATCGTCACCGGACCCGTGTTGAAAATCGTACGCAAGATCGCGCCGCCGCAGATCATCGACAAACACCTGCCTTTCGTCGCCTTTTTTTTGCTGTTCTGGCTGTGGATCGGCCTGGCCTGGCTGAAAAAACTGTACTGCGAAGCGAATCTGCTGCAGTGTTTTTGACGTGACAGCTGAGTGTCACTATAATCCCGCGTTCTCCAAGGCCAGGTAGCTCAGTTGGTAGAGCAGCGGACTGAAAATCCGCGTGTCGACGGTTCGATTCCGCCCCTGGCCACCAGAATTTCAAGGGCTTAGCTTCGGCTAGGCCCTTTTCATTGGGTGACCGTGAGAAAAACGTGAAATAGGAATCACGTTTTCCCCGGAGCTTCCCTCGATCCTGGCAGCCGCTATGGCCAAATGTTCCGTTGCAAACTTGGCATAGCGATCCACCATCGACCGCGTTTTCCAACCACCTAACTCTTTGAGCTCGTCGCAACTGGTGCCGGCCTGACGGTGCCAGGAGGCCCAAGTGTGGCGGAGGTCATGAAACCGGAAGTCATCAAGTCCTGCCCTTTCCAATGCGGCAAACCAGGCGGTACTGCTGACGTTTGCCGTGATGGGTTTGCCACGAAAGGTAAAGCAATATTGCGGATGCTTCCCGACCTGCTCTTCGAGTACGGTTACTGAATCATGATTCAACGGAACGCCTCGCGGCGTGCCATTCTTGGTTTGGTTGAGCCAAGCGGTGCTACGCTTCAAGTCCACCCGATTCCACTCCAATCCAAGTATCTCCCGCGCACGACAGCCGGTCGACAGGGCAAAACGGACAATGGCCGCCAGATGAGGGGGGCAGACCGCGATAAGCCGATCCGCATCCTCTTTGGTCAACCAACGATCCCGCTCCACTTCACCGGAAAGCAAACGGATTTTCGGTACGCTATCCAACCACTGCCACTCATCGCGAGCCATGCGCAACAGGCTGCGTAAAGTGGCAAGGTAGCGGTTAACCGTCGCCGGCATGTTCCCTTTCCGGGTTTCGCCCTGAATGATCGACCAGACAACATCGCCGTTGATCTGATCGAGCATCAGGTTACCCAGATAGGGATGCAAGTTGCGGCAAATCCGTTGCACATCCCGATAACTACGAAGCCTTGCCTTGACTTCCAGATACCGCACGACGGCTTCTTGCCATGAGCGTTGCCGCTTGATGCCGAAATGAAACTCGCGATAAGCCTCTAACCTGATCTTTGCGAGTAACGCCTCGGCATCCTCTCGGTTTTCAGACCGAGAGCTTTGGCGTATTTCTCTGCCGTTTGGGAGGGTTGCTGCAATCCACCAATAGCGTGAGTCCGGCCTTCGGTAGATTCCTTCATTGTGGGCCATAGGGATTTCTCCTTTCCGGCCCGCCCTCGCTGCTTATACTCGTTGAGCCAGGCATCCAAGTCAAGTACGTCATAGACGCACCGACGACCCAGCTTGATGGCGGGGACACGTAGCTCTGCGAGCAACGTCACCCCGATGCCGAGATAAACCGCCGCCTGTTCTTTTGACAGGCAGCGGGGAGCAGGCAAGGCCCCCCGCGTCAGAATAGTTGTCGCCCCGATATGATCTTGAACTTGGGGGCGATAAGGACGAACGATGGCACGGTACGGAGAAGCATTCAGGAACAGGACGGTGGCGCGGTTGTTGCCGCCGGAGAGCGCCGATGCAGGT
>JAUXOM010000055.1 GCA_030682175.1 Rhodocyclaceae bacterium
TGAACGAATGGGGGATGATGGATACCGGGGGGCAGATGCTGCCCATGGTCGGCGCGGGCAGTTCGCGAACCATTGTCACGTTCCACGCGGACAGCCCGGCCATCACCGAGAGTTACCGCAGCCTGATTGCCGAGTGGAGCAACAAGCTCCATATCCTCGAAGCCTTCAACGGCCAGTACTTCTTCAACCTGCCCGAGACTAAAAGCCAGACCCCGAGCGCCAACTGGGGGATCAGCAGCGTATCCAGCAGTTCCGGCGGCGGCTCGGGCGGCTCAATGGTGGGCGATCTGCCGGATATGATGGGCCTGCTGCGCATCCAGTTCTCGCAAGGCCAACTCGATCTGCTGCAACAAGCCTATGACAGCCTCAAGGAGTCCGTCTACGCCAGCCTGGTGATGCAAACGCGCCTCAAGCCCTATCTCGACCAGATACAACTGGTGATCGACGAGAGCGGCCTGCGCCTGGACGTCACGGCGCTGAACCAGACGCTGGCGGACAAACGCGCCGCCGATCCAGAAAACGCCTTGGCCGATCTGCTCGATCTCGACCGCTATGCGGGCAACTTCCTCTCCGGCACCAACTGGCAGGGTCTGGCGGACTTCGACCAGATGATCGAAACGCTGCCGCAGACGGCGGGCATCGCGGCGCTGCTGGCCGAATTCAAGGTGCGCACCCTCACCGGCGGCGATGACTTCACATCGCTGACCAACAAGGCCGATATCGTGCTGGCTGGCGAGGGCAACGACCGCCTCCACGGTAACGATGGCAATGACCGTTTGTTCGGTCAGGGCGGCGATGATCGGCTGTACGGCGGCAGCGGCGACGACCTCCTCTCCGGCGGCGCGGGCAACGACGTGCTCTACGGGCAGGCCGGCGCCGACACCTACGTCTTCGGGCGGGGATACGGCCACGACCTGATCCTCGACCGTGCAGAAAACGATATCCGCCGCGACACGGTGCGCTTTCTCGGCCTTGCCCCCGCTGACATCCAGGTCACGGCCGACTACGCCGACAACCTCACCTTTACCGTCAAGGACACCGGCGAGACGCTCAAGGTGCCCTACGCGGGCGAATGGTGGGGCCAGAACGGCGTGGGCCAGTACGTGTTCGACGACGGCACGGTGTGGAGCCATGACGATACGCTGCGCGCCACCGTGGCGGCGACCACCGAGAACGATGACGTGATCCACGGTTCTTCCGCCGGGGACGCGATCACCGGCCAGGCGGGCAACGACACGCTGATTGGCAATGGCGGCAATGACGTGATCGACGGCGGTGCGGGCAATGATCTGTTGATCGGCAGCACCGGGTTGAACCGGATTTACGAGAACGGCCAATATCGGGTGGAGCGCAACACCACGCCAAACATTTCCGCCAACGGCAACGACACCTACCTGTTTGGCCGGGGAGATGGGCAGGATACGGTGATCGACGGCGATTACACCGCCGGCAACACCGACACGCTGCGTTTCAAGGAGGGTGTTGCGCCGGCGGATGTGAAGTTCCTGCGCAATGGCAGCAATCTGGTGCTGGCCATTCGCGGCAGCACCGATCAGGTGACGCTCAAGCAATATTTCGATGAAGCCTGGAACGGGGCGAATGGCCCTTACCTGATCGAGCGCATCGCCTTTGCCGACGGTACGGTGCTGTCCTTCGCCGACGTGCAGACGATCCTGTTCGCCGGTAGTGAAGACGCGGAGACCATCGTCGGCTCGCGGGCGGCGGATCATCTCGCCGGCCAGGGCGGCAACGACACGCTGATCGGCAACCACGGCGACGACCTGCTCGAAGGCGGCGACGGCGATGACGTGCTGCTAGGCGGCGCTGGCCGCGACATTCTGGACGGCGGCGCCGGCAACGACGTGCTGCGCGGCGGCGGTGCCATCGGCTGGGGCAATCAGGCCCACGACTGGAACGGCGAGGGTGACACCTACCGCTTCGGCCGGGGCGACGGGCACGACACGATCATTGAAGACTCTTGGCAACAGAATGAAACCGACCGCATCGAGCTCAAGGCGGGCGTGCTGCCTTCCGATGTGCGGGTGGAGCGGGTGCGCAGCGTCAACGGCTGGCAGGTGAGCGAGGATCTGAAGATCACGATCCGCGACACCGGCGAGACGCTGATCGTCAAGAACCACTTCAACGAGAGCAACCGGTTTGCGGTGGAGGAAATTGCCTTTGCCGACGGCACGCTGTGGGATGCGGAGACGATCAAGTCTCGCAGCCTGCTGGGCGAATCTGGCAATGACGAGTTGCGCGGTTTCAACGAACGTGATGATCTGATCGAAGGCGGCGCAGGTAACGACAAGCTGACAGGTCTCTCCGGCAACGACACGTTGGTCGGTGGCACTGGCGACGACGTGCTCGAAGGTGGGGCGGGCACCGACACCTACCGTTTCGGCCTGGGCGACGGCCAGGACGTGATCAACGAAGGCTACACCGCTGGCGAGGATGCCGTGGAACTGGCCGCTGGCGTAACGCCCGCCGATGTCACCGTGCGCTGGACGCTGCAGGGCGACATGGCTATTACCCTGCCTGATGGCAGCAAACTCACCGTGCGCGGCCAGGCGGATACTTGGTCTAACGAGCGGGGCGTCGAGCAACTGCGCTTTGCCGACGGCACGGTGTGGGATCGTACCGAGCTTGCCGTACGCGCCTTGGCCGCCTCTGCCGGGGACGATGTCATCGTCGGCGGTTACCAGAACGACACCCTCGACGGCGGCACCGGCAACGACCAATTCCAGGATCTGGGTGGTTACGACACTTATCGCTTTGGCACCGGCGATGGCCAGGACACGATTGCCGATAACTATGGTCGCGTGCTGTTCAAGCCGGGCATCGGCCAGAACGACGTGGCCTTTACCCGTGACGGCAACGACCTGATCGCCACCGTCACCGCTTCGGGTGACGCGGTGCGCGTCAAGGGCTGGCTGAATAGTTGGCAGCGCATCGACCGCTTCGCATTCGACAACGGCGCCCAGCTCAATGTGAACAACGTGCTGGCCTTGATCAATGTAAGCGAAGGCGCCGAAATCCTCTACGGCTCGCCGGGCGATGATGTGCTGGCTGGTACCGAGAAGGAGAGTCTCATCTATGGCGGCGAAGGCAACGATGTGCTCAGCGGTGGCGCGGGGTCTGACGTGCTGTATGGCGAAGCCGGTGATGATGTGCTCGACGGCGGCGCTGATCGCGACTGGCTCTATGGTGGAGAGGGCAACAACACTTATGTCATGGCGCCGGGCATGGGTCTGGACGAGGCCATGGGGGAAAGTCTGGTGGTTGCCAACGACACCGTAGTCTTCGCGCCCGGCATTCGGCCCGAGGATGTATCGGTGCAACTTGGTGATACCAGCTACTGGTGGGGTCAACAGTCGGGCGATGTGGGCTATCAGAACCTCGTCATCGGCATCGGCGGCAACGACGCGCTGGTGTTACGCACCCAGAACTGGGAAGACCTCGGTCGCGGCGCGATCCAGACGTTCCGCTTCGACGATGGCACCGAATGGACGCTGGCCGAGGTTATCGCCAATGCCGATGAGGGCAAGATGGGTTGGCAGCAGCGCTATTGGGGCGATGCGACCGCGATCCTCGGTAGTCAGGCCGATGACGAAATTAACGACTACACCGGCCAGTCCGTCACTGTCCAGGCACGCGGCAACAACGACAACATTTATCTGGCGGTCGGCAACGACATCGTGTCGGCCGGCAGCGGCGACGACAATGTCTACTCGGGCGCCGGTGACGACCTGGTCGCCGGCGAGGCGGACATCGATACCATCGATGCGGGCGAAGGCGACGACGTCATTGTCTTTAATTATGGCGATGGCCATGACATGCTCCTGGCAGGCGAAGGGCTGGATACGCTCTCTTTTGGGGCGGGCATCATGCCCGCCATGCTCTCGGCGGCCATAGAACCTAGCGGACAGGTGATATTGCTTATCGATGGCGGCGCGGGCGCCTCGATCACTCTTGAAGGCGCCCTGGTCGACAAGCTGCCGGGCGATCTGGAACGCATCCAGTTCATCGACGCCGAGGGCAAGACGCGCGTTTTCGATTTCGCGGGCTGGCTGCAAGCCAACGCGGCCACCCTATTGTCCGCAACGACGGAGGAACCGCTTGTCTTCGACGGCACGGGGTTCGAGCTAACCGGCACGGTTGCCCCGGCGGGCGGTCTTGAGGCGGTGGCTTATGCGCAATCTGGCGATCTCTTCGTCCCCGCAAACCTTGCCAACAACACCCCGACCGATGGCGATGACGTGCTCTACGGCACACCCGTCGGTGACACCCTGGACTCGGGCGCAGGCAACGACATCGTGCTGGGCCTCTCTGGGGACGACACGATCCTGGGTGGCGATGGCAACGACCTGATCCTGGGCGGTGATGGCGATGACGTGCTGGACGGTGGTGCCGGAAACGATGTGATTTACGGCGGCTGGGGTGCGGACACGCTCATGGGCGGCACGGGCCGCGACGAACTCTACGGCGAATGGGGTGGCGATACCTACCTCTACCAGCCCGGCCATGGCGAAGTGATCATCGACGACGATCACCGTGTACTCAACTGGGGCTACGGTGGCGGTGAAGGAGGCTACGAGGGCAGCTGGTGGTACGGCGGCGAGGGCGGTTACGGCGGCGCCATCGTCGATGATGCGCCCAACATCCTGAGCTTCGGCCCCGGCATCCGACCGGAAGACCTGCGCTATTCTGAGCAGAGCGGCGACCTGGTGATCGAATTCGCCAACCAGCCCGGCGACCGGGTGATCCTGCGCGGCTATGAGCCGGGCCGGGCAACGCAGACCCGCTCGGTGGACATCATTCGCTTTGCCGACGGCACCGAAATCGTGGCCGAAAATATCGAGCCCACGGGCAAGACCGAGATGGCCGGTGACGAAGGCGGCTGGCTCGACGGCACTCCGTTTGCCGACACGCTGATCGGCGGCGACGGCGGTGACGTACTGAACGGCCAGGGCGGCGCGGATCGCCTGGTGGGTGGCGCAGGTTCCGATACCTATCGCATCTACAAGGAATGGGGCAGCCGCCCCACCGAGACGCTCATTGCGGAAACCTGGCGCGAGCAGGATTTCAACCGCATTGAGATTGACGGCGACATCAATGCCGACGACCTGCGCCTGGAATTCGACGGTCGCGACCTGCTGCTACGCCTCAACGACGAAGGTGATGCGATCCGCTTCGCTGGTTTCGACCCACGCGCGCCGGGCATGCAGGCGCCGGTAGCCGAGATCAGCCTGCCATGGTGGGGCATCAGCCTGTCGTTCGACGACCTGCTGGCGCGCGGGGTGCGCATTATCGGCACGCCCGAGAATGACGTGCTGACTGGCACTGCACTTGCCGACTGGATCGAAGGCCGCGAAGGCGATGACACGATGAGCGGCGGTGCGGGCGGCGACCTCTACGTCATCGACGCCGACGGCGGCGCCGACACCATCATCGACAGCGAAGACGGTGATGCGCCCAACACACTGGTGCTTCCTGATGGCACGACCCTGGATGACGTGCGCCTCTCTTACGACGGCGAAGGTTTCCTGATCCTCGACCTCGATAACACCGGCAACCGCATCCGGCTCTCGGGCTTTGATCCGGAGAATCCGCTGGGCTCGCGTGCCGTGGAGCGCTTCCGTTTCGGCCCCGATGGCGACGAGATTGCTTATGAAGAGCTGCTGGAACGTGGTTTCGACATTTTCGGGACCGAGGAAGGCGATGCGCTCAAGGGCACCTTGCTGACCGACCGCGTCTGGGGCGATGACGGCAACGACCTGATCGAAGCGACACCCGGCGGCGACTGGCTGGCGGGTGAAGGCGGTAACGATACCTATGTGGTGAATCTGGGCAATGGCATCGTCACCATCGACGATGCCGCCGAGGAAGATGCCGGCAATATGCTGCGCTTCGGGCCAGGTATCGATCCGAACGTGCTGCGCAACAATCTGCGCTTCGAATCCGACGGCAACGGCGGCCACGTGCTGCTCATCCCCTACGGCGATGATGGCGATGTGGTGCGACTGACCGGCTTTGACCCGCAGGACGTGCTGGGCTCGCATGCGGTCGAGCGCTTTGAATTCGCCGATGGCACGGCGGTGGATTACGCCACACTGGTGTCCTGGACCTTCGTGGTTGAGGGCGACAACTCCGGTAATGCGCTAGCAGGCACCAACGTCGGCGACCGCCTCTACGGTTATGACGGCGAGGATGTCATGGAGTCCGGTGAGGGAGAGGACGTGCTTACCGGCGGCGCCGGCAACGACGTGCTGCGTGGTGGCGCCGGGCGGGATGCCTACGTGGTCAACCTGGGCGATGGCGAGGACGTGATCGAAGATGACCTGGATGCCGACATCGGCAACGTGCTCACCTTCGGCGCAGGTATCGCCCGCGAGGACGTGATTGTGGACGTGGATGGCGACGACTTGCTCATCCGTTATGGCACCAACGGCGACGTGGTGCGCGTCAGCAATTACGCCCCGGACGGTACCGATGGCGGCACGGTGATCGATACCTTTGAGTTTGCCGATGGCACTGCCGTCACGCTGCGCGAGTTCATGAACCGCGCGCCCGAGGTGGCCAATCCCATCGATGACCAAGTGGCGATGGAGGACGCTGCCTTCAGCCTGACGCTGCCCGACGACCTGTTCGTCGATGCCGACGGCGACGACATCCTGACCCGGGTAGCGGTGACGGGTTACGAGACGCCGCCGGATTGGCTGCAGTACGACGCGGCCACGCGCACCCTGTACGGCACGCCGGAGAACGACGACGTGGGCGGATTCGATGTCATCGTTCAGGGCGTGGACGCGCTGGGTGCCGCCGCTTTCTATGGTTTCCGCGTCACCGTGCAGAACACCAACGACGCGCCGGAAGCCGGCACGGCCTTGTCCGACCTGCGCGCGTTGGAAGACAGCGCCTTCAGCTTCACGCTACCCGCAGACAGCTTCCGCGATGTCGATGTGGGCGATGTGCTCACTTATTCGGCCACCCTGGAAAACGGCGATCCGTTGCCCGCCTGGCTGAGCTTCGACGCGCAGACCGGTACGTTCACCGGCACCCCGGCCAATGGCGATGTCGGTGAGTTGCGGCTTGCCGTGACCGCGACCGATCTGGCGGGTACTTCGGCCAGCCAGGTATTCGCGCTGGAGGTGACCAACACCAACGACGCACCGACCATCGGCGCCGCACTGACCGCGCAGACCGCAACCGAAGACGCTACCTTCACGTTCGCCTTGCCGACGGATGCCTTTATCGACGCCGATCTGGGTGACCGCTTGAGTTATTCGGCCACGCTGGCCGATGGCACCAATCTGCCCGCATGGCTGCAACTGGATGCGGCAACCGGCACCTTCAGCGGCACGCCGGGCAACGACAACGTCGGTGCGGTGGATATCCGGGTGACGGCCACCGATCTGGCCGGTGCCAGTGCCAGCCAGTCGTTCAGCCTCACGGTGGCCAACACCAATGATGCGCCAGAAGTCGCCATCGCTCTGGCCGACCAGCAGGCGACCGAGGACGCGCCCTTTGCCTTCACCGTGCCGCAGGATGCCTTCCGCGACGTGGATGCTGGCGACACGCTCTCGCTCGCGGCCACTCAGGCCGATGGCTCGGCGCTGCCGTCGTGGCTCCAGTTCGATGCGGCGACACGAACCTTCAGCGGCACACCAGCCAATGGCGATGTGGGCAGTGTCTCCGTGCGTTTGACCGCCTCTGACGTGGCGGGCGCACAGGCCAGCCAGACTTTCGCCATCGGCGTGACCAACACCAACGATGCTCCCGAGGTTGGCGCGGTGCTGGACAACCAGACCGGACGCGCGGGCACGCCGCTGAGCTGGCAACTGCCCGACACCGCATTCGTCGATGTCGATGCGGGGGATGTGCTGGCCTACTCGGCCACGTTTTCCGACGGCAGCGAACTGCCCACTTGGCTCGCCTTCGATGCGGCCACTGGCACCTTCAGCGGCACTCCGGCCTCGGCAGGCAACTATGCCCTGCGGGTCACCGCCACCGACCTGGCAGGCGCACAGGCCAGTCAGAGCTTCACCCTGGCGGTCGAATCCGGTGGCGGCAACCTGGCACCGGTCACTGCGCCCGATGCGGCCAACGTGATCGAGGATCGCAAGCTGCTGGCCTGGGGCAATGTGCTCGCCAACGACCGCGATCCGGAAGGCGAGCGCCTCTCTGTCGCCGACCCCGGAATCCGGCGCGGCGAATACGGCGTGCTGACCTTTCTGTCCAATGGCACCTACGCCTATTTGCTCGACGATTGTTCGCCCAAGGTGCAGGGCTTGGGCGCAGGCGAGACGGTCACCGAGACTTTTGCTTACCTCGCCAGCGACGGCACGCAAAGCAGCAACGGCGCATTGACGGTGACCGTGCAAGGTACCAACGATGCGCCGGAACTCGCGCGCTGCCTCGCCGACGTGCAACTCGCCAAGGGCAAGGCGTTCTCGTGGCGGATGCCCGCAGGCAGCTTTGTTGACACCGACCGCAACGACACGCTGAGCTACACGGCGACCTTGTCCAACGGCAAGGCACTGCCAACCTGGCTCAAGTTCGACGCCGCGACGCAGACCTTCAGCGGCACCGCCCCGGCCAATGCCAAGGGCAGCATCGATGTGCGCGTCACCGTCAGCGATGGCCATGGCGAGTGCTCGACCGCCTCGGATGACTTCAAGGTGAGTTTTGGCAACAAGACGGTGGTGCCGACCGCCACGAAGGGCAACGAAGGCGTGGGCAACGGCGCCGATGCGCCGCCTCCCGGACACGGTGCCAACATCAATGACGGTGCGGGCACTTCGCCGGGCCAGCCAGGCCGCAAACACGGAGCCGACCGTGATGATGACCCCTTGGGGCGTTTCCTCGACGGCTTCAAGCGCGATGACAAGTCCGCCCAGTCACCCCATTCAGCCTTGCCTGCACTGGATCGTCGCTGGTTCGAGCAATGGAACGAGCAACAGCAAGCTTCCGGGCAGGCTGGCCATGGCCAGGCCAACCACGATGTGGAGCGCCACTGGGCCGAACTGACCCACGCCCTGAACCGGCTCGATGCCGAGCGCCAAAGTGCGCCCGCCTGGGGCCATGCCAATCAGGGGGCTGACCTTTCCGGTTTGGCGGGCTGGATGCAGGGCGGCGCCCACGGTGCACGCGGCGGCGTCGATGCCGTGTCGCTGGCCTGCGGTACAGGCACCCAGCTCAAGGGCTTCAGCGGCATCAAGGAAGGGGTGGGCAAGCTGCCATGGTAAGCATGCGATCCTGCCGATGGCGCGCGTCCTGATCGCGTGGGAACTGGGCGAGGCCTTCGGTCACCTCGCCCGGTGCCTGCGGCTGGCTGAAGGACTCGTGGCACGAGGACACGGGGTGACACTGGCGCTCAAGGACGTTCGGCTACCCGCCGGACAGGGCCCGGCACCCGGCATCACCGTGCTACCCGCGCCACTGACCCCACAGGCAGGCGCAGGAAACGGCCCGTCGGTGAACTACGCCGATGTGCTTCGTGTCAGCGGTTTTGCCGATGCGCAGGATGTGGCTGCGCGACTCAACGCCTGGCGGGGATTGTTTTCGTTGACCCGGCCAGACGCGCTGGTCGCGGACCATGCGCCTACCGCCTTGCTGGCGGCACAGCTCGCCGACATTCCTCATCTTTCCGTCGGCAACGGCTTTGCAATTCCCCCGGCTGTCTCTCCCTGGCCCTCGATCCGGCCTTGGGAGACGGTTACCGATCAGGCGCTCACCACGGCTGAGACAAGGCTTGACCATGTACTAGACGCGGCGCAGAAGGCGCTGGGCCATACGACGGCGGTGCGTGTGCGCGACTTGTTCTGCGCCAACGACATCATGGACACCTTTGCCGAACTCGACCACTATGGCGCGCGTCCGGAAGGGCGCTACGTCGGCCCCATCGTCTCGGTGCCCCAAGCCTTGCGTGTTTCCTGGCAAAGCCGGGAGGGTCCCAAAGTGCTGGCCTACCTGCGCCCCGCCGTGCCCGGTTTCATGGCGATCCTGCAGGCGCTCACCCGGCTGGATGCCGAGGTGCTGTGCGTCGCGCCTGGCATGAAGCCTGAGATGGCGAAACGTTGCGCCACGCGGCGTGTGCGTATTGCATTGGCGCCGGTTGATCTGCCGCCCCTGTTTGAACACGCCGATCTGGCGGTTGGTTACGGCAACTGCGGCTTTTCGACGCAGGCATTGCTGGCAGGTGTGCCGTTGGCGATGCGCCCCCGGCATGTCGAGCAGGCGCTTTTTGCACATCGTGTGCAGGCGCTTGGTGCGGGCAAGTTGCTCGGCGGCCGGGTCGATGCGGACAGCGTCACCGCGTCATTGCAGGAACTGCTCGACAGCCAGGCGTATCGGCAGGCCGCCCGCGCATTCCGCGAACGCCACCGCCACTTCACGAGCGGCCAGGCCATCGAGCAAAGTCTGTCCCTCATCGAGCGCGCATTTCTCGATGGGCGGAACACCGACCACACCCGGAAGCCCCAAGAACCCCAGGAGAGCCCCCCGGCATGCCTTCATTAAAATCCCTCGTACAACACGCCCACAGCGATCATCAGGCATTTCATCCGCCACTCATCCGTTTGCAGCACACGTCGCCCCATCCGCAGGGGCGACGCGTACTGTGGATGCTGCTGGCCTTGCTGGCCTTCCTGCTGGTATGGGCGCTGGTCGGGCGTCTGGACATCGTTGCGGTGGCCGACGGCAAGCTCGTGCCCGCGAGCTACCTCAAAATCGTGCAGCCCTCGGAGGCGGGCATCGTCAAGGAAATCCTGGTGCGCGAGGGCGAGACGGTGCGCGCCGGGCAAACCCTGATGCGCATGGATGCGCTGATCACCAACGCCGATTTGGACACCATCACGACCGAATACGCCCGCAAGCGGCTTGCGCTTGCCCGCATCGACGCCGAACTCGGCGGCAAGCCTTTCCAGCCGGAGATTCCGGCCCCGGCGGCGCTCTTGCGAGAAACCGGCGCGCAGTATCAGGCCAACCGCGATGCCTTCGCTGCCGCGCTGGCAGAGGAGCGTAGCCGCCTGGTCAAAGCACAGCAGGAACTGGCCGCTGCCCGCCAACAAAAGACGAGATTGGTGGCCGTGCTGCCCCACTACCGCGAACAGGACAAGGCTTACGAAAAACTGGTCAAGGAGGGGTTCGCTGGAGGCTTGATGGGCTCGGACAAGCGGCGCGAGCGCATCGAGAAAGAACAGGAACTTGCCACGCAAGGTCACTTGATCGCCTCTGCCCAGGCCAGCATCGACCAGTCACAGAAAAAGCTCAAGCAAATCGAGGCCGACTATTTGCGGCAGTTGCATGCCGAGCGCGTTGATGCGCAAGCGCAGATCGACAAACTCGCCAAGGAACAGGAAAAGCAGCAGCACCGGCGCGAACTCCTGGAGCTCAAGGCGCCGCAGGGCGGCGTGATCAAGGATCTGGCCACCCACACCTCAGGCACGGTAGTGCAACCCGGCACCGTGCTGGCCAGCCTCGTGCCCCGCGAAGAAAAACTCAAAGCCGAGGTCTGGGTGTCCAACGAGGACATCGGCTTCGTGCGAGCGGGTCAACCGGTCAAGCTCAAGTTCGCGGCCTACACCTTCCAGAAGTACGGCATGGGACGCGGCACCGTCGAACACGTGAGCGCCGATGCCCAGAGCGAAGAAGAAGCCCGCGACAAGGGCCTGCAAGGCGCCGGGCAACGCCCGCTGCGCTACAAGGCCCTGGTGACGCTCGATGCGAGCGCGCTGGAGACGGATGGCGTCAAATACTCGCTATCAGTCGGCATGCAGACCACGGCGGAAATCCTGCTGGGCAACCGCACCGTGGCGGAATACCTGCTCTCGCCCGTGAAGAAGGCATGGCATGAGGCGGGCCGGGAGCGATGAACGGTGCGCCACCGCAACCGACGCTGACCGACGCGCTGTCCAGCCAGGTGCCGGGCATTCACTGGCCTGCCGTGGTCGGTGCGCGCGATGCCGCCGTGCTCGCCTTGCTGTTTCAGATGGAAAGTACGCAGTGGTTATCCGGCGAGGCACTGCGCGAGCAACAGAATCGGCAGCTCGGTGCGCTGCTCGACCACGCGCGTCGTCACTGCCCCTTCTATCGCGAGCGTCTTCCAGACGACCTTGCCCGCTGGCACGAGATTCCTCTGCTGACACGCGCGGATCTGCAAACGCAGGCCGATGCCGTGCGGGCCAACGCCTATCCGCGCGCTCACGGCAAGACCTTCGACATTGCGACGGGCGGTTCGACGGCAGAACCCGTGACGGTTCGGCGCACGGCGCTCACCCAACTATTCTGGCAGGCGGCCACGTTGCGCGACCATCTTTGGCACCGGCGCGATTTCTCCGCGACGATGGCCATCATCCGCCAATTCCCGGAGCCGGTAGATGAAACCAAGCCCGGACGTTGGGGCGGCGTGTTTCGCAGCGGGCCGGCCTGGCATTTGCCGATCTCGACCGACGTGGACGCCCAATTGCGCTGGTTGCAAGGGGTCGATCCCGACATCCTGCTCACTTATCCGGCAAATCTGGAAGCCTTGATCGCATGCATGCGTGGCAAGGGTGTCACCCTGCCGCGCCTGCGCGAAGTGCGCACGATCAGTGGCGCCGTGATGCCGGCCTTGCGCGCACTTTGCCAGGCCACGCTGGGCGTGCCGCTGGTCGATCTCTACAGCGCGCAGGAGATCGGGGTCATTGCGCTGCAATGCCCGGAAAGCGGCTTGCTGCACGTGCAATCCGAACACCTGCTGCTCGAGGTGCTCGATGAACAGGGAAAACCCTGTCGGGAGGGCGAGGTTGGTCAGGTGGTGGTTACCGACCTGCACAACTTCTCCATGCCGCTGATTCGCTACGCCCTGCATGACTGGGCCGAGTTAGGGCCCTCCTGTCCATGCGGCCGGGGTCTGCCGACCTTGCGCCGCGTATTGGGCCGCACTCGCAACATGGCGATGAGCCCCGAGGGTAAACCTTTCTGGCCGGTGCTGGAGACTCGACGCTTCCTGCAAGCCATTCCACCCCTGCGGCAGTACCAGTTCGAACAGACCGCCAGAAATGCCATCACGGCAACGCTGGTGTGCACGCCTGCGCCCACCGAAGAGCAGTTACAACACCTGCAAGTGGCGCTGGAGCAGATGCTGGGCCACGCCTATCGCTGGACGTGGCAGATTCGGGAGACTCCCTTGCTACCGTCGGCAGGCGGGAAATTCGAGGAGTTCTCCTCCTCGATCCACGAGACCAGCGCGAACGGATGACGGAGACGAAACACCAGCGGCTGGCCGCACGGCGCCCGAGGGCCAGATGCGCCGCCTGATCGCGCGGTAGTTCCAGGTCTCGGGCCAGAACGACTTTGCGCTACTGGAGCATATTGGCGGCGATTGCGCCGGGGCGGTGACGTTTTTGGAACCCTGGCAGGCATTGCCCGCGCCCACCATGGATGGCGATGAAGATCGGCAGCAAATACAAGTTCAGCGAAGTTAAGGCGCGGCACTGGGATCAGTTTGCCGAAGGGGCTGGTCTGGCCAGGGCGCAGGCCAAAAAGCGCACTTTGGAGGTGGCGAAATCGCTACCCGCAACCGCGCACAAGCTTCAGTCTGACCCCGGACGTGGATTTTCTGGAAACACGTTGATCAAGCAGATCATCATGCTGATTGAGCAACGCTGCGCCCTGACGATTCGCCGGCTCACGGCCCCTGCCGCTGGCGGTGAGTGAAAAGCTCCACTGTGTATCATTGCCGCATGCGCTTCCTGCCGATCCTGCTGTTCCTGCTGCTTCCTGCCCTGGCACACGCCTTCGATGGCCTGGTGGTTTCCGTCACCGACGGCGACACCCTGATCGTCACCGATGCCGCACGGCAGCGGCACACGATCCGCCTGCTGGGTATCGATGCACCCGACAAATATCAGGCGTTCGGCCAGAAGTCCCACACCAATTTGAGTGCCATCACCTTCAACCGCAACGTGGAAGTCATCGGCACCCAACGCGATCGCCAAGGCCGCCTGCTCGCCCGGGTCATGGTGGCCGACCCCAACTGCAACGTGCCCGAATGCCTCAAGATTCACGATGCCGGACTCGTGCAGATCATGTCGGGAATGGCGTGGCAGCGCCAGCAATACGTGAATGAGCAGACCCCGCAGGAGCGGGAAGCTTACGCGGCGGCGGAGTTCAATGCCAAGATCCGGCGGCTGGGGCTCTGGGCCGACGTGAATCCTGTGCCGCCATGGCTATGGCGACGCTGAACCTGCATCAAGCGGTGAACCTCCCATGACCATTGAATTGACGCCCCATGAAGCCCGTGTCATCGGCTGCCTGATCGAAAAGGAAATCACCACGCCGGAGCAGTATCCGCTTTCCCTCAACGCGCTGACCAACGCCTGCAACCAGAAAAGCAACCGCGATCCCGTGCTGGATCTCGACGAGGCCACCGTCCAGCAGACCGCCGACCAGCTCATCAAAAAATATCTGGTCAGCACGCAGACTGGCTATGGGAGCCGCGTCACCAAGTATCAGCACCGCTTTTGCAATACGGAATACGGCACCCTGAAGTTCACGCCGCAGGAGCTCGGCATCGTTTGCGAGCTCCTGCTGCGCGGCCCGCAGACACCCGGCGAGTTGCGCAGCCGCGCCAGCCGCCTGTGCCCCCTCAAGGACGTCACCGAGGTCGATGCTGCCCTGCACAGCCTGGCGGAGCGGGAGGACGGCCCGTTTGTCGTTCAGTTGCCACGGGAGCCCGGCAAGCGCGAGTCGCGTCATGCCCATCTGTTCAGCGGCGAAGTCGTCGGCGCGACGGATGACGAACGCCAGGCAGAAGCGCCTGTCAGTCGGACAGCAGCCAGCACGCATCTGGAACAGCGTGTGACAGACCTCGAAGTCGAGGTGGCCGAACTGAAAAAATTGCTCGCCACCATGGTGCAGGCCGGCGGAAATCAGGATTGATCCGGAAGTAAATCGCCTGGGCGACGGCAACAAATAAACGCCCTTGACGGGTGTTCTTTCGAACACTATGATGGTGATCGTTGGAACACCACATGGATCGGAGATTCCCATGCCCACTGCTGATACCGCACGCGACAGCGATTACCTCGGCCGCCTGCGCGACTACTACGTCGAAGCCAAACGCATCCCGTCCCACCAGCGCATCGCCGCCCTGATGGGCTTTGCCTCGAAGACGGCCGCCAAAAAGCTCCTCGCCCGCCTCGAAAGCGCCGGCTTTCTCGAACGCACCCCCGACGATGACGCCTGGATGCCCGCTGTCCGCTTCTTCGAGCGCCCCCTCGCCGATGTCGCCGTGCGTGCCGGCGCGCCCGACATGATCGACGGCATGGGCGGCGAACCGTTTCTCGTCGACCAGTACCTCGTGCGCCAGCCTTCCCGCACCGTCATGGTGCCGGTCAAGGGCGATTCCATGATCGATGCCGGCATCCACGATGGCGACGTCGTTGTCGTCGAACGCACCAAGGCAGCCAGGTCCGGCGACTTCGTCATTGCCATCGTCGACAACGAATTCACGCTCAAGGAACTGGGACTGGAACGCGGACGTTTCATCCTCAAGCCCCACAACCCCGCCTACCCGATCATCCGGCCCCAGAGCGAACTCGAAATCTACGGCGTCGTCACCGGCCTCGTCCGACGTTACCAGGGCTGACCATGGCCTGCTTGCACAAACCGGGGCGATTCAAACTGCCCCGGCAAGGCACCGGCTTCCCCGCGTTTCCGGAAGAAGGCGTCATCCCCCGCGGCTGCCCCGTTCTGGCGCGCCCGGTGCCGGCCGGGTTCCCCTCCCCCGCGGCCGACTTCGTCGAGGAACGCCTGAGTCTCGACGCACACCTGATCGAGCATCGCGAGGCCACCTTCTTTGTGCGGGTTGCCGGCCATTCGATGACCGGCTTCGGCATCCACGACGGCGATCTGCTGGTGGTGGATCGGGCCCTCGACCCCGCCGACCGCAGCGTCGTCATCGCCGTCGTCGATGGCGCTTTCACCGTCAAGCAACTCTGCCTGCTCCCGGATGGCGTGCTGCTGCGTTCGGGCAACAGCGGCCATGGCGACATCCTCGTTTCCGGCGACCAGGAACTGACGATCTGGGGCGTGGTGCGCTGGAGCATCCATCGGGTATAGCCATGCCGATTGCACTGGTGGACGGCAACAACTTCTACGTTTCCTGCGAACGGGTGTTCGACCCGCAACTGGAAAATGTTCCCGTCGTGGTGCTGTCCAACAACGATGGCTGCGCCGTGGCCCGCAGCGCCGAGGTGAAGGCGCTTGGCGTGAAGATGGGCACGCCCTGGTTCCAGATGCGCGAACTGGCCGAGCAACACGGCATCGTCGCCCTCTCCAGCAACTACGCGCTCTACGCCGACATGAGCAACCGCATGATGCAGGTGCTGGCGCAGTTCTCGCCGGATCAGGAAATCTACAGCATCGACGAATGTTTCCTCGGCCTCGATGGCTTTGCGCACCATGACCTGGTCGACTATGGACAACAGATTCGCCGGCGAGTGAAACGCTGGGTCGGCCTTCCCGTCTGTGTCGGCATTGCCGCAACCAAGACGCTCGCCAAGCTGGCCAATCATTGCGCCAAGAAAAACCTGGCCGGACATGACGGGGTTTGCGATGTCACCCGTCTGAGCGCAGCGGAACAAGCAAAGCTTTTTTCCGGCATCGAAGTCGGCGAAATCTGGTGGGTCGGCCGTCAGCTGAGCCGCCAGTTGGGCGAGTTGGGCATCACCACCGTGGAAGCCCTGCGTCAGGCTGACCCCAGAACCATGAAGGCGCGCTTCTCCGTGGTGCTGGAACGCACGATTGCCGAACTGAACGGCATTTCCTGCATGATGCTGGAAGAAGCCGCGCCGAACAAACAGCAGATCATCTCCTCGCGTTCCTTCGGCACTTATGTCTACGCCATCGAGGCACTCGGTGAAGCGGTGGCCAGCTACATCGCCATTGCGGCAGAGAAGCTCAGGGCACAAGGCTCGCTCGCCGGCATGGTGCAGGTGTATATCCGCACCAACCCGCACGCGGCGGATCGCCCGCAATACCAGCGCGGGCTGACCATTCCGCTGCCCGAGGCCAGCGACGATACCCTGCGGCTGACCCGGGCGGCACTCTGGGGCCTCAAGCGCATCTATCGGCCCGGCTTTGCCTACCAGAAAGCCGGGGTCGCCCTGCTGAACCTGAGCGCGGCCGCAACACCGCAGTTGAATCTCTTCTCGCCGACGCGCGACAACACCCGGTTGATGCAGGTGATGGACCGGATCAACGGCATCTGGGGCCGGGGAACGCTGCACTCGGCCGCGGAAGGCATCGAGAAAGGCTGGAAGATGAAACGGCAGCGGGTGTCACCGGGCTACACCTCTTGCTGGAGCCAATTGCCGGTTGTGTCCTGATCTGCACGCTGCAAGCGGTTCAGCCGTCTGCAGCAGCAAGATGCTGTTGCAAAACGGGGCCGACATCCTTAGCCGTGCGCAACTCGCGCAAGGCGAGGAACAATTTGTCGGCCTGGGGATAACTCCGCCGCATGAGCCCCAGCCATTGCTTGAGGCGCCCGGGAGATTGTGAAGGCAACACCTTGGCCTGCACCTGTGACCAGAAGTCGCCGATCATCCCGCTCACCGTGTGCCAGTCGGCAAGCGCATCGTCTGCCGCACCGGCCCGGATGCGCCGAGCCAGCAGGGGATCAGCCACCGCGCCACGCCCCAGCATGACGTCGGCGCAACCGGTGGCCTGGCGAATCGCGTGATAGTCGGCCAGAGTCCAGACTTCGCCGTTGGCGATGACCGGAATCCGCAAAGCTTCCCGGATCGAGGCGAGCGCCTGCCAGCGGGCCGGAGGGCGATAGCCATCCTCCTTGGTGCGCGCATGAACAACAAGTTCCTGGATGCCGCCGGCCTCGAGGGCGCGTGCACAATCGAGCGCCCTGCTGGTGTCGCTGATGCCGAGGCGCATCTTGGCCGTGAGCGGAATATCCCGCGGAATCGCCGCGCGCACCGTCATGGCAATGCGCTGCAGGAGTTCGGGTTCGTTGAGCAGCGATGCGCCACCCCGGTTGCGATTGATCAGCGGCGTGGGGCAGCCAAAGTTGAGATCGATACCCGCGGGATTCAATTTGGCAACATGCGCCGCGTTGGCCGCCAGCAGGTCGGGATCGGAGCCCAGAAACTGGATGCGCACCGGCGTGCCGGCGCGGGTGCAGGACGAGTTCAGGAGTTCCGGGCTGATGCGCGTAAAGGCCGAATGCGGCAACAGCGTGGTGCTGACACGGACGAATTCGGTGACGCACCAGTCGTAACCACCGGCCCGCGTCAGCACATCGCGCAAAACGTCGTCGGCCAAGCCCTCCATCGGGGCGAGGATCAGGCGCGGCGGGATCGGGCTGCTGGGCATAGGGGGAGACTAAAGCAATTCATTGAAGTGTGACGCGGATAATCGTGGCCCCTTTGATTCGCTATTTACTCTTTAATCGTGGTCTGACCCCTATTTATTCTCGATGGATCAGTATTTCGTCGATGGACGAGGTGGCGCATGCCGCCATGGAGAGCGGGACAAGAACAGCGAACAGCATGATTTGTTTTTTTGCGAATGCCTTCATCGTGTTCCTCCTGGAACAATTGGTGGAACAATTGGGGTCAGACCACGGTTTCTCGGCACTCGTGGAACAATCTCGCCAGCGCCGACTTTCAACAGCGATGCAAAATCAATTCGAGCCTGACCCCTTTGATTAGACCCCTTTGATTAGACCCCTTTGATTAAACGGGAGAGAATCAGTCCTCTTTAGAACACTCACGAAAATAATCCAGCCACGAGCACCAGAAAAGGGGCCAGGCTCGATTTGTTTTGCATGACTTTCCACTTGGCATGAATTGCTTATTTCACTAAGTTTCGCAATGTCGCTACCGTCGCGAATTTAATTCGCCCCTGGCCCCTTTGATTCTTCCTATTCGACCCTGGCCCCTTTGATTCTTCCTTTGATTCGCTTACTCTATTAATCTTGAGATAAAAGGCGCTGCAGCCATCAATACCGACACAATTATCCAGCCAACGATTTCACGACGAGTGAACGTATATTTTCGCTTTCTCAGGTAATAATGAATTGGCCCTGCCAGTATCCAGCCAAGAACATCTCTCTGTCGTGCAGAGTTCTGTTTCTCTTGCTCAGATCTCAGTACCTTGAACACTACAATCCAGAAAAGAAGCACAAGCACGGGAAAGACGATATATAGCAAGTCACCGGGCAATTTCATGTAGTTAGTTCTCCTCGCATTTTGGGCAGTTGCATTTCAGATGGTATGTGAAGCACCTGATCAGTGCACCACCCATCCCCCAACCAACATTGATGCCTCCACCTGTTTGAGCGCCACCAGGCCCGCCCTGTCCAGAGAATGGACCCGAACTCACAGTGACTTGGAAACTGCCCCACCCTCCCAATCCCTTTGAATCGTTGGCACCGAAGGTCACACCTCCTAAGGACCAGCCAATGAACAATTGGGATCAGACCACGGTTTCTCGGCACTCGAAACTGCATCTTCGCTTGCCCTGTCGTCGCCGTACCCCATGCGGGGCATTTCATCGCGCAAGCGCCGACTTTCAACAACTATGCGAAATCAATTCGAGCCCCTTTAATTAGTTGTG
>JAUXOM010000059.1 GCA_030682175.1 Rhodocyclaceae bacterium
AAAAAACCGCCAGCGAACCGGGGCGCTTGCCGTGGATAAGTCGCAAAAAGCCGCGACTTATCCACCGCGCACCCCTTTGCCCACAAACTCCACAGCCTCAACATCATTTTTTATATTCCTTAAAAGCAGAACATACAAGGGATTGAGGGAGAGGGCTGCCAAGCAAACGCGGCACGCGGCGCCAGCCTGCGCATCATGAAAGTTAGCGCGCCCGCTATAATCGACGGCGATTCGGTCAAGGGAATGCCGTGCAAATCGGCAGCGGGCCCGCCGCTGTAACCGGGGACGAACGTCGCCTGCCGCAAGGCAGCCACTGTGGCAACACGGGAAGGCGCGACGTTGCGGACGATCCGGGAGCCAGAAGACCTGCCGTGTCTTTTTCATGAAACCTGTGGCAAGGGTTTCGCCGCATGCCTGGCCGCGTGCGGCGAAACCCTTTTCGCTTTTCTGGAAGGATGAATCGGATGCATTCCCGCGCAATACCCCCGCTCGACCGCAGTCTGGAAACCGAGCTGCGCCGCAAGATCGACAACAAGACCAAGCCGCCAGGCAGCCTCGGCCGGCTGGAGGACCTCGCGCTGCAGATCGGCCTGGTGCGCGGCTCGCTGACGCCGACTTTGCACCAGCCGCACATCGTCGTTTTTGCCGGCGACCACGGCGCGGCCAGAGCGGGCATCTCCGCCTTTCCGCAGGACGTGACCTGGCAGATGGTCGAGAATTTCCTCGCCGGCGGCGCGGCGATCAATGTCTTCGCCCGCGCCAACGGCATCGACCTGACCGTGGTCGATGCCGGCGTGGCGCACGACTTCGGCGTGCGCCCGAATCTGGTCGACGCCAAACAAGCCTTAGGCGCAGTTTCGGTGCAGGCTAACGTGAGCGCAGCGAACGTTATGCCGGAGCCAAAGGTCGGCGTGACCGAAGGAAATACCTGTGGGACTGGCGGCACGGCGAACTACCTCGACGGCGCGGCGATGACGCCGCAGCAATGCGCCACGGCGATGACGCGTGGCGCGGAGATCGTCGCGCGGCTCGCGCAGGACGGCTGCGAGGTCATCGGCTTTGGCGAAATGGGCATCGGCAACACGGCGGCGGCCGCGCTCATCACGCACTGCCTGACGGATGCGCCGCTCGCAGCCTGCGTCGGGCGCGGCACGGGACTCGACGACGCGGGGCTGGCACGCAAGCAGATGCTGCTCGAACAGGCGCTCGCCACCTGGCCCGAACGGAGCGCCGATCCGCTGGCGGTGCTCGCCCGTTTCGGCGGCTTCGAAATCGCGATGATGGCGGGCGCCATGCTGGGCGCCGCGCGCCATCGCCTGCTGGTGCTCGTCGATGGCTTCATCTGCGGCGCGGCGGCGCTGGTCGCGGCCAGATTGCAACCCGCCTTCCTCGATTACGCGGTGTTCTGCCATGCCTCGGCCGAGGCCGGACATCGCACACAACTGGCCGCGCTCAATGTTTCGCCACTCATGTCCCTCGACCTGCGGCTCGGCGAAGGCACCGGCGCCGCGCTGGCCTGGCCGCTGGTGCGCGCGGCCTGCGCCTTCCTCAACGAGATGGCGAGCTTCGAGTCGGCGAGCGTTTCTGAAAAGCTATGATTCGCAGAGAATCTGAATATTTCTTCGCCGCGCTGCGCTTCTTCACGCGGCTGCCGGTGCCGGCGTGGGTCGGGCATTCGTCCGAGCAATTGAACCACGCCGCGCGCTACTTCCCGGCAATCGGCATCATCATCGGCGCCATCGGCGCGGCGGTCACGCTGGCGGCCCTGCAGCTGTGGCCGGCCCCGCTCGCGGTGATCCTGGGCATGGCGGCGACGCTGCTCGCCACCGGCGCCTTCCACGAGGACGGCCTGGCCGACAGCATCGACGGCTGCGGCGGCGGCTGGACGAAGGAACAGGTGCTGGCGATCATGAAGGATTCTCGCATCGGCAGCTACGGCGCGATTGGCATCGTACTGGCGCTACTGGCGAAGTTCGCGGCGCTCGCGCAGCTCGTCGCCGTCCTGCCAGCGCCGACTTTTCTGGCGGCATTGATCGCCGGCCATGCGGCGTCGCGCTTTGCCGCCGTCACGCTGATCGCCGGGCTGGATTATGTACGCGAGGATGCATCGGCCAAGGCGAAGCCTCTCGCCACGCGCCTGGGCAAAGGCGAACTGGCGGTTGCCGCATTCTTCGGCCTCGCCCCCTGCCTGCTGCTGCCGGCCGCACAGGTTGCCATTGCCCTCGCGCTGGTTACCGGCGTGACGCTGCTCGCCGCACGCTACTTCGTCCGACGCATCGGCGGCTACACGGGCGACTGCCTTGGCGCGACCCAACAACTGGCCGAACTGGCGTTTTATCTGGGTCTGACATGCGCCTGTTTCTGATCCGGCACCCGCTGCCCGCTGTCGCCGCCGGCACCTGCTATGGCCGCACCGATCTGGCGCTGGCCGCCGATCCGCTCGCCTGCGCGGAGGCGCTGCGGCCGCTGCTGCCGGCCAACGCAGCGGTATTTTCCAGCCCGCTCGCGCGCTGTCGCCAACTTGCCGAACTGCTGCACCCGCAGCCGGTTTTCGACGCGCGGCTCAGTGAACTCGATTTCGGCGCATGGGAAATGCAGCCCTGGGCTGCCATCGACCGCCCCGCTATTGATGCCTGGGCCGCCGATCCGCTCCACTACATTCCGCCCGACGGAGAATCCGTGGCGATGCTGCGAAGGCGCGTCATCGCTTGTCTTGCCGATCTGCCGGATGAGGCGATTCTGGTCACGCATGCCGGCGTGATGAAGCTATGCGCAGCCGAACTGGCGGGCGTGCCGGCGGACGCATGGCTCGCGCTTTCCTTTGAGTATGGCAGCGTCAGCCTGATCGAGGCTGGCGCACTGCTTTGGCGTAATCGCAAGCACACCGGCACCGGCTAGATGCGCAGCAAAAACACCGCCGTGGCAATGCTGCCCGCCCCCGCCGCCAGATACAGAACGTTCGCCACCAGCTTGTCGGCGCGCAAGCCAAAATCGTAGCAGGTGCAGCGCAGGCGATGCGCCGAACTCCACAGCGACAGGGCGATCACGCCGAAGATGAGCAATTTGCCGAGGCCGCTGCCGGCAAAGGCGCGCATGCTGTCGTAACTCAGGCCCGTCGGCACATAGCCCAGCGCGGCGAGGAACGTCAGCAGGACGATCACCGGAATGAAGAAGGCGATCACCGTACCGCCGGCGGCAAACGGGAACCAGATGATCGGTTTGTTTGATTTGGCCATGTTCAGAACACTCCCGCCAGAAACAGGATGACAATGGACAGCGCTGCCCACGCCACGTAATGCGCACCGGAAATCAGGTTACCGGGCACGAATTCCTCACCAAGCTGGATCGGCATGGCTTTTTGCGTGGCGTTGAACCAGGTGGCGGCGTGATAGAGCGCGGCGACCAAGGCCAGCACATGGAATGCGATGGAGGTCGGACTGCGCAGCGTCAGCAGGAACGCTTCATAGCTGGCTTGCCCGGCGGCGAGACTTTGCAAAGCGATCACCAGCAACACGCAGTAGGCGCCGACAAACAGGCTGGTGATTTCGCGCGCCATGTAGCGCAGGTAGCGTGGATGACGAAAGTACCAGGAGGTCGGCGGTACTTCGCGAATCAGTGGGCCCGCCCCTCCCATCCTCCCCTCACGGGGAGGTGGCTGGGGTTCGCGGGCTACGCCCGCTCCAAGCTTGTGGCTGTCGCCCCCTTGGGACGGCCCGGCGGAGACTAAGGGCTTGCTCATTTTCCACCTCCCGGCAAAAGATGTTCCTTGAACCAGTCGATCGAACTGGCGATCTTGACCTGTTGCAGCGCGCTCGCCGGATCGACATGCGCCGGGCACACCTCGGAACAGGCGCCGACGAAGGTGCACTCCCACACGCCTTCCTTGCTGGCGATGATCTCCTGGCGCTCGTCGCGCCCGCCGTCGCGCGAATCCTGGTTATAGCGATGCGCCAGTGAAATGGCCGCCGGGCCGATGAACTTCGGCGTCAGCCCATATTCGGGGCAGGCGGCGTAGCAAAGCATGCAATTGATGCACAAGGTAAATTGGTGATACCGCTTCAGCTGCGCGGGCGTCTGCCTGTATTCCCCTTCACTGATCGGCTTCGGCTTTTTCGGGATGAGGTAAGGCTTGACGCGCGTCAGCTTCTCGATGAAATCGTCGGGCGCGGTCACCAGATCGCGTTCGACCGGGAAATGCGTCAATGGCTCGACCCGGATCACGCCCTCATAATCGCGCAAAAAGGTATGGCAGGACAATTTCGGGTCGCCATTGATCATCATGCCGCAGCTGCCGCACACCGCCATGTGGCAGGACCAACGGTAGTTCAGTGTCGGATCGATGGTTTCCTTGATCTTGTTCAGGGCGTCGAGCACCACCCACTCTTCCTGACAGACCACTTCATAGTGCTGGAAGTAGGCGTCGGTATCGGTGTCCGGGTTGTAACGCAGGACTTCGAGTTGGACCAATCTTTCCTTCATTTGTGGTCTCCCGAGTAATCGCGCACGCCGGGCGGCGATTTGGTGATGACCACATCAAGATAATCGACGCGGGGAGCGTCCTGCCCCTGGTGATAAACCATCGTATGGCGCAGGTAATTCTTGTCGTCCCGCTCCGGGTAATCGAGGCGCTGATGCGCGCCGCGCGATTCCTTGCGGGCCAGCGCGCCAACCGTCACCGCGGTGGCGCAATCGAGCATCGAGCCCAGTTCGAGCATCTGGAACAGGTCGGTGTTGAAGACGTTGGTCTTGTCGGTCAGGATGACGCGCTGGTAGCGTTCGCGCAGTTCGTCGATCTTGGCAACGCCCTCCCGCAGACCTTCTTCGGTGCGGTAGATACCGGCGTTCTTTTCCATCGTATCCATCATTTCCTTGCGCAGACCGGACATGGATTCTGTCCCGTCGGTGCGCGAGAACAGTTCGCGGATGCGCAGCTGCGTTGCCTCGGCACGGGCATTCAGCGCCGCGGTGTTGGTGGCGGGCAGACCCTGGATGTGTTCCAGCGCCGACAACGCGGCGCGGCGGCCGAATACCAGCAACTCGACCAGCGAGTTCGAACCCAGCCGGTTGGCACCATTCAGGCTGACGCAGGCACACTCGCCGGCGGCGAACAGCCCGGGCAGCGGCGTGGCAGCCTGGGTATTGGTGGAAATGCCGCCCATCATGTAGTGCACCACGGGGCGGATCGGCACCGGATCCTTGACGATGTCGACACCGAGATAGCTGGCAGCCAGTTCGCGCACCAGCGGCAGACGTTCGTTGATTTTCTTTTCACCGAGGTGGCGCATGTCGAGCATCACGCATTCGCCCCACTGGGTCGACACCGTGTTGCCCTTCTGCAATTCGTGCCAGTAGGCCTGGCTGACGCGGTCGCGCGGCCCAAGCTCCATGGTCTTGAGTTGCGGCTTGCCCACCGGCGTTTCCGGCCCCATGCCGTAGTCCTGCAGGTAGCGGCGCCCGTTCTTGTTCACCAGAATGCCGCCCTCGCCGCGACACGCCTCGGTCAGCAGGCTGCCGGTGTTCGGCAGGCCGGTCGGGTGATACTGGACGAACTCCATGTCCTTCAAGGGCGCACCGGCACGGTAGGCCATGGCCATGCCGTCGCCGGTCTTGATGGCGCCGTTGGTGGAGAAGGGGAACATGCGGCCGGCCCCGCCGCCGGCGATGATCACCGCCTTGGCATGGAACTGACGCAACTGGCCGCTGCGCATCTCCATGGCGGTCACGCCCTGGCAACGGCCGTCATCGACCAGCAGGTCCAGCGCGTAATACTCGTCGAAGCGGATGATCGAGGGAAACTGCAGTGAAGTCTGGAACAGCGTGTGCAGGATATGGAAACCCGACTTGTCGGCGGCGAACCAGGTGCGTTTCTTCTGCATGCCGCCGAACGGCCGCACGGCTACCGACCCATCCGCCTCGCGGTTCCAGGGGCAGCCCCAGTGTTCCAGTTGCAGCAGTTCCCTGGGCGCTTCGCGGATAAAGTACTCGACGCAGTCCTGATCGGACAACCAGTCACCGCCGCCAACGGTATCGTCGAAGTGCATGTCGAAGCTGTCATCCGGCTTGATCACTCCGGCAGCGCCACCCTCGGCCGCGCAGGTATGGCTGCGCATCGGGTACACCTTGGAAATCAGCGCGATGCGCAGCTTGGGATCAGTTTCGGCCAGGGCGATTGCGGTTCGCAGGCCAGCGCCACCGGCGCCGATAATTACAACATCAGTCGATATCGTTTCCATTCCACCTGTCCCTGAAGCATATGTAAACTCGGAACGCCTATATTGGCGCTTGGTCGCGCAGCGGATCAAGCTCAGCCAGGGGGTGGGTGCCGGCAACCGATGAATTGCCGGCTGGCACCGCGGGGGCTGCACATTTTGTGCGCCGCACCAAGCGAAGGATATATCAAATAGGCTGTTCCGTGGTCTGAATCGCCGATGCCAATCCAGGGTTCATGGCTTGTCGCCACCCTGTGCCGGTCCTCCGACGCTAACGGGATGGTCGCCCCAATATGTCGCGGCGGTGGCACTGGCCAACAAGAATGCCCACACGATCCGGGCGTTGCTCGCGCACGATCGGGAAGTTCCGGTAAAAGTCGCGCACTGCGAGCGCATGGCGCTGCGGGGAACCCGGTCAGCCTATTCCATCTGGGACAGAAGCTCGCACCTCACCCAAAGTCCGGATCGATGACCGCAATCTCTTCCTGAATTGCCAACATCAATTTCACGCTTGCGCTCCATCGCCGCGCGCGGCGAAGCAGGGCGGCGCGGTGGCCGGCAATGCGCGCAAGGAACTGGAAGTGAAATCCGGCCAGAGGAAATGGGCGCCGTACCCGCTGCGGGGCACTTTGTCCCGCCAGCGCCGACTTTTTCGAGGGTGTTTTCTCAGGCGCGCAGCGCCAGATGCGCAATGAAGCCCGAGCGCGATTCGCCCGCTGACTTCGCCGCCGCGTCGATGCGGCGCAGGACGCGCGCGGGCAGGGTGATATTGATGCGTTCGGCCTTGTCGGAGAGTTGCGCAAGATCGACGCCGACCACAGCCCAGATCCATCCAGCAAACTCCGGCTTGGCCTGATGCTCGGCGACCGAGCGGGGTTCGGGAACCGCGCCGCCATCGTCGATCACGGTTTCCAGCCAGAGCTCGATGGCTTCCTTGGCGTTGTCGATGGCTTCGTCCAGCGTGTCGCCGGCCGAGAAGCAGCCGGGCAGGTCCGGCACCGCGACGCCGAAAGCGTGGCCGGTATCGCCGGGTTCGATGGCTATCGGATATTTCATGACTTTGACTCCTGAAGGGCCGTCCCGAAGGAGGCAACGCCACGCGTGGGGGCAGCGAACGAAGTGAGCGTGGGGGCCATTAAATCTCCTTTACTCCAATCCGGCCTGTTTCAGCAGCTTGTGCACGAGGCCGATGCCCAAGTCTTTTTTCGGATGCGGCACGCTGATGTGCCCCGGCTTGTCGGGATGGGTATAGATATGGTGGGAGCCCTTTACGCCCCGTAGCACCCAGCCCGCGCGCTTCAACTGCCTGACAATGTCGGCGCTATTCATGGTGTGCATTATACACACTAAACAGTTTCGATATGGGTGCGAGTCTTGATCGACCACTCAGAGGCGTCGCTTCGCCCACGGAATATCCTTCTGCTGCTGGTTGCGCGCCAGTGCGATGCGGAAGTTGGCAAAGCCGATCAGGCGGCGCTGCCAGAGGCGTTCGGCGCGCGCCGCGCCAAAGTCGCCACTGCGCCAGGCCTGCTGGAGGAGGAACTTGCTGGCCGCCACCGAGTCGGGCGAGCGGGTGGCGATTTCGGCAACCAGCGCCCGCGCCGCGGCCAGCGGATCTTCGACCACATGGCTCACCAAATTGAGTGCCTTGGCCTCGACGCCACTGAAAATGCGTCCGGTCATGGTCAGCTCCTTCGCGACATCGAGCGGCACCAGTTCGCGCAGCAGCACGGCGCCGCCCATGTCGGGGACCAGTCCCCATTTGGCTTCGAGGATCGAGAGGCGCGCGTCGGGCGTGCAGTAGCGGATGTCCGCGCCCAGCGCGAGCTGGAAGCCGGCGCCAAAGCAGTTGCCGTGGATGCAGGCAATCACCGGTACCCCGAGTTTGCGCCAGCCCAGGCTCCAGCGCTGGAAGTCGTTGCGGAAGGGCCACCACAGTTGGGTGTACATCCAGCCCGCGCGCAGGGGGTGTTGCAGTACTGACTTGACGTCCAGTCCGGCGCAAAACGAGGGGCCGTCGCCGGACAGGATCACCGCGCGCAAACCCGCCTGTCGACGCAGCTGCTGTTGCGTGGCGAGAACCTCCCGCAACATGGCAAAGTCCATGCCGTTATGCTGCTCCGGCCGCGCCAGCGCGACATACGCGATGTCGTCCGCGAAGCCGAGGCGCACGCGCGGCGCTGTTTCACTCATCCTGAAAACCTCGGTTCGCACCACAGAGGGCCCGGAGCAACGGCGCAAGTACACAAAATTCAGGCGCACCCAACGGGCGACATTTTCTTATTTCGTAACGCCCGGTTTTTTCTCCGTGATCACCGTGTCCTCCGTGGTGAACTGCTTTTTCCAGGCTCATGCATTTCTCCGGCAAGTTGCAGGGGGTTATCACGTGAAACGATCATACCCGTGATCGATTGGGTGCAAAGCCCCTAGAATGGGCGAAACTGCAGGCGAAGCACCACTTCTCCAACCCATCGCGGGCTGCGCGCGCCATGACCAACACCCTTCATCCCAATCTGCTCAAGCCGCTGGACCTGGGTTTCACCACGCTGAAGAACCGCGTCATCATGGGTTCCATGCACACCGGCCTGGAAGACCGGTTTTACAACTACCCCAAGCTGGCCGAATATTTCCGTGAGCGGGCGCGGGGCGGCGTGGGTCTGATGGTCACCGGCGGCATATCGCCGAACCGGCAGGGCTGGCTGCTGCCGTTTGGCGGCACGCTCAATTCCATCTTCGATGTGCCGAACCACCGCAAAGTCACTACGGCCGTGCATGAGGAGGGCGGCAAGATCGTGATGCAGATCCTGCATGCCGGACGCTATGGCTATCAGCCCTTTGTGGTCTCGGCCTCGGCCAAAAAATCGCCGATTTCCCCCTTCAAGCCCAGGGCGCTGACCGAGCGCGGCATTCGCGCCACCATCCGCGACTACGCGCGTTGCGCCGTGCTGGCGCGCCGGGCGGGCTATGACGGTGTCGAGATCATGGGCAGCGAAGGCTATCTGCTCAGCCAATTTTTATGTACCCGCACCAACCAGCGCACCGATCGATGGGGCGGTCCGATTGAAAACCGCATGCGCCTGCCGGTCGACATCGTCAAGCAGGTCCGGGCCGCGGTCGGAACCGATTTCATCATCATGTTCCGTCACTCCGTATTGGATCTGGTCGAGGGCGGCAACAGCTGGGACGAAGTGGTGCAGGTGGCGCAGGCGCTGGAGCAGGCGGGCGTCAACATTTTCAACACCGGCATTGGTTGGCACGAAGCCCGCGTCCCCACCATTGTCACCTCGGTGCCGCGCGCGGCCTTTGCGAGCGTGGCCGCGCGCCTGCGCCAGGCCGTAAAGGTGCCGGTGGTCGCGTCCAACCGCATCAACATGCCGGACGAGGCCGAAGCACTGATTGCCAGCGGTGCCGTCGATCTGGTGTCGATGGCGCGGCCATTCCTGGCCGATCCGGAATGGGTCAACAAGGTGGCTGCGGGGCGGGCCGATGAAATCAATACCTGTATTGCCTGCAACCAGGCGTGCCTGGACCATACCTTCGCCAACCAGCGCGCCAGCTGCCTGGTGAATCCCCGCGCCGGTTTCGAGACCGAGCTGGTCTATCGCCCCGCCACCCGGCAGAAGCGCGTAGCCGTGGTGGGCGCCGGACCGGCGGGCATGGCGGCGGCAGCGGTGGCGGCGGAACGCGGCCATGCCGTCATCCTGTTCGACAGCAGCGAGAGCATCGGCGGCCAGTTCAAGCTGGCGCTGCAGGTGCCGGGCAAGGAAGAATTTGCGCAGACGCTGCGCTATTTCGGCGTGCGCCTGAAGGCCGCCGGCGTGAAGCTGGCACTCGGCCAGCGGGTGACGCGTGAGCAGTTGTCGGCGCAGGAATTTGACGAGGTAATCATCGCCACCGGCATCGTGCCGCGCATCCCCGCCATCCCCGGCGTAGACCATGCCAAGGTGGTTTCCTATGTGGATGTCTTGCAGCGCAAAGTAACGCCGGGCAAGCGCGTGGCCATCATCGGGGCGGGCGGCATCGGCTTCGATGTGGGCGAGTTCCTGCTGCACGATCCGGCCCTGCCGCTGCCCGTGCCCCTGGAACAATGGTGCCATGAGTGGGGCGTCGATCTGGACGCCATGACGCATGGCGGCCTGGCCCCGGCGGAACAACACGAGCCGCCACAACCCTATCGGCAGTTGTTCCTGTTGCAGCGCAAAGCGGGCAAGCCGGGCGCCAGTCTGGGCAAGACTTCCGGCTGGGTTCACCGCGCCACCTTGCAGCGCAACGGCGTGGAAATGCTGGCCGGCGTGGAATATCTGCGCATCGACGACGCGGGCCTGCACATTCGTGTCGGCGGCGCGGAGCGCGTGCTCGAGGTCGATCACATCGTGCTGTGCGCCGGCCAGGAACCTTTGGCTGAACTGATGCCCGCCGCCAATGCCGCGCCACCCGCCGCGACGCCCCGCTTTCACTGCATAGGCGGTGCCGCGCTGGCTGCGGAACTCGATGCAAAGCGGGCGATCCGCGAAGCTGCGGTGCTGGCCGCCGGCCTGTGATTCAGCTGCGGCATTGACATGATGACTTCCGGGTAACGGTCACCGGCAGTAATCGGCGACTGGCAGCCGCCCCGCGTGAAATGGGCCCTGATTGCCTACCAGAAGAGGATCAACAGCACTGTGCCCAGCAGCAAGCGGTAGATCACATAGGGCAGCATGCCGGTGCGATCCAGCAGGCGGATGAAAAGATGGATGCACAGGTAGGCGCTGAGGGCAGCCAATGCGGACCCCAGCAGCAATTCATTCCAGTCGACCGGATCGGTGCTTGCCAGCAGGTCGCGCGTGACCAGCACGCCGGACGCCAGCAGCGTCGGAATAGATAGCAGGAAGGAAAACCGCGCCGCCGCTTCGCGATTGAGACCCAGCAGCAGCGCCGCGGTAATCGTGATGCCAGCGCGCGAGGTGCCGGGGATCAGGGCGAGGGCCTGTGCCAAACCCACCAGCACCGCATCGCGCCAGGTCAGCGAATATTCGTCGCGGCTTTTGCTGCCGCGGACGTCGGCCCACCATAACAGCAGGCCGAAAGTGATCGTCGTGGTGGCGATGACCAGCGGCCCGCGCAGCGGGCCTTCGACGAGATCCTTGAACACCAGGCCGGCCACCACCACCGGCAGGGTCGCCAGCGCCACCGCCCAGGCCAGCTTCGCATCCGGCGTCCAGCGTCCGCCCAGCGAACCCGCGCCGGCAACCGCCATGTGCCCCAGCTGCACGCGGAAATACAGGATCACGGCCAGCAGCGTGCCCGCATGCACCGCCACGTCGAACGCCAGCCCCTGATCCTCCCAGCCGGTCAGCGCCGGTACCAGGATCAGGTGGGCAGAACTGGAAATCGGCAGAAATTCGGTGATGCCCTGTACCAGGGCGAGAATCAGGGTCTGGAAAAGATCCATGGCGCGCGTCGGGCGGATCGGGGCCCGGATTATAAGCCGGGCTTTGCCGTGTCCGGCTCGGTCTCCCAAGGCAAGCAGCAGGTCGCCATTGGCTTAGCGTGAAAGTCGGCGCTGGCGGGACGGCGTTAAATCCACACCCGTCGCAGCGTTTGCGCCGGGCCAAACCCTCTCTCCCGACCTCTCTCCCAGAGGGAGAGAGGAGGCAGCTAGCTTCCCTCTCCCGCTTGCGGGGGAGGGATTGAGGGAGGGGACTGCCAAGCAAACGCGGCACGCGCCGCCAGGCGCAACCCGCACCGCTGGTAAAGCGGAGCGCCCCGTGACATGCCGCGCGTAGCGCGCCGTTAAGAACCCCCCGCGAGGGGGGAAGGGGGGCGGGCGTTTTCACCGCCTGCCCGCCAGCCCCGCCGCGTCACATACGCTCATCATGGAGAAACCGTGGTCTGACCACCATTTCTCCAGCAACGCGAACTTCATCGGATTTCACCCGTGACCGAGGTGGCAGCGACCTTGGCCGATGGGATGGATCCGCGGCGCCTTACTTCATGCCGACGGCTTCGCGCGCGATGCCGTCGAGGAAGGCTTCGAGTTCCCTGAGCGCGACAGCCGCCCGCGGGTTGCTGCCGGCCGGCGGGCGGCGATAAGCGACATAGGTCGTGCCGGCTTCGCCGCGCGGCGTGTAGACGACGATGGTGAATGGGCAGAAGGCGATATGGTGCGGGTCGGCCGCCATGATCGCGCGCGAGATCTTCGCGCTGCAGAAGGAATAGGCCTGGGCGTTCTCGAACAAGGGGGTGTCGTCGCCGAGATCCTTGCCGGTGCGCTGGAGCATGGCGTGGATGTGCGAAGTCAGGGCGACCATCAGGGCGCGATTCTGGATGGCGAACTCAAGATCCTCGCGTACGTCCTCGTAGGGGGCGGCCTTCGCGTAGCGCACCACGTCCGGATCCGCCGCAATGGATTGGCCAGACCAGAGCGGCAACAGCAGTAATGCAAGAAACAGTCGGGCGGTGTGGTATGACATCGTGGCAGTCTCCCCAGGGCTATCTGTCCATCAGAACGAATTGTATTTTCATTGTCAGCGCGCTGCCGGCGATCATGCCGCTGAGGGCAAGGAAGGAACCGAGCGCCAGGGTGGATACCCCGCTGACGCCCTGGCCGACCGTGCAACCCATGGCGACGAAGCCGCCGTAACCCATCAGCAGCCCGCCGATCAGGTGCTGGAAGAAATCCCGCGGGGAATTGAACCACTCGAAGCGAAAGCTGCGGCTCAGCAGCGCGTAGAGCAAGGAGCCGAAGACCACGCCGAAGACGGTGACGACACCGACGCGGATCAGGCCAAGGTTGGTCGGGTCGAGCAGGTAGCGCCCGGTTTCGCCGATGGGGCTGATGAAGGTGAAGGACTGGATGGCGGCGCGATTCGGTTCGCCGTCCATCATCGCCTCTTCCACCCACTCGACGCCAAGGGGGCCGGCGGTGACATACCAGCCGGCGACCACCGCAAGGCCGACCACCGTGCCACCGAGGATATGGTCGCGATTGCCGCGAAAGTCACCCGACTTGAATGCGTAGCCGAGCAGCGCGGCACCAATCGCCGCACCCGCCAGCAGGCGCGCCGTCGTCGTGTTCATGCCGGTGACTTTGGCGAGAATATCGTCGATGCCCTGCCCGCTCAGGCCGTACTCGGCAAGGCTGATGACGGTCGGCCCCACCCAGCTCGTCACGGTAATTTCGAACAAACGCGTGGTGAACATGAAATACACCACGGTGGCTATGGCGGCGGCGACGACGATCGATTTCAGATTGCCGCCTCCGATGCGCAGCAGGGTCTTGGTGCCGCAGCCGCTGCCCAGCGTCATGCCGATGCCGAAGATCAAACCGCCGGCGATGTAGCGCAGCCAGGCGAAGTTTTCGGTGCGGTAGGGCGGCATGGTGTTGGCGCGCAGCGTGGCGACGGAAGCCGCTTCGAGCACCGTGACGCCAAGGATGGCGATGGCGCTGGCGAACAGCCAGGCGCGCATGCGGCCGGTATCGCCCATGTTGAGCCAGTCGGAAACCGCACCCATGGTGCAGAAGTTGGTTTTGCTGGTGAGCGCGCCGAGGACGACCGCGACGGCGAACATCCACATGAGCACCTGGCCATGCACGCCGGATTCGAAAAGTGAGGACATGCGTTAGCTCCGTGAGGAAATATCAGTTGCCGCGCAATTCGTGGAATTGGCGCAGGAAGGAGAGGATGGCCTCGCCGGCGTCCTCGCCGTAGAGGTCGCGGAAGAAATGGTCGGCGCCCGGCACGACGGTCAGGCGGCGCATCGTGCCGTCGATGTGGGGCCGGAAGCGCGGCTCGGTATCGCGGGCGATCTCGTCGCCGCCGGCCACCACCACCAGGGTCGGCACGCGGATACGCGCCAGCAGTGCGGGCGTGTCGTTGTCCGCGGCGAGGTCGTAGTGCGAGAGGAAGGCAGCGGCGCTCACGCGGGCGGCGTCGCAGCTCAGGAAGCCGACCTGGTCGAGTGTCCCTTCCGCCTTGCCGGCGGCGGCGAGCGCGCGCGCCTGGTTCAGGAACGGTTCGAGAGGTTTCCCGTAACGCGCCTGGTAGCTCTCGGGTGCCGCACCGTCGCGCCCGACCGGCGGCGCCAGCAGGATAACGCTGTGCAGCAGCGGATGACCGCGCGCGGCGGCGAACCAGGCAACCTGGTGGCCGCCGCGCGAGAAACCGAACAGCGTCGCATCGCGCGCGCCATGCCGCGCCAGCCAGTCGAGCCAGGCCGCAAGTTCAGGCAGGGCGTCTTCAACCTTGTGGCTGATCGGCGCATCGCATTCGAGCATGCCGCGCCGGCGGTTCTGGTTCAGCGACAGGTTGATGGCCAGCGTGTTGAAGCCGGCCTCATTCAGGGCAAGGCGGAACTGCCGCATCACCCCCATGTCGGCATGGGCCATGTTGCCGTGCAGCATCAGCACGGCACCGTCGGCCAGCGTCTTGCCGGTGGCCAGCTCAAGCACGCCCGTCAGCTCCAGACCGCCGTGGGGCAGGATCACTTCGCGCGGCTGTGTGGCGGCGGCCTGGGCGCTGCAAATCAGTGCCAGCGCGATAAAGGCGCGGCGGCAGCGGGACGGGAAACTGGCTACGGCGGGCATGACGTCCTCCTCCTTCATGTTAGTAACGGGTAGACGCAACACGGCGGCGCTTTATTCCGGCAAGATGGGCAAAAATATTTTTTTGCGGCGGGGGGAATAAAGTGGCGGGCCGTTCCGTCTTACCGAGCATGGAAGCCAAAAAACTGTTCTGGTTCATGTCGGGTCAGCGACGTGAATTCACCAAAAAGATCGAGGCGAGTCGGGCGCGCGTCTATCGCGTCGCCTACGCCTGGTGCCACGACGCCGCGCTGGCCGACGATCTGGCGCAGGACACCCTGTCGCGCGGCCTCGAGAACATCGAACAGTTGCGCGACGATACGCGCCTGATCGGCTGGTTGCTGTCGATCCTGCACCGCTGCTGGATCGACCATCTGCGCACCCGGCGCGATTTCGAAAGCGAGGAGATGCTGGCCGAGCTGCCGACCGACGCACCGGGGCCGGAAGCGCATGCCATGGCGCGCGAGACCGTGCGGCGCGTGCGACTGGCCATCGACGCACTGCCGCTCGGCCAGCGCCAGGTGATTACCCTCGTCGATCTCGAAGAGCTTTCCTACGCCGAAGTGGCTGAAGTTCTCGGCATCCCGATCGGCACGGTGATGAGCCGCGTATGTCGCGCGCGCAACGCGCTGCGCGTGTTGCTGGAGCCCGCGCGACGCGAAAACCAGGAAAACCAGTTGAGGTGCGTCAAATGAACATGAGCGCCAAATTTTCGGAAGAGCAGTTGAATGCCTTCGTCGATGGCGAACTGGCAGCCGCCGAGCGCGAGGAAATCCTGGCGGCGAGCACCGTCGATCCGGTGGTGGCGCAGCGAGTGTGCGCCCTGCGCGCGAGCAAGGAACTGCTGCAGCACGCCTACGACCGCCATGCCTTGCCGACACCGGCACGCGCCCGGCGGGACGCCGGCTGGTGGAGCGGCGCGCTGGCGGCCGGCGTGATGCTCGTCGTCGGCATCGTGCTTGGCATTCAGGTGCAGCGCACGGCACCGGAGCAGACACATGCGTCACTGGAGTGGGCGAGCAATTTCTTCGTCGCCCAGCCCCAGCGCATGCTGGTCCATCTTGATCATGCCAACACCGAGCACATGGAAGCGGCGCTCGACCTGGTGGATGCCTATCTCGAAAAGAACGCCAGCGCCCATGTCGAGGTCATCGTCAATAACCGCGGTCTGGACATGCTGCGTACCGACCGAACACCGTTCGCGACGCGCATCGCCGATCTCGTGCTGCGTTACGACAACGTGGCATTCATCGCCTGCGAGAATGCGATCGCGCGATTCGAGGGGGAGGGCGAACGGGTCGCCATCCTGCCGGAGGCGAAGCGCATGCACAACGCCATTGCCCACATCGCCGATCGCGTGCAGGCTGGCTGGACCTATATAAAAGTTTAGGGAAATGCTGATCAAGTCCAGATTCGTCATTCCGGCGCAAGCCGGAATCCAGGAAATTCAACACGCTGGACACCGGCCTGCGCCGGTGTGACGGACTTGATCAGCGCTTCCTTCGCGTCTTTTTGAAGAACCACAAGGAGGAGACATCATGAAAAACCCGTTACTAACCACCCACGATGCCGGGCGTCGCCAGGCGTTCCGGATACTCGGCGCCGCCGGCCTGGCGGCGGGCCTCGCATCCCTTGGCGTCATGCCGCGGATGGCCGGGGCGGCCACCGGCCTGGGCATGCCCAAACCCGGCGAGAAAGTCGAAGAAACCATTGCGCGCCTGTTCGGCAACCGCCCGCTGCAGGCCGCCGGCGACAAGATGAAGGTCGATCTGCCGCTGATCGCCGAGAACGGCGCCGTGGTGCCGGTACGCATCGAGTCGAACCTGCCAATGGAGGCGAACAACTACGTCAAGAACGTCTACATCATCACCGACAAGAACCGCCGGCCGTTCAATGCCCGCTTGGCGCTGACCCCGGACGCCGGCAAGCTGTCGATCGCCACCAACATCCGCATGGGCGGCACTTCGGACGTGCGCGTCATCGCCGAAATGAGCGACGGCAGCCTGTACCAGTTCAAGCAGGAAGTGAAGGTCACCGTCGGCGGCTGCGGCGGCTGAAGGCACGATCGACAACGACAACAGGAGAAAGTCAACATGTCGCAAGTACGTATCCGTGTGCAGGACAAGGCGAAAGCCGGCGATGTCGTCAATGTGCGCGCGCTGGTCACCCACCCGATGGAAAACATGCAGACCCGCGACGGCAAGATCGTCGAGAAGAACTACAACTTCATCCACAAGGTGGAAGCCAGCTACAACGGCAAGCCCGTCTTCGAGGCGGAAACCACCCAGGCCGTCAGTCAGAACCCGTTCTTTTCCTTTCCCGTCAAGGTCAATGAGCCCGGCAAGGTCCGGGTGATTTTCCACGACACCGAAGGCAAGACCTATACCGGCGAAGCAGACATCAAGTTCTGACGCCGCCGGACAACCATGGCGGCCCCGCTTCCTGCCGGGATGGCTGCCGCGAGGAGGAGAACAACATGAAAGCGTGGATCAAGAAACACCTGCCCCGCCTGGGCCGGCCGGGCATCGCCCTGGCGGGCGTCGGCATCCTGGCCGCCTGTGCCACGGTCGGCACGACGGTCACGTCCAAGGAGTGGCAGACGAATGCGATTCCCCAGGCGCAGGGCATCGTCAAGGAAGTGGATGGCAAGCGCATCCAGCAGCGCTATCCCTTCGGCGGCTTCGGCACGGCCAACTTCGAACAGTGGCCGACCTTCGCGGCCGGCAGCCCGGCCTATTTCCCGCCCAAGCAGGGCGTGATGCCCAAGGACATCAAGGGTGACCCGAAGAAGGGCCATGCCCTCCTGAAGGATGGCAGCAAGGGGCCCTGCGTCGCCTGCCACCTGATCCCGGATGCTTCAGTCTGGCCCGCCGGCAATGTCGGTCCGGATTTGCGCACCATCGGTTCGCGCGGCATTTCCGACGACTTCCTGTATCAGGTCATCTACGACCCGCGCGTGCTCTACGGCCCGGATGCGCCGATGGCGCCCTTCGGCGCCTCCGGCATGTGGACGCCCGAGGAGATCGTGCATGCCGTCGCCTACCTGCAGACGCTCAAGGGCGATCCGCCCGGCGTGCCACAGGAAGTGACCAAGGATCCCGACTGGAATCCGTTCACGCGCAAGATCGTCCGTCCGGACTACGGCGATCCGCTCGATCCCATCGTCAACCCCGGCCTGGGATTGGCCGAGAACCTGGCTGTGCCACGCTGGAACAAGGTCGGGCCGAAGGGACAGTCCTGCGCCAGTTGCCATGGCCCAATCACCGCGCCGGATGACAAGCGCACGATCGGCGTGATCACCTCGATGGTCGGCGTCGGCGCGCAGTATCCGAAGTGGGTGCGGCAATACAGCCGCATGATGTCGGTGGAAGACTATCTCGCCGCGCATGGGCCGGAAACCACCGGCGATCCGATGCCGTCGCAGGGCGACGACAACATCACGATGTCGATCCTCGTCAAGATGCAGTCGAACGGCATGCCCTACGACATCGCGCTCAACGACCGCAATGTCAAGGCGGCGATCGCGCGCGGCGAGGAGATGTTCAACCGGCGTGTCGGCCAGCGCGGCCAGTCCTGCTCGAACTGTCATACCGAGCGCGGCGGCGGACGCAAGTTCCTCGGCGGCCGTTTCCTCGCCGACGTCGAGAAGGACACGATGATCAACCACCCCTACTGGCGCACCGCCTGGCAGCGGCCGATCGACATCCGCATCCGCTTCCAGTGGTGCATGACGCCGCTGCGCACCAACATGCTGCCCGGCGACTCGCCCGAGTATGCCGACCTGGAGACCTTCATCATCGCCAAGCAGACCCGCCGCGGCGACAAGGTCGACGTGCCCCGGCTGTCGCACTGAGCAAGCCGTGACACACACCGCGGCGCTGTCCGGGCGCCGCGGTGTTCCGACAATAACCAGCAAACCCCAAGGAGAGAATGCATGGAAGTCACGCGCAGGGATTTCGTGAAAATGCTGGCGGTGGCCGGCGGCGTCGGGCTGGCCGATCCGCGGCGGGCGTGGGCCGCGATGGCCCCGGAAAAGCTCATGGGTTTCGAGTCCTACGGCAATGTCACGCTGCTGCACATGACCGACAGCCATGCCGCACTGTTGCCGGTCTATTTCCGCGAGCCGGACACCCTGCTCGGCATCGGCGGGGAAAAGGGCAAGCCGCCCTTCCTCACCGGCCAGACCTTCCTCGATCATTACGGCGTGAAACCCGGCAGCGCGGCAGCCTACGCGCTGGCCCACCTCGATTTCGTCGAACTGGCGCAACGTTACGGCCGCATGGGCGGCTACGCCCACATTGCCACGCTGGTCAGGCAAGTCCGCGCCGAGCGTCCCGGCAAGACCCTGTTGCTCGACGGCGGCGATACCCTGCAAGGCTCGGCAACCGCGCTGTGGACCAACGCCGAGGACATGGTGCAGGCGATCAACCAGCTCGGCGTCGACGTCATGTGTCCGCACTGGGAGTTCACCTACGGCATTGACCGCGTCAAGGAAATCTTCGGCGACAAGGACAAGCGCGGCAGCTTCACCGGGGAGTTCGTGGCGCAGAACGTCATGGACGTTACCTGGGGACCGCCGGGCGAACCGGTGTTCAAGCCCTACGTCATCCGCGAACTGGGCGGGGCGCGCATCGGCATCATCGGCCAGGCATTTCCCTACACGCCGATTTCGCATCCGCACCGCTTCGTGCCCGACCTGTCCTTCGGCATTCGCGACGAGCAAGCGCAGAAATGGGTCGACGAGCTGCGGCAGAAACAAAAGGTCGATGCCGTCATCCTGTTGTCGCACAACGGCATCGCCGTCGACCTCAAGATGGCACAACGCGTGCGCGGCATCGATGCGATCCTCGGCGGCCATACCCACGACGGCATTCCCGAGCCGATCAAGGTCGGCCAGACTCTGGTGATCAATTCCGGCTGCCACGGCAAGTTCCTCTCGCGCCTCGACCTGGATGTCAGAAAAGGGCGCGTGGCCGGTTTCCGCTTCAAGCTGATCCCCGTGCTTTCCTCGCATATCCCGGCCGATGCGGAAATGACGGCGCTGATCGACAAGGTGCGCGCGCCCTACGCACAGCGCCTCGCCGAAAACCTGGCGGTGTCGGATACCCTGCTCTACCGGCGCGGCAACTTCAACGGCACCTTCGACGAAGTGATCCTTCAGGCCCTGATGCAGCATTACGATACCCAGGTGGCATTCTCGCCCGGCTTCCGCTGGGGCATTTCTCTGCTGCCCGGCCAGATGATCACGCTGGAAGACGCCTTCACCCACACCGCCCTGACCTATCCGAACACCTGGTCGCGCGAGATGACCGGTGCCGAGATCAAGACCATCATGGAAGACGTGGCCGACAACCTGTTCAATCCGGATCCCTACTATCGCCAGGGTGGCGACATGGTGCGCGTCGGCGGCGTCACCTACACCATCGACCCGACGCGCAAGGCCGGGGAGCGCATCGGCGATCTCACCATCGGCGGCAAGCCGATGCAGGCCGACAAGCGCTACAAGGCGGCGGGCTGGGCCAGCATGGGCGAGGTTGATGGCCCGCCGGTGTATGACGTGGTCGCCGATCACCTGCGCCACGTCAAGACCCTGCGGCTCGATACCGCGTCGCGCGTCAGGGTGAAGGGCGCGTGACGGCGGAAATCAACATGAAAACCTTCCTTTTCCTCCTCGCGCTGGTCGTGTTCGCGCCCTCTCACGAAGCGCTCGCACAGGCGCGCGACGCCGACACGCATTTCTTCCATCCCGGCTTTCGCGACCTGCCTGAAGAGCTTGAACTGGCACGCAAGGGGGGCAAACTCGGCCTCGCCATCATGTTCGAGGCCGAGGACTGCCCGCCCTGCAAGCGCATGAAACGCGACATTCTCAGCCAGGCGCAGGTGCAGGACTACTACCGCAAGCACTTCCGCGTCGTCAGCATCGACTTCAACGGCGACCAGGAGGTCGTCGATCCGGCCGGAAAAACCTGGACGGAAAAGCGCTACGCCGGCAAGGAAGGCGTCGGCATTCGCGGCACGCCGAGTTTCCTGTTTCTCGATCTGCAAGGACGCGAGATGACGCGCAACTATGGCGAAATCCGCAGCGTTGACATATTCATGAAGCTCGGCGCATACGTCGTCAGCGGCGCCTGGCGCGAAAAGGATTTGCGGAGCAATCCCGGCGCGCGATAAGCAACCCGCGACCAGGGCCGGCGGTGACCCGGCTCTGGCATGCCAGAAACGCCGTGTAGCCACACAGCAGACCGAACAGGATGCCGTATAGTGCGCAAAGGCAATCCTGCCTGCGTGTCCTGCCTGAGTGCCGAAAGCCCCGACCATGCTCTATGCCCTGCTCAAAGCCGTCCATGTGCTGTCCGTCATCCTCTGGGTGGGCGGCATGCTCTTCGCCGAACTGTTTCTGCGCCCGGCGCTCGCCGGGCTGGCCCCGCCGGAGCGGCTGCGGCTGGCGCAGGCCGTTCTCGCCCGCTTCTTTGCCGCCGTGCTGTGGGCATCGGCGCTAGTCTTCGGCAGCGGGGTGTGGATGATCGGCCGGGTGGCCAAGGCCACCGTGCAGTCCGGTGGCAGCTTCAGCATGCCCCTGACATGGACCGTAATGGCCGGCCTCGGCATGCTGATGGTGGTGTTGTTTGGCTATATCCGCTTTGCCCTCTATCCGCGCTTTGCCGCCGCCGTCGCCGCCGCCGACTGGACCCAGGCCGCCGACCGCCTGCAGCGCCTGCAGCTGTGGGTGCGGGTGAATCTGGGGCTCGGCCTCGTCATCCTCGGCGTGCTCTATCTGGCCCACTGAGGCCGTCCCACCGGGGCACCGGCCGCGCTACCGCGGTGTGGCCCGGGGCATCAATGGCTGCTTCCATTTTCATCCAGCGGCGGCTGAGGGGCGGCCACACGTCCTGACCGCACAGCCGTCACCTGAACGACTGCTGTAAGTTAAAAACCTGCCGGACGGTCTCATTACACACCTCGACCAATCCGCTCACCGACAGGCTCCGCATGTGCGGCAGGAATAGAGCAGTCAGCAAACCTTGGGCCCTAATTGGCGTCGAAGGTCATCGCGGCGATCGTCTTCGGCTTCGCCATGCCCCCCGGCCGGCTGAAGCCAGCCTGCGGCTATGTCGCCGCCTTCCCCACCTCGACGCCGGCGACGGCTTCCATCGGCAAGATGACGGCCGAGACATGCTTGTCACCATGACCCAAGGCGCGGGTCTCCTGATACATCTGGCGCGCCAGGGCGGGCAGCAGCAGGCGCACGCCACTGTCATCGGCCGCGCGCAGGGCGCAGTCCAGATCCTTGATGATGCCCTCGACCGTGAAGGCGGCGGCAAAGTTGCGCGGCAGGATGGCCTCGGGCACCGAGCGGTCCAGCGCGCGGCACTGGCCGGAACTGACCTGCAGCGCGGCGAACAGGGTTTGCGGATCGAGTCCGAGGCGGGTGCCGAGCACCATGGCCTCGGCGACCAGCACATGCGCCGTGCCGGTGAGTATCTGGTTGCACAGCTTGGCGGCATTGCCGGCGCCATGGCCGCCCATGTGGAAGATGTTGCGGCCAAAGACTTCCAGCAGCGGGCGGACTTTCTCGAGTACCGCCGCCTCACCGCCGACCATTACCGCCAGTGTGCCCTGTTGCGCACCGCGTGGGCCGCCGCTGATCGGCGCATCGAGGAAATCGACGCCTTTGACGGCCATCTCCGCCGCCAGCCGGCGGCTGAGTTCGGGATGCGTGGTGCTGGTATCGATGAACACCTGCCCGGCACGCGCCCCGGCCAGCGCGCCGGCAGGGCCGAGATAGACCTGCTCGACCTGGGCCGGACTCATCACGCAGGAGACCAGCACCTCCACCCCGGCCGCGACTTCAGCCGGCGTCGCCGCCGCAACGGCACCCAGCGCGCTCAGCCGCTCGACGGCGGCCGGGCTGCGGTTATGGGCGACGACCTCATGGCCGGCCTTGAGCAGATTCGCGGCCATGGGAAAACCCATACGACCGAGACCGATGAATCCAATGCGCATGATGTTTCCTGTCGCTTAGCGGTTTAAGTTTCGATGACTGTGCAGCGCCTGCAGAAAAGCGGCGCTGGCGCTCGCCAGGTCGGCGTCATTGCCGACCTCGACCATGGGCAGATCGGCGGGCAAGGGTGGCTGCTGGCGAATGCGCTCGGCGATGTCCGCCGCGCTTTCCCGGCACCGCTGGGCCAACCGCTGGACAAGGGTTTCCGGCCGGGCGGTAACGGCCACCACACGTAACTGCGGATAATCCTGTCGCGCAACCGGCAGATGGGCGCGGGAGCCGTTGTACACCACCATGCAGCCCTGCGCCAGCCAGTTGTCGATTTCCCGCCCGATGCCATAGCCCAGGCCGTGGCTTTCCCAGTGCAAGGCAAAGTCACCGCAGGCCCGGCGACGGGCGAATTCATCGTTGCTCAGGGGCACATGCTCCTCGCCGCCGGCATCGCCCGGACGGGTAATGCAACGGCGCACGAAACGCACCTGCGGATCGTCCTGCAGCATGGCGCGGGCGTGCGCCAGCAAGCTGTCCTTACCTGCCCCCGACGGACCGACGACTGCCACCAGACAAGCACTCACCGGCGCCCCCGGATCAAGGGAAAGCGTTGCAGCAGACGAAAGTCCGACCCCGGCGCCGGCTCCACGTACAACGCGAGCGCATCGAAAGCGAGGGGTGCGGCAAGCGCCGGCGCAAAGTAGTTGGCCAGCCAGGGCAGCAAGGCATCGCGCACATCGGCGGCAATCGCCCCGGTCAATGACAAATGGAATTCAAAGCCCTCGAAGACATGCGGATAGCCCCAGCGCGCCAGCCGGATGCGGGCTTCGGCATCCAGCATTTCCGGCCGCCGGCGCGCCAGTTCTGCGGCGTCCGGCGGCGCCCTGAAATCATCGAAATGGCGCACGCAGGCGTCGGCCAGATCATGCAGTTCCCGGCTCCGGCGACTACTGCGCAAAGCGATGAAGTCATCCAGTGCCGCCACCTGCAAGGGCGGCAGATCGAGCGCCATGTGGGCGGCACAGAAGTCCGTCAACCGGGCCAGCAGCTCCTCCTCGCTGCGCCCCGCATCCAGCCGGAACGGTGCCTTGAGGGTGGCATGCAGTCCGTAACGGCGCGGGGACGCGGTGATCGCGGCAATCTGTTCCGGCGAAAATCCGGGAGCCTCGGGCAATGCCAGCGGGCAGTCCCGTTCCGGATCGCGGCCGAGCCACTCATTGCCCGCCAGCCACAAGGGATGGGCGGCGGCAGGAGCAAAGTAGAGGGCGTAGCGCATGGTCGCAATATAGGCGGCGAATGTGACAGTTTTATGTAGACGTCTAGACGTGTGACGATTTTACTTCTAGCATGCGCGACATCCCGTTCCGGAGTCCATGCCATGAGCCATACCCATATCGCCGCCTTCAACCTGCCACCCGCCGCCGAACTGGGGGAGGCGCCCAGCCTGTCGCCGACCGCCATCGTCCGCGACTGCCGCTTCGGGCGTTACACCCAGGTCGGCGAACAATCGCGCCTCGACGACTGTCTGATCGACGATTACTCCTACCTGCAGCACTATTGCGACCTGGCGTCCACCGATGTCGGCAAGTTCGCCAACATCGCCACCATGGTGCGCATCAATCCCGGCTTCCATCCCATCGAGTGGCCGACCCTGCACCACTTCACCTACCGGCGCAGCATGTTCGGCATGGCGGCAGAGGACGATGCCGACTTTTTCGCCTGGCGGCGCCGCCAGCGGGTCGTCATCGGTCATGACACATGGATCGGTCACGGCGTGGTGATCATGCCCGGCGTGCGCATCGGCAACGGCGCGGTGGTCGGCAGCAATTCGGTGGTGACCAAGGACGTGCCGCCCTACGCCATCGTCGCCGGCGCACCGGCGCGGGTCATCCGCCAGCGCTTTCCCCGCGCCATTGCCGAATCCCTCGACGCCACCGCCTGGTGGGACTGGGATCACGACACCCTGAAGGAGCGCATGGCCGATTTCCGCGATCTGCGGACCTTTCTGGCGAAATACGCGCCAAGGACTAAACCGCTCGCGCGGTAGGGGTGGTGCTGGACTGTAGTAGGGTGTTCTGGACCGTAGGAGGTTTGCAAAGGCAGGCAACTGCCGATGTTGGAAACGAGGCAATCCCGCCTCGATTTCCGACAGGAGCAAGCCATG